>JBDGPU010000011.1:0-34195 GCA_042219525.1 Halopenitus sp.
GCGAGCAGCGCGACCGGTCAGCGGCTGGGGCTTTCTGGGCATGCTGAGTGGTGTCACTGGCGATGTGAACCGGACTTGTTTATAAGTGCGACCGTTCAGCGGCGGGGTAGTCCCCAGCATACTGAGTGGTGTCGCTGGCAACGAAACCCAGACAAACCACGCAGAAAGCGACCGCTTCAATGGGCCGCGATCTCCAAGCATGCCGAGCAACGTCGCAGACGAAGATACACGACCACACCCGAAATCAAGCGCACTCGACCGATCGTAACCCGTCTTTATGGACTATCGCTACCAAATCTCGCCGCACAAGCAGTCATGCCGACCATCGAGCGCGAGGCCCGGATCGACGCACCGCCGGAGGAGGTCTTCGAGTTCATCCGCCAGCCCGGGAACCACACGGAAATCATTCCGAGCCTGGAGACCATCAATACCGTCGAGGAGACGGAGGTCGGCCACGCCGGGGAGCTCACGTACGAGGTCTTCGGCATCGACCTCCACTCGCGATTCCGGGACGTCGAACTCGACCCGCCGAGCCGCCGTGTCTACAGGCGGAGCAGGCCGAGTGCCTCGGGGCTTGACCCCGAGGGTGAAGGCCGTAAGCCCCATTAAACGTGTTCCGTTCGCTCAATATACTGCTCAATTGTGTCGGTCGAAACATCGCCTGCCGTCCCCACGTAGTACGATTCCTCCCAAAACCCGCCACCCCACAGGTACTCCTCCAAGAACGGTTCGTGCTGTTCCCACATCTCCCGTGCTGTGATGCTCTTGACCGTCCGCACAATTTCGCTCGGCGCGTACTTCGGATGGGCTGACAGAAACAAGTGTACGTGGTCGGGAGAGATGTGCAACGACAGTATCTCGTAGCCATACTCGTCGCACACCTCACGGAAACTCGTTTCCAGCGAGTCCTCGATTGGTTCGAGTATCGCGTGGCGGTACTTCGGGCACCACACGAAGTGGTAGTTGACGTTGTACACCGTGTGGTTTGACCGCTTCTCACCCATACCTACCAACACAACGACCAATCAAAAGTATTCTTTGAAGTGACTCACAGACTACCTCCAGTAGACTTTTAAGTGTGGGGGAACAAGGAGTAGACGTGACGAAGCAACTCAAGGTATCCGATGCCGTGTACGACGACCTTGACGAACTCAAGGACGAGGAGGGCCACACGAGTTTCGACAGCGTACTCCGAACGCTCCTCCTCCACTACCGTCACGTCCAACCCAACGACCAAGAATGACCAACGAACAGGCTCTCATCAAGACGCTGGACTTCCAACTCGACATCCAGAGTGACAACGAGAGCCTGCTCCGTGACGCCTGTCTCGAATCACGCTCGGTGTACAACGAAACCATCCGCCTCGCCAAGCAAGGCGTGGACTGGGACGCCATCCCCGACCGTGTGGCCGACGATGCCAACCTCGTGAAAAACACGACTCAGCGCGTTGTCGCTAAAGCACTCGGCGCGATGGAGAACTACTACGAGTACGACGACTTCGGCCAGCCGAGCCACACCAAGGACGGCGAGTACCCGCTTCGAGCCAACTACGAGGAAGGGTACAACCTTTCACTCACCGACGACGGTGACGTGGCGTTTCGCATCAGCGCGAAGCCGTACAATCACGTTAAGGGCGTCCTTGACGGTGACGACGCCCACCTCGATATTCTCAAGACCGCGCTCACGAGCGACGAGTGGAAAATTGGGACGGCAGAAGCCCTGTTCCACAACGACAACGCCGAGTTGCACATCAACGTCACCAACACCGAACAGACCGTTCGAAACAAACAGGACTCGCGGACGGTCGTCGGTGTAGATGTGAACGAGGACAACGTGGCACTCACCGCACTCTCCGGGGACGGGGTTGAGGACACGTTGGTCATCGACTTCCCCGAAATCAAGTTCGAGCGTCACCGCTACTTCACGATGCGAAAGCGCGTCCAGAACGCGGGGAAGGATAGCATCCACGACACTCTCGAAGGGCGTGAGGAACGGTTCGTTCGTGACCGACTCCACAAAGTGTCTCGGCACATCGTGGAGTGGAGCCGTCAGTTTGAGAGACCGTGCATCGTCTTTGAAGACCTCAAAGAGATGCGCGACAGTATCGACTACGGTACGCGGATGAACCGACGCTTGCACCACCTCCCGTTCCGCGCTCTGCAATACTACACGTCGTACAAGGCGTCATTCGAGAGCATCCCGACCGCGTGGATTAACCCCGAGTACACGAGTCAACGGTGTCCGATGTGCGGACACACGGAACGGGCGAATCGCAACAAGAAGCGGTTCAAGTGCAAGGACTGTGAGCATCAAGACCACAGTGACCGTGGTGCAAGCGTCAATATCGCCGTGAAAGGCGTGAAGAAACTCGATTGGAATGTGCCTGCTCTCAACAGCCTTCCCGTTGTTCGGAAGGTGCGACGGCAGGCATCGGGGGCCGTGGACGCCCCGACCGTGACCCATCCGACCGCCCGAGGCTATCAGGCCGATGGTCGGATGGGAGTGTCCGACTAAACCACGGGAAGCCTCGGGGCTTGACCCCGAGGCGGTTCACGAGGTATCCGGGAATCAGGAGGGGAGAGTCACGTACGAACTCGAACCGTCGAACGGCGGAACGAGGCTCAGGTACGTCAACGAGTACGAGCCTGTCGCCAACGGCGTCCTCGGCACGCTCGCGAGGCCGCTGGTCTCCCGCCAGCTGGAACGCGAGACCGACACGATGATTCGAAATCTCAAGCGGATTCTGGAGTAAAGTGGCCGCTTTTCGCGCGCTGCGGCCTGGTTCGCCCTCGCCCCGCCCGACGTCAGATCCGGCGCTGCAGTGCCGGGAGGCCGATGATGATCGCGATGCCAAGGGTCGCCAGCATCGCCGCGACGGGGACCGGCGGTTTCAGCGCCAGTGCGCCCAGCCAGAGGCCGCCAGCGACGACGAAGCCGGGGACGGCGAGACGGGGAGGGACGGTCGGCTCGTCGCCGTCCATGACCTGCCACGCGCCAGCCCCGCCGAGCGCCGTGCCGATGGCCATCGCGCCCTCGAGGACGCCCTCGTGATAGCCGCCGACGATGGAGACGACGACGCCGCCGGCGCCGACCGCGCTCGCGACGAGGAAGACCGGCGTCGGGTCGAGGTCGGCGAGGGGGTCCGTCTCCGCGAGGTTGTCCGAGATGTCGTCGCCGGCGAGTAACCGGCGGACGTCGCCGCCGGCGAGCCAGAGCCCGCCGAACAGGACGGCGACGCCCAGGACCGCGCCGGCGACGATGTCGACGAGGTAGTGGACCTGCAGCGCGACCCTGGAGAACGCGACGGCGACGGCGACGGTGCCGAACAGGATGGTCCGTCGGCGCCGGTCCGCCCAGTCGAGGACGAAGACGAGGCCGCCGTAGAGGATCGTCGCGCCGGCCGCGTGCCCGCTGGGGAACCCGAAGCCGTCGGCGCTCACCGTGTTCTCGAACCACACCGCGACGAGGCCAGGCAACCACTCGGGCGTCGCGGCGCCGCCCGGTCGCGGGACGGCGAAGCCGTGTTTCAGCGCCGTCACCGCTGCGAGCGTACAGGTCGCGAGCGCCATCAGGGTCCCCATCCGGCGACGCGGCTGGGGGCTCCAGCGTTCCGGGAGGAACCAGTAGCCCAGCGTGAGCGCGCCGAACACGAACCAGGTGTCGGCCAGCGTCGTGACGAGGGCGGCGAGCACGACGAACACCTCCGGGAGCGCCTTGGCGATCGCGATCTCACCGAGCCCTCGCATCGTCAGTCGTCACCCCGACCGCGGACGTAGTCGATCGCCTTGCCCGGGACACCCGCCGCGTTAAGGCCGACACCGACGATCAGGAACAGCGCGTAGAGGCCGAGCGTCGAGAGGCCGAGAACGATCATCGCGGCGATTGCGTAGATCCCGCTCAGGAAGTAGAACGCGCCGAGGGTCATGACCGTCCCGTAGAGGAGGACCAGATACGGCCCCCAGTCGCGAGCGTGCCCGCGGCGCATGCGGTTGCGCACGTACGCCTGCAGCTCCGTCTTCAGCTGCGGTCGGTCGACGGTCCGCTCCTCCACGTCCTCCTCGAAGGACTCCAGCTCGGCACGGAGCCGACTGACCTCCGATTCGAGTTCGGCCACGTCCGGAGCGCCGCGGGGACGCTCCCCGGGCTCCGACTCGGCAGCAGTCGATCCGTCTCGTTCGCCCATATCCGTGGGTGGCCCCGGGCGTTGTTGTAGCTGCCGGTCCGCGCCGTTTTCCAGGGTGGGGCCGGTCGTCGTCGCCCCACTGGGTACCCCCCTGGCCGTCGACCCACTGCCGGCCGCCCCTGCCCCGGCCGACGCCATCGGTTCGCCGGGCTCGATGCCGACCTCGCGGCGGTCGGAGAGCACGGCATTGACGACGGCGCCGACGATGACGACGAGCGCGGCGACGTACAGCCAGGTCACGAGCAGCAGGATCCCGCCGATGACGCCGTACACCTTGTACTGCTCGGCGCCCGCGGCGTACAGCTGGAAGATGGCCTGTAACACCGTCCAGCCGACGGCGGCGACGACGGCGCCCGGGAGCGCCTCGCGGAGTGTGACCAGCGGATACGGGAGCACGTAGTAGATGGGCAGGAAGACGAGGGTCAACAGCGCGGGCAACAGGAGGATGCTGAGGACCTCGACCACGGCGGGGGCCTCGATGGCGGCGACGACGGTCCCCACCGCGACCATGGCGGCGAGGCCGAACCCGAGTCCGACCGCGACGGTGGCGGCATCCCGGAGCTGCGCGAGGAAGCCGACGTCGGCTTCGACGCCGTACACCTCGAGAAAGGCGGTGTCGAGCCCGCGGAACACCTTCAGGGTCGACCAGAGCAGGACGACGACGCCGAACACTGTCGCACCGCCGCGCCCCTGGGCGGAGGCGACGGCGGTCGTAACCGCTTCCTGGCCGGCCGGCGCGAGGAACTGGCGCGTCGCGTCGAGCACCGTCGCGGCGAACGCCTCGCCGAAGACGGTGCTGGCGACGACGACCAGCAGCAGGAGCGCGGGGATTAGCGAGATGAACGCGTAGTAGGCGACGCCCGCGGCGAGGAAGGTCACCCGGCCGGACTGCACCAGGGCCACCACCTGCCGAACCGTCGAGACGAGTGACTCGATGTCGCTTCGCACGCCAACAGGTTCGCGGGTCGACTACAAAAGCATGGGTCGTCGGTCGGTCACGAACGCGTCGGCCATCGCTCGCGGTCGGCCACGAAAGCGGCGGCCATCGCTCGCGGTCGGCCACGAAAGCGGCGGCCGTCGCTCGCGACCGGCCGGCCAGCTATTCGTCGAGGATCGCGTCGCGGATCTCGTCGACGTCGGCCGTCGTCTTGAACGCGGTCCCGTGGTAGTGTGCCCGCGTGGCATCGTAGCCCGCCTCGCGCAACTGCGCAATGAAGTCGTCCATGCCGATGGCGGGCTCACTCCAGTGCTTGTAGAGGCGATGCTGGTCGTAGTGGGTCGGGGTGTCGAGCTCGTCGGCGACGCGGCCGAGCAGCTTCCGCGCCCGCTTGGCCTCGCCCATGTCGTCGGAGACGTTCGCGCGGACCGCCTCGGCGAAGTCGCTGTCGGCGACGGCGCCGAGCCAGAGGGGGCCCGCGGTCAGCGTCCGGTTGCTCCCGCAGGCGGGACACGCCTCGGGCGGGTCGGCGATGAGGCCGTTCTCCGTGTAGCGGTGGAGACAGTCCTCGCAGTGGTAGAGGTAGCCCAGCTCGTCGATGCAGCCGTCGGCGGCCTGCGCGCCGGACTCCAGTTCGAGGTACGTCCGCGCGTAGTGGCGCGAGACGTGCGAGAGGATGGGGCGGGCCGCCTTGTCGTAGCGCGCGGCCGTCCGGATAAGGGCGGAGAGCAGGGTGCGGAGCCCCATCTCGGGGTGGTAGTCCGTGTTGCGCGGGACGGCGCCGTACTTCCGGATGCCGCTGTTGAGGTGGGCGCCACAGAGCGGGGCGGTGTCCGTCGCGGTGACGCAGACGAGGTTCCGGCCGTTCGCCATCGCCGCGTCGACGAAGGGGATGGGGGTGCCGTAGGGGTCGAGGTCGATGACGTCGAACACGTCCTCGTGCATGAGCGCGTTGACGTCGCGATGGACGGCCTCTCCCGGGAGGTCGTTGCGCGCGAGGTTCCGCTCCGCGAGGTCGACGGCCTCGGGGTCGACGTCGGCGCAGGTCACGTCGTAGCCCTCGTTGGCCGCGCGCACCCCGCGGACGCCCGAGGCGGCCATCGCGTCGAGGTACGACTCGGCGCGCGGCTCGCGGTCGTGGTACGCGCGCAGGGTCGCAACGGTGACGTCGCGGTTCAGCTCCTGCTCGGGGTTGAAGAACACGCCGCCGCCGGTGCCCTCGCTGGCGCCGTCGCGCGATTCCGGAACCTCGACCGTCACGTCGCCTTCCTCCACGTCCATACGTCGCGTTCGCCGAGGCGACCTAAAAGCGCCGTGTTCCCGGGGTTACCCGGACCCTCGCTCGGCATCGCCCAGCTGCCGGAACCGATACCCGCCGACGACGAGCACCGGCAGGAGGAACGCCCCCACGACGACGGGCGTGTAGGGCAGTCCGGACGCGGCCGCCACGGCGTCCGCGAGCCGGTCGGCGGCGACGAACCACGCCATCAGGAGGAGGATGCCCGCCGCGCTGCGGGCGGAATCGCCGAACTCCCAGTCGAGGAGGATGACGAACGGGGCGACCAGCAGCACGCCGAACGTGGCGAGGTACGCCGCCGACAGCGCGGGGTTGGAGGACGCGCCGAGCGCCCTCGCGAGCGGGATGCCGACGTCGGCCGCGAGGTACTGGACGCCGAGCACCCACATCATGACGAGGAAGATCGCGCCGGCGACGCGAACCCCGCGCGGCAGGCTGGCGAGCTCCCGGCGCGCCGCGTCGAGCCGGCCGTCGACGCGACGGCGACCACCATCGAGCATGCGCCGAGGTATGGGTATCCGACACAAAGGTGTGCCGCTCCGCGACCGGGGGTCGATTCCCTGCCGTCAGCGGATCCGCCCGGACCGCCGTCCGCGCCAGCGGCCGCGCTCGTGCCTGCGATCGCGACCCGCGCCCGAGTTCGTCGGACTGGTCGTGTGGCACCGTCGGACGCTCGGCTGTCGCACCGACGCTGTTTTGGAGCGCCCTCGTCTATCGCGTCTGTGAGCGAGGTCGACGACTGGCGGGCGGCCCTGGCCGAGGCCGGGGAGCTCGAGGCTCCCATAGCCGCCGCCATCGTCGACCAGCACGGGGACCGCGGGAAGCGCGCGATCGAGGCGGTCGCCGAGGAGCGCGTCAAGGAGTACAAGGATTTCACCGTCGTCGTCGGCCACGAGGACGAGTACATCATCGAGGAGGGCGATTGTGACTGCGCGGACGCGACCTACAACCTCGATACGGACGACCCCGACCAGCGGTGCTGGCACGCGCTCGCCGTCGACATCGCCGAGCGTATCGGCCGCGTCGACGAGCACGACATGTGGTACTCGGAAGTCCGTGAATTTCTCTAGGGGCCTCCGAGCGAGGATGGACCGTCCTGGCCGATCAGGGACACGTCAGAAAACGGGGAGCCGGATACACAGACCCTTGGGAAACCCCGGAACCACCCGGAAGTTATGGCTCCCATGTAACACGTTGGCGAGAAGCGTATAAACGTCGCCGGTTGCTGCAACACTGCGACGGAACGGCCTCGATGGGCCGGACGGCGACTGCGACGAGTCAAGGAGTCGCGGGGGTGTGCCGTCGCCGCCGACGTGCTGTTGCTGGCGACGTACCGTCGCCGGGGAGGCGCTGGCGCCGAGGACGCGCCGTCGCTGGCGACGTGTCGCCCCGACGGGATGGGTGGACTCTCGGTGTCGTCCGCTGGGGACCGGTCTCCTCGCCCTCCGGTGGTCCAGGCGGGAATTCTCGCCGGCTCGCCGCCGTCTGGCGGTCGCTCGCCGGTAGTCGGAAACGTTTAGAGCGCCCGCCGGATAGCTTTCTGTATGCCGGACTGTCCACTGGCTGACGACTGCCCCAGTTTTGAGGAGCGTATCGAGGGAATGGGCTGTCAGCACTACGGCAACCGCGGCGGGGCCGAGTGGTGTCAGCACTACGACATGCCGATCAGCGACCTGAAGCAGCAGCCCGTCAAACCGGGCGAGGAGGTCGTCGTCGAGGTCGACGACATCCACGAGAGCGGTGCCGGCGTCGGCCGCACCGACGACGGCTTCATCGTGATGGTCGACGGGCTGCTCCCGCCGGCCCGCGCGAAGGTCCGCATCAACACGGTCAAATCCAACTCGGCCCGCGCGGAGAAGATCGTCGAACGCCTGCCGCTCGAGGAGGAAGAGGAAGGCGAGAAAGGCGAAAAAGGAGAGGCCGAAGAGGAGGGCGAGGAGGAAGAGCCGTCGAGCCGCGGTCCGGACCGCGAGCAGCTGGGCAGCCGCGAGAACTTCTGGGGTTAGCGACTGGCTACCCCGGAGTCGACCGGCGCCTCGGACAGTCCGCACTATACCTTTTTCCCGCCACATCACTTCCGTCCAGACATGGCTGCAGACGACGACCCCGACTCGTCGCCCGACGACGCGGTCGAGGTCGACGCCGTGCTCGAACGGGCGGGCTTCGACCCGAGCGGAGGGGTGTTGACGCGTCGCCAGGCCGAGGTCCTCGCGCTGCGCGAACGCGGGCTGAAGCAGTCCGTCATCGCCGAGCGGCTGGGCACCTCCCGGGCGAACGTCTCCAGCGTCGAGGCGAGCGCCCGCGAGAACGTCGAGAAGGCCCGCGAGACGGTCGCGTTCGCCGAGGCGCTCGCCGCGCCGGTGCGGGTCGAGATCGGGGAATCGACCGATCTCTACGACGTGCCGACGCAGGTGTACGACGCCTGTGACGAGGCCGGCGTCAAGGTGAACCACACGGCGCCGGAGCTAATGCGGATCGTCGGTGAGGCGGCTGGCGACGCCGTCCAGGGGCGGCAGGTCCGCCGGCGCCTGTTCGTCACCGTCGACAGCGACGGGACGGTCCGCGTCCGACGGCCCTGACCGGCAACAGTCGGCCGGGGTGGGGGTCGAGAGCAGCGACGACGAATGACGCTACTGTCGGAATTGCCAACGACGAGCGTCGCGACTGCCGAAAAAGAGTGTGAAGAGAAAAGGACTGATGTGCCGCCGGCGATGGTAGCCGCGTCGGTAGCGCGTCGTGAGGACGTCGGGGACAGTGACGTCCGGAACGCCGGAACCGACGACGCAGCGACGTGCGCCCCACCGCCGGGATGGGCACATCGGACGGGAACGGCCGTGCCCACGGTGTTCCCAGTGTGACGGAGACCGCGAGGGGGGACAGAGCCCTCGCGACCGGCGGCACGTGGCGGCGTGCCGCCGAACCGACTCGCCCAGCAGCCCGGGCGAGTCGGAAAGGTGGTCCGTTGTCGCAAGTGTGCCTCTGCGTGCGCCTATCGTCGTGACCACCTCCGAGGTTCGGTCGGATCGGTGGTCGACCAGGCCGAATGTGGGGCGACCATATCATTTAGGTGGGCCTAAACCTATTAAACTGTTATGGTTTAGGCCGACCAAAAGCACTCGAAACCGGCGAGCGCGGCCCAGCTACTCCGTCGAATCCGGCCGGCAAAAATCTTGCTCGCGTTCCTACTGTTCGACGATCTCCGCGACGCCGACGAGGGTTTGCCCGGCCGTCACGGTCGCTTCGCGAGCGATCGAGTAGACGATCCCGTCGCGGTCGGCGACGGCAGTTTGCAGTTCCTCGTAGGTCGTCGGGTCGTAGAGCGTTCCCAGTTCGTCGCCTTCGGTCGCCGAGTCGCCGATGGCGACGCCAGTATCCGGAACGAAGAGGCCGGAGTCGTCTGCGCGGACGCGCCCGAGGTGGTTGCGCGCGACGGTGCCGTCCCAGCCCGCGGGCTCGCCTGCGAGGACGCCGACGTGCCGGAGTGCGTCGAGCATTCCGGCGACGCCGGTCTCGACGGCCTCCTCGACGATCTGCTTGTTGTACGCCAGTTCGGGCGTGATCGTCGGGATGTCCGCACGCGTCGCGGCGACGCGGAGCTTCCCGCCGAAGTCGCGCTCGGCCCACTCAGTGTCGGCGTCGTCGCCCGCCGCTTCCGCGAGCAGGAGCTCCGTCCCGAACGCCTCCGCGAGCCCCCGGCAGTTCTCGTCGCCCTCCATATACACCGTGTGGGTGAGCATCGTCGGCGATCCGGTATGGAGGTCGACGATGGCGTCCGCGTCGCCCGCGTACTCCCAGAGCCGGTCGGCCATGCGCTCGTGGAGCGAGCCGTCCGGGTCGCCGGGCCAGCAGCGGTTCATGTTCGGGTTCACCGCGTCGAGCCCCTCGGGGGTCGTGTAGGAGACGCGGTCGAACGTGAGCGGGTCGGCGACGGGTACCGCCACGAGCGTCCCCTCGAACTCCTCGTCGGCGTCGACGAGGATCTCGTGCAGGCGACGGAGTACCTCGCTCCCGTTCACCTCGCGACCGTGCTGAGCGGCCTGTGCGTAGACGACCGGGTCGCCCTCGCCATACGTGTGGACCGTCGTTTCGATCGGAACGCCGGAAGGAAGCCGCGCGAGCGTGATGCGCTCGGACTCGTGCATACACAACCGATCCGCCGCCGACCGTTTATAAACGAGGGTGGCGGCGAGGAGCGGAGGAGCAGCGGGGCGGGGGCGGAGGGCCGGAGGAGCGGCTCACCAGGTTACAGCGCATCCGCGAGCCGGTCGGCGTGCCGCGCCGCTCGCTCGCGGATCGCCGCGGCGTCGACGTCGGCCGCGACCAGCTCGCCGTCGTCGTACACCACGTCGCCGTCGACCATCGTGAGCTCGACGTCGTCGCCGTGCGCCGCGTAGACGAGATGCGAGACCGGGTCGTGCACTGGCGTCGCGCGCGCTGTGGCTGTCGTGAGCCCGATGAGGTCCGCCTGGTAGCCCTCCCGGAGCGCCCCGATCCGGTCGAATCCCGCCGCCCTCGCGCCGCCTTCTGTCGCCATCCGGAACACCGTCTCGGCCGGAAGCCGGGCCGGGTCGTCGCCGGCGACCGTTCCCAGGAGGCTCGCCTGCCGGAGCTCCGTGAACGCGTCGAGCGCGTTGTTGCAGGGCGGGCCGTCGTTCCCGAGCGCGACCGTGACCGACCGGTCGAGGTAGTCGGCCACGGGCACGACGCCGGAGGCGAGCTTCATGTTCGCGGACGGGCAGTGCGTCACGACCGTGTCGGTGTCGGCGAGGATGGATCGCTCCGTCTCGCTGGTATGGATCCCATGGGCGAGCGTCACGTCCGGGCCGGTGAGCCCGACCTCGTCGAGCCACTCGACGGGCCGCATGCCGGTTTCGGCTTCGACAGCGGCGACCCCTTCGGCCGTCTCGCTCGCGTGCGTGTGGATCCGCAAGTCGTCGTACTCGGGTCCCGTTTCAGAGTAGTCGTCCACCAGCTCGCGGCAGGCGCGGAGACACTCGGCGGTACAGGACCGCGCGAACCGCGGCGTCACGGCGTAGCGCAGGCGTCCGTCTGCGGCCCCGTGGTACTCGCGCAGCAGCGACTCGGACTCGTCGATGGCGACCCCGGTCGGCTGCCGGAGCGCGTCAGGCGCGTTGCGGTCCATCAGCACCTTCCCGAGCCGCCCGCGGATCCCGAGGTCGTCGGCCGCTTCGAAGGCTTCCGCGGCGTGGTGTACCGAGAGGTGGTCGAGCACCGTCGTCGTCCCCGATTCGAGACACTCCAGGTAGCCGAGTTCGGCGGCGGCCCGCATCGCGTCGGCGTCCATCGCGGCCTCCAGCGGGAGGACGTACTCCGAGAGCCACTCGTCGAGCGCGACGTCGTCGGCGAGCCCTCGTCCGAGTGACTGCACCGAGTGGACGTGGGCGTCGACGAGCCCCGGCGCAACTATGTCGAACTCGCGTCGCTCGTGATCCGGATAGCGGTCCGCGAGCGTTTCTTCGTTGCCGACAGCGGTGATCGCGTCGCCGTCGACGACGACCGCGCCGTTCTCGATGACCGTTTCCGGGTCGGCGACGACGGTGCCGGCTATCAGCGTGCCCATTAGTTTGCCATCTCTCCGGCCATCGACAAGAGGGTGTGCGTGCTCTCGGCGTGCGATGATCGGCGTTTGGATTCGGAAGTCGGGATAATGGTGGGATGGGTTCTCGATTTAACTTATAAACTACAGCCGCTGAGGATGTCGTGTTTATAAACAAATCTGGTCATTGTCGCCTGCGACACCACTCAGCATGTCTTGAAAGCCCCAGCCCCTGAGCCGGTCGCTTTCTGCGTGGTTTGTTCGGTTGTCGTCTTCTGCGACACCACTCGGCACCCCCAGAAAGCCCCAGCCATTGAGCCGGTCTCTTTCTGCGTGGTTTATTGGGTTGGCGTCGCTGGCAACACCACTCAGCATGCCCAGAAAGCCCCAGTCGCTGAGCGCTCGCGCTGCTCGCTGCGCTCCTCACAGCTCACTCGCTTCGCTCGTTCGCTGATTGCGGTGCTAACGTCGCAGGGCGTCCCGCTCAGCGACTGCCCCTTTCAGTCCCACCCAGGAGTGGTGGCTGGGGCTTCGCTCGCGGCGGTCACTGGGCCAGCACCGTACGCCGAACAACCGGCGCGCGGCGCAGACTCGGTTGCGGTGCTGTCGTGGTCGCGGTGGCGGTTGCTGTTGCGGTCCTGGCGGACTGAAACGGCGACGGCCGGTCGCGCCAACGGAGAGTCGCTGAGTCGACCCCTATCCGCGCCGGGCTGTGTCTTCGCGAGCGGAGCGAGCGAAGGCCAGAAAGTCGCAGCCCGGCAGCCCGCTACTGCAGGCAGCCCGGACCGTCTTTCACGGCGGAGAGCGCGTATATGTCGCTTCGCGAGAAATCGAAGATTTCTCGGAGCCCGAAAATCTCCGATTTTCGGGACAGCGACCGCGAGCGGCCGAGGGCTTTCTGGGAGTTTGTGGTGCTGTCGAGAGCAAAACCGTATCACCTGTTCAAATCTGCTCCTAAACAGCGGCCCAGGGCTTTCGAGGAATCTGCGTTGCTGTCAAGCACAGCAGCGTCTGCACCCTTATATACAGTTTATAAGTAAGAGCGATCGAGGGATCCCGACTGTGCCTGTCCGATGTAGCAGCGTCCGCACCTGTCTATCCTGTTCATAACTCGCTGGGACACGCCCAAACCGTGAGCCGTACTCACCGGCCTTCGAACACGTCGGTATAATCGTCGAATCGCGAGATGGAGACGGCGTCGTAGTAATCGGTCTGCTCACCGTCGACGAGTTGCCGAGAAACGATCTCCCCGACGGCGGGTGCGAGCTGGATCCCGATCATCGTCGCGGCCAGTGAGAGCCCCTCGACCTCGGTCCAGCCGACTATCGGGTTGCCGTCCGGCGTGCTCGTGCCGACGCCGACCCACTCGTCGGCGAGGATTGCATCCGCGAGCCGCGGAACGAGCCGCTCGGCCCACTCCAGGGCCGTCTCCCGGAAAGCGTCGAGCTCGGCCTCGCCGATGGCGTCGAGCTCGTATCGCGTCTGGCCCTCGTCCTCGCTCGGCGTGTACGTCACGAGGATCCGGTCGTCCCGCTTCCGGTGGAGGCCGACCGAGGACTCGTGGGACTTGATCGTCGGGAGCGTGTACGGAAGCGGCTCGTCCAGTTCGAGGGCGTACACCGGCGATAAGGTGTGCTCGATCGGGAGGTCGATCCCCGCGGTCGCCGCCAGCTCGGCGTTCCACGGGCCGGCGGCGCAGACCACCGCGTCGGCGGGCTCGACTCGGGCTTCGTCGCCGTCGACACCGCTACCGCCGATCTCGACGCCGGTCACCTGGTTGCCGCCGGGCGCCGTCTCGATGCCCGTCACCTCGGCCCCCGTCTCGAAGGTGACCCCGTCGTCCCGGGCGCGCTCGACGAACTCGAGCGCCAGCTCTCGGGGCCCGAGCGTCCGGTCGTCGCTCCGGATGTGCCCGTACATCGGCCTGTAGAGCGCCCCCGCAACGGCGTCCGTGTCCAGCGGCGGGACGACGAGGGTCTCGCGCAGCTCGTCGCCCGGCACGTACGTCGTGAGGTCGTGGGCGAACTTTCTGGCATCGACGCCGCGCCACTCCTCGTCGCTTCTGGTGGGGTGTTCGCCGGCATCGAGGTGTTCCAGCCGCGCTGCGTTCTCGTCGTCGACGGCGACTCGCAGGCGACCCGACTGGGTGTACTCCGCGTTCGATTCGGGGTCGGCGAGGAACTCGTTGTACAGCCGGAAGCCGTACTGTTTCATCCGATAATGCGGGTCGGGCCCGCCGACGCCGACCATCGAGGTGGACTTGAACGTCGTTTCGGTCGCCAGCCCGTCGCGCTCGTAGACGACGACCGTGTCGTCAGTCCGCTCGCTGAGGTGGTAGGCGACGCTCGCTCCGACGATGCCCCCGCCGACGACGGCGTATCTCGTGGTAGTCATCGAGTCCGGGCGGTGGCTATCGGTTGCGGTGGTACGAGCAAAAGACTACTCCCCAGTTCGGGGCTGGGGGCGGGGACACCAACGGGGTCGCTCGCGAGCGTGGCTTCAGGAGCCGGTTTTCGAGACCTGATACCACTCGCCCTCCCAGGTGAGCAGGTACTCCAGGATGGCCTTCACCGTCAGGACGCCGTGCCCGAGGTAGACGAGCGGTGAGAGCAGGAAGGACCACGAGGGCAGCCCGATCCGGCCGGCCGTCGTGTCGCGGGCCCAGATGCCGCCGATCATGCCGAAGATGGTGGTGAAGGGCACGAGGGCCGCGCCGGTGTCGACGACGAACAGGAAGAGGACGTGGACCGCGAGGATCACGAGGGCCGCGCCGGCGATGACGGTGCCGACCGCGCGCCCGACCGTAACGGCGTCGCCGAGGCCGAACCCGTCCTTGAACGCTTCGCGGATCCTGAGGTGGGCGACCTGGACGTGACCGATCCGCCAGCGTTTCCGCTGGGCCCACAGGTCCTGGAGGGTGTGCGGGGCCTCCATCGTGCTCGTACAGCAGCGGTTCTGGGTCACGGTGAGATCGGCCTGGTAGCACTGGTGGGAGAAGTAGATGTCCTCCGTCAGCACGTCGGCGTAGCCGCCGACCGACTCGATCGCGTCCCGGGTGAAGCCCGTCGCGGAGCTCTGACAGTGGGTGAACCCGACGAGCTCGCCGATGAGGTAGCCGGCCTGGACGACGATCCGTTCGCAGTACGCGAGCGTCTCGATCGCGCCCGTCGGCCGGGGGACGCGTCGGCCCTGGAAGACGTCCGTCTCGCCCTGGAGCGCGTCCATCGCGATGGGGACGAACTCCTCGGACGCGCGTTCGTCGGCGTCGAAGACGACGAAGTGATCAGCCTCGCTACGCCGGACTGCGTAGTTGATCGCCGTTGCCTTCGACCCCGGATCGTCGCTGACGACGCTCTCGACCGGGTCGTAGCGGTCTGCCAGCTCTTCGGCCCGGGCCCGGGTCGCTTCGTCGTCCGGTTCGACGACGACCGCGATCCGAAGCTGGTCGTAGTCGCTCTCGAGCAGGCTGGTGACGCTCTCGTCGACGACGTTCGCGTCCCGATAGGCCGGGATGATCGCCTGGACCGGCGGCCCGGACGTCGGGAGGTCGTCGATTTCGGTTCCGCGCCAGACGTCGACGATGAAGATGAGTCCGGTCGCGGCGATGACGACGCTGAACAGGCCCACGGAGATCAGGCCCTCGAAGAAGTGTACTCGAGCGAATAGTGGATCGAGGGCGTAGGCCCAGAGCGCGATCCCCGTGAGCAGGCCGAACACGACCAACACGCTGATCGCCAGGAAGGACCCGGCTTTCTCGGCGGCGTGGTGCGTGGCCGATGCCATTGTGCGTAATGATCGACGGTTCCTTATTTAAGTTTATGTCCCGACCTATCGGGCACGATTCGACTATCGATCATGTTGGGAACCAGTCGACAGGTTCCCAACGCGTCGATATTCGGGCCGCTCTCGGGGAATTAGCAGCCGAAACGAAGCTGACGACTGGGTGGTTTGGTAGCGATTAGCAAAGTATATCAGCAAAACCGATATTCAAGGCAACCACAGACGTCCGACGTGCGTGAGATCGACGCGCCGACGAAGGTCTGACGGCGAACGTCCGTTGACGAACGCCCGCCGACGAACGTCCGCCGACGAGACCTTACCACGACGGGACGTTATTTCGGGTACTCGGCTCGCGTTTCGATCGAGAGGGTCTCCACGGAATCGTCGTTGCTCGCGTCGGCCTGCTCGCCGAACGCGACCTGCCACTCCCAGTTCTGCCCGGGTGCGAGACGGTCGCGATGCGCTTGTGCTCTGTAGGTCTCCCCGCCAACGATCCCGGATACCGCAACGACACAGTCGACGAGGGCGGTCGATGCCGCGTTCTTGGCGGTCCCCTCGGCGCCGACGTTGACCATCGTGCCCTCGACGGCGATACTCGATTCGATTACGAGCGCATCGTCGGCGGGCGGACGACCCTGTGTCGACCCACCGGACTCGGTCGCCGACGAGTCCCCGGATTCTGGTGCCTCAAGGCCGGAGCAGCCCGTGAGTGGCACGAGTACCGCGGCCGACGCCTCCAGCAGCGAACGACGGTCCATACGTGGTCGCACGCGGCCGAGCCACAAAGTGGTCAGGGAGGCTATAACAGCGATTGTACGTACCCCGTGGAACGACGGTACCGGCGCCGGTCCCTCCCCCGGGGGGTATCCCGCCACGGTCAAGAAGTCCGATCCGACGTCGAACCCCAATCACTAACTCATCGCGGGTCACGGATTCCGTATGCTCGCGTCCGTCCCGGATCTCCTTCGTCTCCTCGTCGTCCCCTTGTTCGGGTGGGCTGCGTACCGAGACGTCCGGACTCGTCGGCTCCCGAACCGGATCTGGCTACCGCTTTACGGTTTCGGGCTGGTGTTGCTCGCGTGGGACACGCTGGCCCACTGGCCGCTCGCCGGCATCGAAGACCGGCTCTTCCTCGTGCGCATCGGGCTCAGCCTGCTGTTCGTCGCGCCGCTCGGCTACGTTTTCTGGCGGATCGGCGGGTTCGGGGGCGCCGACGCGAAGGCGCTCATCGCCATCGCCATCGTCTACCCGACGTTCCCGACGTACATCCTCCCGGTCGCTGGCATCCCGGCGCTACCGGCCGTCGAGACGCGTCTCGGCGTGTTCTCGCTGACGATCCTGACGAACACCGTCATCCTCGGCGCCCTGTACCCCCTCGGTCTTGCGGCCTACAACGCGGTCAGTGGGCGGGTGTCGCCCGCGATGTTCCTCGCGCGACCGGTGCCGGTCGAGCGGCTCCCGCACCTCCACGGCCGGCTCTTCGAGACGCGCGAGGGCTTCACGCGCTGCGGGCTGGACGTCGACGCGCTCCGGATGTACCTGCGCTGGCGCGGGCTGACGCTCGCGGACGTCCACGAGGACCCGGACCGCCTGCGCGACCCCGCAAGCGTCGACGAGACCTTCGAACCGACCGACGGTGCGGCCCACGTTGGCCCGGCAACCGACGGCGGCGAACGCGTCGCGAACGAGGCAGCGGACGACGCTGGCGACGAGGCGGAGGCCGTCGCTGGCGACGAGGCGGAGGCCGTTGCTGGGGACGACGTGGAGGCCGTCGCTGGCGACGGCGACAAGGCGGAAAGCGACGGCCAGGCCACCGAGTACGACGATCCCTGGGCGGCCGAACGGTTCCTCGACGACATCGAGGGGTCGGCGTACGGTACCGACCCGGAGATGCTCCGGGAGGGGCTGGAAACGGTCGTCGAGTGCGACGAGGTGTGGGTGTCACCGGGGATGCCGTTCATCGTCCCGATGTTCGTCGGGCTGGTCGTCGCCGTCACCTACGGCGACGTGCTGTTTGCGATCCTCACCGCGCTCGGATTCGCCTGAGGGTCGGCCGCGCCGGAGCCCCGGTTCACCGTCCGAGGCTCCAGACTGCGGCCGACGCCGCAGGTCGCCTGCCAGGGTAGACAAAAGGCCTATTCACCGTCCTCACCTTCACAATGACATGAGTCACGAGCACGCGGGCGCAGGGGACGCGGCGGAGTCGGACCTCGAGGACGGCGACGCCGCAGCCGGCGCCATCGACGTCGACTTCGGCGAAGACGGGCTCGTCCCGGCGGTCGCTCAGGACGCCGAAACCGGCGAGGTGCTGATGCTCGCGTACGTCTCGCCCGAGGCGCTCGAGCAGTCGCGCGAGACGGGGCTGGCCCACTACTACTCCCGCTCGGACGACGCGCTCTGGAAGAAGGGGGGGACGTCGGGGCACACCCAGGAGATCGAGGAGATCCGCGTCGACTGCGACGCCGACAGCCTCCTCTACCTCGTCGACCAGGAGGGTGGCGCCTGTCACACCGGCTTCCGCTCCTGCTTCCACCGGACCATCGAGGGGGAGGAGGTCGGCGAGAAAGTGTTCGACCCGGACGAGGTGTACTGACTGATGGATGACCCCGAATCGGAGTCGGCTGGGTCGCCATCAACGTCCGCGTCAGAAGCACCGGCCGCGGACGCACCGCCCCTGCCTGAGGACGGCCCGATACGGACGGCCCGGGACGCCGCCGCGACCCTCCGGGAGCGCTACGACGAGGTGGAGCGCATCGAGGCCCGGATCGACCGACTGGGCCAGGAGCGCGTCGAGGCGGCGGCGGACACGTACCGTCGCGCGCACCGCGTGCTCGACCAGTACGAGGACGATGCGACCGGCACCGGCGACTTCGGCTCGTACGTCGAGTTCGAGGGCGAGTTCTCCGAGGCCGTCGACGTCGACGACGACGCGCTCGCTGCCGACGCTTTCGCGGCCGCGGACGAGGCGGTCGACAAGCGCCGGCTCTCCACAGACGACTTCGACGCCGCCCGCAATGCGCTCGACCCGGCCGGGGAGTACGTCAGGCTGCTCGAACGCCGGGACGACGCCGTCGACGATTACCGGATCGCCCGTCGAGACCTGAAGCAGGCCCGCGACGCGCTCGCTGACCGCGTCGACGAACTCTCCGAGGTCGTCGACTACGCCGACGTCGATCTCACGGTGCCCCTCGAGGCGCTCCGCGAGCAGTTCGAGGAGTACAACGACGCCGTTCGCGAGGCCTTCGACGAGTTCCTGAAGACGGCGAGCGCCCGCGAGGCGTTCGACTTCCTGGAGGCGACGGAGCGGTACCCCCTCGTCGACTTCGACGCGCCGCCACGGGACCTCTCCGAGTACGTCGACGAGTACGAGGCCGGCGAGGAGCCGTTGCCACAGCTCCTGGAGTACGCCGACTACTCGCAGTCGAAACTGGACCACTACGTCGAGGACCCCGGGGCGCTCCGGACCGCGGTCGCCGTTCACCGGACCTGGATCGAGCGACTCGACGGCGAGCCGCTCACGCTCGAATGGCCGCCCGAACCGGCCGACGAGCTCCAGTATCGCGTGCGGGAGCTCACGTCGCTCGTCTCTCGCGTCGCCGACGAGGACGTCGTGGCCGACCTCCGAGCTATCGGCGACCGAAGCCGCGAGGACGACTACGAGACGCTCCGCCGTGCGGCGACAGTGACCGAGGAGTTCGACGAGCGGGAACAGGCGCTGATCGAAGCCAACGCTGCCAGGGACCGGCTCGTGGAAGCGGAGGAGACGCTGGCGCTGGCCGAGGATATCCTGGCAGAAACCGACCGTTGAGGGTGCCGTCGGCGTTCTATTGTGTTTCGCTTACTCGCCGGTAGCGACGGCGTCGACGACGCCGTCGACGAGCTGGTTCGCGCGGTCGGCATCGCGGGCCTCCGCGTAGACGCGAACCTTCGGCTCCGTGCCCGAGGGGCGGACGAGTACCCACGCGTCGCCGTAGTCGAGGCGGTAGCCGTCCGTCGTGTTCGGCTCGGCGTCGGCGGAGAGCGCGTACGCTTCGGCGGCGTCGAGCATCTCAGTGAGTTCCGATTCGGAGTCGTACTCGAGATTCCGGCGCTCGTTGTGGTACGCCTGGTAGGGAGCGACGACCTCGCTGGCGGCGGTGCCGTCCGCGAGGAGTTCGAGGAACTTCGCGCCGATGTAGGCGCCGTCGCGGGTCAGGCGGTACGGCGGGAAGAAGATCCCCCCGTTGCCCTCGCCGGCGATGGGCACGCGCGTGCCGGCGCGCTGGAGCTCCCGGATGCGCGTGATGATGTTCGTCGCGCCGATGGCCGTCAGTTCGAGGTTGGCGCCGACCTCGTCGCAGACGTCGACGAGCCGCTGGGAGACGTTGACCGCGGCGACCGTCGCGTCGCCCGGTTCGAGCGCCTCCGCGGCGAGGGCCGCGAGCGAGGCGTCGCCCTCGATGTACTCGCCGGATTCGTCGACGAAGACCGCGCGGTCGGCGTCGCCGTCGTGAGCGATCCCCACGTCGGCGTCCGTCGTCCGGACGAGTCGCTGGAGGTCGTCGAGGTGCTCGGGGACTGGCTCAGGCAGTCGGCCGGGGAAGTGGCCGTCCGGCTGGCCGTTGACGGTGACGACGTCACAGCCCAGTTTGCGGAAGAATTCGGGATTCGAGATCGCGCCAGCGCCGTGGCCGGGGTCGACAGCGACGGTGAGGCCAGCGGCGGCGATGGCGTCGCGGTCGACCACGGCGAGTAGCTCGTCCACGTAGTCGTCGACGTCGTCGATGCGACGCTCCGTGCCGGCTTCGTCCCAGTCGACTTCCGCGAACTCCTCGCCGAGGATGTGGTTCTCGACGCGTTCGAGGTCCTCCGTCGAGAGCTCGACCCCGTCCGGGCCGACGAGCTTGATGCCGTTGAACGCCGGCGGGTTGTGCGAGGCGGTGACGACGACGCCGGGCACTCCCTCGACCTCGCAGTAGCGTCCGGCCGCAGGCGTCGGAGCGATGCCGAGGCGGTCGACGTCGCAACCAACCGCTGCGAGCCCCGAAGCCGCGGCGTTCGCGAACAGTTCGCCGGTGGTCCGGGTGTCCCGGACGACGGCGACGCGGTCGGCGTCCCAGAGCGTGCCAGCAGCCTTCGCGACGCGCAGCACGAACTCGGGCGAGAGGTCCGAGATGGCGACCCCACGCGTCCCGCTGGAGCCGAACAGTTTCATATCGAGACCCTCGCTCGCCTCCGGGAAAGCGGTTCCGAACGCCAGCGCGACTGGGTGAGAACCTCCCGCGCAGTCGGACGCGACCCGTACAGTCGGGCGACCGCGCGCGCAGCCGTCTCGTGAAGTTGAAACCCGCCGAGCGGCAAACGGCGGTATGCAGCTTTCTCGACGGTCGTTGCTCGCTTCGCTGGGGACTGGCGGCGTCGTCGGCACGGCGGGCTGCCTGGACTTCGCTGCGGGGGAGGGGCCACAGGGACCGGATGGCCGCCCGACGACGCTCAGCTGTCCGAACGAGGAGTTCCGTCGGCTCGACCAGCGGTTCGCCGAGGAGAACCTCCGCTTCGTCTCCGCGCGCACGGCCGACGGCGTGAAGGTCGAGCTGGCCGTCCAGGGGACGGTCAAGACCTACGGGAGCGTGCTCCGGCTCGTCCTCCGCAACCTCGACCAGACAAAGACGACCATCGGGAGCGGGGAGCGCATCGCGATCCAGCGCGAGACCGGACAGGGCTGGGTGGACGTGCGCGGCACGCCGGACGGAAGCAAGGTCTCGTACCCGGATGAACCGAAGACCGTCGGCTCCGGCGGCGGTCACGTGTGGTCGATCACCCTGCGCGAGAAGCCGATCGCGAACACGCTATCGACGGCCGATCTGACCGTCTGTCCACAGTTGGGTGCTGGTACCTACCGCTTCGTCTACTGGGGACTCGATGGCGTTGCGATCGGGACCGAGTTCGAGATCATTCAATAGCCGATTCGTCTCGAAGTCCCTCGGCTGCTCTTGCTTATAAACTGTACTTAAAGGAGCAGGTGCAGACGCTGCTGTACTTGGTCAGAAGAGCCGGAAAGCCCTCGGACGCTCTTGTTTATAAACTGCATATAAAGGATCAGGTGCAGACGCTGCTGCACTAGACAGCACCGCAGACTCCTCGAAAGCCCTCGGCCACTCTTTATAACTCGGTTTAAAGAGGTGATACGGGCTTGCTCTCGCCAGCACCGCAAACGCCCAGAAAGCCCTCAGCCCCTCTTTACAAGCGAATGGTTGGACAGGTGCAGACGCTGCTACACTTGACAGCACCGCAAACGCCCAGAAAGCCCTCGGCCGCTCGCGGTCGCTCCGCGACATATCTGGACCTCTCCGCAACGCCCGGTCCAGATAGGGGTCGTCGGAGCGACTACCCTTCGGCGCGACCGGCACTCGCCCTTTCAGTCCGCCAGGACCGCGACAGCAATGGCACCGCTACCGCGACAGCACCACAACCGCAACTGCCCCGCTCGCCGGCTGTCCGGCGTACGGCGCCGGCCCGGTGGCCGCCGCGAGCGACGCGCCGGCCACCACTCCTGGGTGGGACTGAAAGGGGCAGCCGCTGAGCGGGAAGCCCTGCGAAGTAAGCACCGCAACCAACGAGCGACCGAAGGGAGCGAGTTGGTGAGGAGCGCAGCGAGCAGCGCGACCGTCTCAGCGGCTGGGGCTCTCTGGGGGTGCTGAGTGGTGTCGCCAGCGACGTTGACCGAACTTACCCCGCAGAAAGCGAGCGCCTCAGCGGCTGGGGCTTTCTGGGGGTGCTGAGTGGTGTCGCCAGCAACGACAGCTGATCGACCGAATGATAGCGATAATCCACCAACGGGGAGTCACGAGATGTACCGGTAACGCTGACAACAACCGATCAACGAGCTACCTCGAAAACCGCCCATTTCAGCCCGCGTCGTCACCCTCCGCGCATGACCTTTTAAGGACTGGAGCCGCAAGAACGGGTATGGGAATCCTCTCACGCGCCTCCTACGTCATCCGGTCGAAGGTCAACTCGATCCTCAACCGGACGGAAGACCCCACGGAGACGCTCGATTACTCGTACGAGCAGATGCGGGACGAGCTCCAGGAGGTCAAGCAGGGTATTGCGGACCTGACGACCCAGAAGAAGCGGCTGGAGATCCAGAAGCGCCAGCTCGAGGAGAACGTCGAGAAGCACAACCAGCAGGCGCGCGAAGCCGTCGAGCAGGACCGGGACGATCTGGCGCGGAAGGCCCTCGAAAAGAAGAAGTCCAAGATGCAGCAGATCGAGGACCTCGAAGGCCAGATCGCCGACCTCGAGAGCACGCAACAGGACCTCGTCGAGAAGAAGAACGACCTCCAGGGCCGGATCGAGGAGTTCCGGACGAAGAAGGAGACGATGAAGGCGCGCTACGAGGCCGCGGAGGCCTCCTCGCGCGTCTCCGAGGCCGTGACCGGCGTCGGCGACGAGATGGAGGACGTCAGCCGGGCTATCGAGCGCGCCGAGGACCAGACCGACGAGATGGAGGCGCGCGCGGAGGCGATGGACGAGCTCGAGGAGACTGGGGCGTTCGACGACGCGCTCACGGACAAGGACTCGATCGACCGCGAGCTCGACGAGCTCTCCACCGACCGCGAGGTCGAATCCGAACTGGAGACGCTGAAGTCGGAAGCCGGCACCGGCGAATCAGCCGAGTCGGCGGAGACGGGCAAGACGGCCGAGGAGTCCACTGAGGCGGAGATCGAATCCGAACTCGCGGACCTCGAGGCCGACGTCGACGAGGCGGCCGTCGAGGAGGAGGTCGAGACGGACGTGCCCGTCGACGACGACCAAAGCGACTCGACGTAAGCGACGAACTCACGAAGCAGCTATCGCGATCTCGACCCGCAGGACGACTTCCTTCTCGCCGCTCAGCGCCGCGCGATGAGTCGGACGAACCCGAAGAGGAACACCGCGAACCCGATGGCGACCATGATCAGTAGCGCGAGCACTGCGATGAGTACTGACACCGTCGAGAAATCCATCAGGCGCTCGATCCCGCCTTTCTCCCCGCTCTGAAGGAGCATGTACACCGTCCGGACGAGGAGCACGGGGGGAAGCACGATCAAGGATTGACGGGGGCTAATATAAGTGACGGGGCCGACCGGGTCGGGTCCGGTGACCGTCCTCCCGACGAGGGCTAACTACTCATCCGCCGCGACCCCGATGCCGCCGCGTTCCTGTTCGCCGAGGCGGATCGGGCCGCCCGTGAGGTCGACGCCGGAGTACGGGTCCGACGCCAGGAGCAGGGAGCCATCGAGGTCGGCGTAGTCGAGCAGCGGCGCGAGCTGGGCCCCCGCGGCGATGGAGGCGTTTGACTCGATCATACAGCCGAGCATGACCTCCAGCCCGTGAGCGCGCGCGGCGCTGATCATGCGCCGGGCCTCGAGCAGCCCGCCGGTTTTCATCAGCTTCAGGTTCGCGATGTCCGCGCGGTCCGCGATTTCGGGGATGTCCTCGAGCGTGACGCAGGACTCGTCGGCGGCGATGGGGAGCGCCGAGCGCTCGTAGGCGAACTCGAGCCCCGCGGGGTCCTCGGCCGGCACGGGCTGCTCGATGAACTCCACGTCGTACTCCGCGAGCCACTCGCTGTTCCGGACGGTCTCCCGCGGCGTCCAGGCCTCGTTCGCGTCCACGCGCAGGCGGGCGTCCGGAGCCGCGTCGCGCACGGCCTCGATCAGCTCCCGGTCACGGTCCGTCCCGAGCTTGATCTTCAGCACCGAGTAGCCGGCGTCGACGGCGTCGGCCGTCTTCTCGCGGACGCGCTCGGTCGTGTCGAGCCCGATCGTGAACGAGGTTTTCGGCGCGTCGCTCGGGTCGAGGCCCCACATGCGGTGGAGCGGGACGCCGAGGCGCTTCGCCGCAAGGTCGTGAACTGCGATGGAGACCGCTGTGCGCGCGGCGGGGTTGTCGCGAACGACCTCCTTCATTGCCGACTCGATTTCGTGGAGTGCGTGGGGATCGCCGACGTCCTCGACGACCTCCAGCAGGTCGGGAAGGACGGCGGCGACGGTGTCGGCCGTCTCGCCGTAGTGCGCCGAGGGCGCCGCGCCGCCGATGCCGGTCATCCCGGCCTCGTCGGTGACGCGGACGATCAGGTTCTCCGCCTCGGTGGTGGTTCCCCGCGAGATGCCGAACGGCTCCGCGAGTTCGAGCGTGACGCGCTCGACGGACGTTTCCAGACTCATCGCCGGTGTTCCTCCGTATGTTCCTCCTCGCGGTCGTCCCGCGTCGCAATCGTCGGCATCAGTCCAGCACCTCCGACTCGATGGCGTCGACGATGGGGTCGGCGCCGAACCGGATCGGGTCCGTCGCCGTCGCGTCGAGGTCGCTCTCGAAGCGGTCGAGCGCGGCTTCGGCGGCGGCGTCGTCCTCGGCGTCCTTCGTGTTGAGCGCACCGGCGATGACCTCGCTGGGGCTGACGGTCGACGCGAGGGTCTCGTAGAGGTCGACGTACTCGTCGACGTCCTGGAGCGGGAACGACTCGTAGCCGTGGACGCGCTCGCGGCCGGCCTCGTGACAGAGGACGAGCCCGTCGGCCATCGCGCCGTGGAGGATGCCGCAGGTGACCGCGGAGTAGGCGGGGTGGACGATGCTCCCCTGCCCCTCGACGACGAGCAGGTCGTGCTCGTCGCCCATCTCGAGGATCATCTCCTCGACGGCGCCCGCCGTGAAGTCGGAGACGACGCGGTCGACGGGGTTCCCCCACCCCTCGACCATGATCCCGGTCTGGCCTGTGGGGATGACGGCGGCGTCGATGCCGCGGTCCTTCGCGGCCTCGACGATCTCCATCGTCGTCGTCATTTTGCCGACGGAGCAGTCGGTGCCGACGGTGAGGACGACGTCGGCGGCGACCTCCGCGGCGGTACCCTCGGCGACGGTGAGGCCCTCGTGGGGGTTTCGCACGTCGAACAGGTCGGCGCCGTGTTCGGCCGCGAGCGTCGCGAACTCCTCGTCGTCTTCGAGGAAGTAGTGCAGGCCGGAGACGACGTCGTTGCCGTCCTCTAAGGCGTTCCGGACGTCCGGGCGCCAGGACTCGTCGAAGCCGCCGCCGATGGGGGCGATACCGATGAGCAGTGCGTCGACGTCGCCGTCGACGGTTTCGGCGGCCTCGGCGTAGGAGCCGACGATGGGCGCGTCGGCGACGGTGGTCGTGTGGTCGTGGACGCGCGTCCCGCCCCTGTCGCGGTCGATGACCGCCGCGACCTCCTGGTCGCCGTAGCGCATCACGCCGAGCGCCGTCTTCGCTCGGCCGGGGAACTTCTCGTGTGCCAGAATGACGATCCGATCGTGGTCCATGTCGGCGGGGACGCTCTGGGCGCGTATAAATCGGATGGGGCCGGTACGGACTGCCGGGAAGTCAGGGCAGTTGCCTGGAAAAAAGTGCGCGGCGGACGCGACTACAGGCCGTCGTAGGGGCCAGCTTTCGCCTCGGTAAGCCGGTCGACCTGCTCCTCGGAGAGGTCGATCGTCGCCGACGCGAGGTTCTCGCGTAGCTGGTCGACCGTTCGCGCGCCGACGATGGGCGCGGAGACGCCGTCACGGTGCTGGAGCCACGCGAGCGCGACCTGCGCGGGCGAGGCATCGACCTCGTCGGCGACCGCGTCGAGTTCGTCGTGCAGCCCGAAGTTCTCCTCGGTGAGGTACGACTCCTGGAAGCGGCTCGACGCTGCGACCCGGGAGTCCTCCGGGAGGTCTTCCTCGCGGTCGTACTTCCCGGTCAGGAACCCCTGTCCGAGCGGGCTCCAGGGGCAGACCGCCAGGCCCTGCTCGCGGGCGAATTCGAGGTAGTCCCCCTCGATCTCGCGGTCGACGAGGTTGTACCGGGGCTGGAGCAGCGTGAACGGCTCCCAGCCCTCGTTGCGGGCGATCTCGTTGGCCCGCGCGACCTTCCACGCGTTCGGGCGGAGCGTGGAGGCGCCGAGGTAGTGGACCTTGCCGGACTCGACGAGCCCGTTGAGCGTCTTCAGCATCTCGCGAGCGGGCGTCTCGTCGTCCCAGCGGTGGATGTAGAGGACGTCGACGTAGTCGGTGTCGAGCCGGTCGAGCAGTGCGTCGATACGGTGTCGGAGGCTCTTCCGGTTGGTTCCCCGACTGTTCGGGTCGCCCTCGCGGGTCTGCCAGTAGATCTTCGAGGCGACCGTGTAGCGTTCGCGGTCGCGGTCGGCGAGCCAGTCGCCGATCCAGCGCTCGCTGTCGCCGCCGCCGTAGACGTCGGCGGTGTCGATGTAGCGTCCCCCGGCCGCCTCGTAGGCGTCGAGGAGCTCCTTGGCGCGCTCCTCGCCGATCTCCAGGTCGCCCGCCTCGTTCTCCTTGCCGAACCGCCAGGTTCCGAGTTGTAGCTCGCTCGTTTGCAGGCCGGTTCGGCCGAGGTCGACGAAGTTCAGGTCGAGCTCCTCGAGTGCTGTGGTCATCGTCCGATCGTTGTGCCAGATTCGTGAAAAGCCTACAGGAACCGGAAGCTAGCGGCGGCGGAGGCCTGTGACAGCGAATTTACAAAACCGGACGGCAACGAACGGAGACGGTCGGGTCGTCGGGACGGTCGAGTCGTCGGGCCGGTCGGGTCGTCGGGACGGTCGAGTCGTCGGGCCGGTCGGGTCGTCGGGACGGTCGTGTCGCCGGCGACGGTCTCAGTACAGCAGTTCGTCGTCGTTCTCGATCATGTACAGTGCGCGCGCAGCGATGTTGACCGCGTGGTCGCCGACGCGTTCGAGGTCGCGGATCGTGAGGAGGAGTCGCTGGACCTCCCGCATCGTGGTCTCGATGTCCGTGTCCTCGTCCAGCTCCTCGCGCTGAATGAGGTCGCGGACGACGAGCTCACTGGCGTCCTCACAGAGTTCGTCGACGGTCTCGTCCTGGTTGGCCACGTCGTAGCAGAGTTCGGGGTCCTCCTGGCCGTACGCGCGCATCGCCTCGTCGAGCATCTCCAGCGTCTCGTCGCCGATGCGCTGAACGTCGACGTCGGGGAACATCTCCCGCTCGGCCATCTGCGCGTAGCCGGCGAGGTTGGTCGCGAGGTCGGCGATGCGCTCAAGGTCGGTGATGATCTTGAACGAGGCGGCGATGAAGCGGAGGTCCCCCGCCACGGGCTGCTGGAGCGCGATGAGGTCCGTACAGTCCTGTTCGAGATCGAGATACAGATCGTTGATCTCCGCGTCGCCGTCGATCACCTTCTGTCCGAGCTCCTCGTCCTGCTGTTCGAGCGCCGTGAGAGACTCTCGAAGTCGATCCGCGACGACTTCGCTCATGTAGAGGACGTTCTCGCGCAGTTCATCCAGCTTGGTCTGGTATTCCTTCCGTGACATGGGTCGTGCCGCGAGTTTCACCCGGCGTCGTCCGCCTGTTTCCGCGTTACTGTAACCGACCTTGCGCGGCCACTTAAAAGTGGACGCCGTCGGTCATTCCGATGCTCGGTTCCGGCGGGCAATTGCTCGCATCGCTATCCGATGCCTGCCGGGGAGGGGAGAGTCGCCAGCTATCCGAACTTGCCCGTGATGTAGTCCTCGACGCGCTGGTTGTCGGGATTCTCGAAGATCTTGTCCGTGTCGCCGAACTCGACGAGCTGGCCGCCGGTGAGGAAGACGGCCGTCTTGTCGGAGATGCGGGCCGCCTGCTGCATGTTGTGGGTGACGATGACGACGGTGTAGTCCTCCGAGAGGTCGGCGATGAGGTCCTCGACCTTCGAGGTGGCGACGGGGTCGAGCGCGGAGGCCGGCTCGTCCATCAGGACGACTTCCGGGTCCGCCGCGATGGCCCGCGCGATGCAGAGCCGCTGTTGCTGCCCGCCGGAGAGGTCGAGTCCCGAGGAGTCGAGCTGGTCTTTCACCTCGTCCCACAGCGCCGCGTTCCGGAGCGCCTCCTCGACGCGCGCGTCCATGTCGCCCTCGAAGCCCTGGATCTTCAGCCCGTAGGCGACGTTGTCGTAGATCGACTTCGGGAACGGGTTCGGCTTCTGGAACACCATCCCGATCTTGCGCCGGAGGGCGACGGGGTCGACGTCCTCGTCGTAGACGTTCTTCCCGCGGAAGTGGAGGTCCCCGCCGATCTCCGCGGCGTTGACCATGTCGTTCATCCGGTTGATACACCGCAGGAACGTCGACTTTCCGCAGCCGGACGGGCCGATGATCGCGGTCACTTCCTGCTTGGGGATGCTGAAGTTGACCGGGAGGAGCGCCTGAAGGTCGCCGTAGTGGACCGTCAGGTCGTCCGCACGGATCACTGTCTCGCTGTCCGGAATCTCCTGGATCGACGGGTTGACCGAGGCCTCCGTCTCCGGCGACGTCGTGTCGCCCGTCGGCGCCGTCGTCTCGGTTTCCGCTGTCTGTTCGTCGGCGTCTACAGTGTAGCTATCACTCATGGTCGAAATGGGTACCGCGCGGAGAATGGTCGGCAGATCGGGGTCGTCGGTTCGGCGCCGTGCGGCCGCACCAGAGAGATCGTCGCGGTCGGAGCCGCGAGCTGTCGGTAATGGGCGTCAGCCCAAGGGCCGACGGGGTTAGCCCGAGCACCGACGGTGTCCGGGCCGTCGGGGACACGGTCGTGCGTGGAAAGAGAGCGGCGCCGTTCATCCGGTTGATCGTGAGCGATCCCTCCCTAAATACGCTTCTATCATGACTATATAGTGCTATAGCTTTACGGGATTCATCTCGAGGAAATTCAGCGGATACCCGTCGAAATAGTGCCTAGGCAACGTTTACGACCGCCAGGGCGGCTACAGCTTTCCATCAGCGTCTATATACTCAAACAGGTTTATCAACCGAGGATGCCTTACTCGGACGTATGGAGACACGGAAGGTCCAGGTGACGGGCGGCTCGACGTACACGGTGTCGATCCCGAAGTCCTGGGCGACCGAGAACGACGTCAGCGCCGGCACGGAGGTCGCGTTCCATCCGGAGGGTGACTCGCTGTTCCTCACGCCGATGTCGGAGGAGGAGCGCACGGAGGGAACGCTCGACATCGGGGATCTGGAAGGACAGGAACTCACGCGCGCGGTGATGACGATGTACGTCAGCGGGTTCGACGTCATCGCCCTCGAAAGCGGCCGCGTCACGAACGACCAGCGGCGGACGATCCGCGAGGCGACACAGAGCCTCGTCGGCCTGGAGGTACTGGAGGAGACTCGGGACAGCGTCGTCGTCCGCGATCTGCTCGACTCCTCGGAACTGTCGATCCACAACGCCGTCACGCGCATGCGACTCATCTCGGAGTCGATGCTCGACGACGCGCTGACCGCGCTCCGGACTGAAGACGACGAACTCGCCCGCGACGTGATCCAGCGCGACGACGACCTCGACCGGCTCTGGATGGTCGTCTCCCGCATCTTCCGGTCGACGCTCCGGACGCCGACCGCGGCCGACGAACTCGGACTCTCACGGGAGGTCTGTTTCGACTACCACTCAAGCGCCCGCCAGCTCGAGCGCATCGGCGACCACGCGACGAAGATCGCGCACCTCACGCTCAACATCGAGGAACCGCTCCCCGAGGACGTCACCGACGCGATCGACGAGCTGCACGAGGACGCCGTCGACGTGATCGACGCCGCGACGGACGCGCTCTTCGAGGAGGACCGCGACCTCGCGAAGCAGTCGGCCAACGACGCCCGCGAGCAGGTGTCCGAGATCGACGAGCGCGTGCGCCAGATCGACGAGCTGCTCCGGGATCTCGACCCGACGCGGGCCCAACTGCTCGGGCTCGTCGTCGACTCGGTCCTGCGGAGCGCCGACTACGGCGGCAACATCGCCGAGACGGCCCTGCAGAAGGCCGCGCCGACCCCGTAATCGCAACCGATTCTCCGTCACTGTCGCCCGCTGTCGGTTCACCGCTGAGTCGAGATGTCGACCCGGACTTTTCAGCACCATCGCGCGGCTATGCCTGTCTGGTTACGTTGCTCGAACTGGTCCTGACAGTCGTGACGGTGCTGTTCGCGATCGTCGGCGTCGCTGGCGTTATCGGACCGTCGAACAACGACGAGGGGGTCATGGACACCCGGGACAGGGCGATCGCCGGACTCGGCGTGGTGTTCATCGCGCTGCTGTCGTACAGCCTCCTGTTCTAGGGTTCCGGCGGCGGGAGGCTTTTTTGTCGTCGTTGCAACCGAGTAGTATGGAGGAGATCACTCTGGCAGTGCCGCGTGGCGTCGTCGAGTCGCTTCCCGAGGACGAAGGCGCGTCGGAGAAGGACATCCGACAGGCCGTGGCCGGGATCGAATCCCGACTCAACGAGCGGATCGAGGCTGCAACGGACGCGAGCGAGGCTGCGTCGGGTATCCTCGACGTCATCGAGCACCTGGAAACGCGGATGGAGCGCTACGACGAGTTCGTTCCGGAACTGCGCGCGTGGGGGCAGTCGCCCATCTACGCCATCGCCTGGCGCAACCTGTACGCGGAGCTCATCGCGCAGCTGTACGAGCACGAGTGGCTGGCGGACGAACTCGACCGCGAACGCAACTACCGGGTCGTCGAAGACGGGATCCGGTTCGGCGGTAACTAGGCTCAGTCCCTCAGGGCTGCGATTGGCCTCATTGTCGATTGTGACCTCGCTTTGCGTCGGCGGCGACCTCGCTTTGCGTCGGCGGCGACCTCGCTTTGCGTCGGCGGCGACCTCGCTTTGCGTCGGCGGCGACCTCGCTCAGTACGCTCACCGGCGACGGCGTTCGGTATCACGTCCGTCCAGCCGGCTTGTATTTAAGATGCTCCCGCCCTAGTAGTGAGTATGCAGCTGGAACTGCGGTTCTTCGCTACTTTCCGCGAGGCCGTCGGTCAGAAGACGCTCGAGTACGAGGTGGCCGACGACGCCACGATCTTCGATCTCCTTGACGAGTTGGAGACGGAGTACGACGGGCTCGTCGGAAATCTCCTGAACGACGGGGGGCTGGCGCCCCAGATTAACGTCCTCAAGAACGGCCGCGAGGTGTTGCACATGGACGGTGTAGAGACGGAACTGGAGGAGGGGGACACGGTGGCGATCTTCCCGCCCGTCGCCGGCGGCAGCGAGGAAGCCGACTCCGGCGCCGATGACGAGACCGATTCCGGCGACAGCGAGGATGCCGAATCCAATAGCACCGGGCCGGGCGCCGAACTCTCACCGGCGGACGTGTCGCCGCCAGTCACGCGTTCGTACCGCGGGATCTCCCGCCGGCTGGCCGCCCACTACCTGCAGAATCTCGACGGAACGCTCGTCGACACCGACGATCCGGCCGAGGCGACGACGGTCGAGGGCGACGACTGGACGGCGGAGCTCTCGGCCGAGTCCGTCGGCGTCGGCGGATCGCTCTCGCTGACCGAGGTGTCGGTGACGTTCACCGGCGACCCCAAGGTGCTCGCTGACCTGATCGAGCGCTTCTCGTTCAAGGCGATGCGTGCTGGCGGGTGATGACCGACGATAGCGAGGGTCCCGCGGCCGAGGAATCGGCCGGCGAATCGGGCGGAGTCTCGGTCGAGGACACGCAACTGCCGATCGATGGCACGGCGCTGGTGAAGGCCGGCGCCGTCGCGAGCGTCCCGCTCTCCAGGCTCCCGGAGCTGCTCTATCGCATCCAGCGACACCTTCGGGATCGAATCGACGAGTATCGCCGGTCCTACGAGCGGATCCACGCCGCCGACGAGCGCGAGGCGTTCCTCGTCGAGGGTGGTCACTGGGAGGAAGTCGGTGACGAACTCGGCCTCGCGGAGCGGGAGGCCGACGCAGTCAGACGGGCTCACGAGGCGCAGGTGGAGCGGTTCGGGTCGAGCGAGGACCGTCGCGAGGAGATCGAGACGGCGCTGGAGATCCGGACCGCCGTCGTCATCGGCACCGCCGAAGGGTAGCGGTGTTGGAGCCGGCTGGATCTCGGAGATTGCCGTCGATTCACCCGCTTTCGGTACGTCTTTGAACACCCTGGAACGAAACAGTCCATGGACGAGGATCTGCGGGACGGTATCCGGGACGCGCTCCCGCTGCATCTCGGGGTCGTCCCGTTCGCGCTCGTCGCCGGCATTGCGGCTATCGACGCCGGCCTCACGCCGATTCAGGCGCTCGGCACGTCGATCATCGTCTTCGCTGGTGCCTCTCAATTGGCGGCGCTGGAGCTCATCGGGGACAGCGCGCCGCTCGTGGTCGTCGTCGGGACCGCCGTCGTGATCAACCTCCGAATGCTGATGTACTCGGCGTCGATCGCCCCCTACTTCGCCACGTACCGACAGCGAACGCGGGCGGTGCTCGCCTACCTGCTGACCGACCAGGCGTACGCGCTCTCGATCGCGGAGTATCGCAACGAGGAGACGGATCGGGAGCCCTGGCAGTACTACTTCGGCATCGCAGCGAGCCTCTGGGTCGTCTGGGTCATCGGCACCGTTGCGGGCATCGGCCTCGGGGCAGGCATCCCCGACGCGTGGGGGCTCTCCTTCGCCGTCCCGCTCGTCTTCGTCGCCATCCTCGTGCCGGCGATGAAGGGGCGTCCGCAGACGGTCGCCGGGGTCGTCGGCGGCGGGGTCGCGCTCCTCGCGGCCGATCTCCCGCTTAACCTCGGATTGCTCGCGGGCGCCGTCGCCGGCATTCTCGCCGGCACGCTCTGGGAGGTGGGCCGATGACGACCGAGCACGGCCCCCTCGCGATCTGGACCGCGATCGTCGCGATCGGCATCGCGACCTTCGCCATCCGGCTCTCCTTCATCTTCCTCTTCGGCCGGATCGACGACGTGCCGCCGAAGCTGGAGCTGGCGCTGCGATACGTCCCGCCCGCAGTGCTGGCCGCGCTCGTCGTCCCCTCGCTGGTGACGATTCAGCCGACGGTGAGCGCGACGATCCTGGACGAGCGATTGCTCGCTGGGGTCGTGGCGGGCGCCGTGGCCTGGCGCACCGAGAACGTCTTCGCGACGATCGGCGTCGGGATGGGTGTGCTCTGGACCCTTCGGTTCCTGATATTTTGAGTTTGCTCGTGGCCTTTGTCTCTTCGTAGAAGGGCTTCGGGCGATTTCGGATATAAACCTACGCCGTCAATTTGACACGGTTAGTATTTTGTCTAAGATTTTGAGTTCACCTCGCCACTCAGTGGTTTGAGCAGGTGATTCGGACTCGCTTTTGACGGTACTGTAGACTCCTCGAAAGCTCTCGGCCGCTCTTGCTTATAAACTGTATTTAAAGGTGGAGACGCTGCTGCGCCTGACAGCACCGCAGACACCTCGAAAGCCCTCGGCCGCTCTTGCTTATAACGTATATTTAAAGGCACAGACGCTGCTGCGCTCGACAGCACCGCAGACTCCTCGAAAGCTCTCGGCCGCTCTTGCTTATAAACTGTTTTTAACGGTGCAGACGCTGCTACGCTTTACAGCACCGCAGACTCCTTGAAAGCCCTCGGCCGCTCGCGGTCGCTGAGCGACATATCCGCGGCTCTCAGCACTGCCCGCCGCGGATAGGGGTCGGCTCAGCGACTCCCCTCCGGCGCGACCGGCCGTCGCCCTT
>JBDGPU010000063.1:0-34178 GCA_042219525.1 Halopenitus sp.
CCACTCCCGGGCGGGACTGAAAGGGGCAGCCGCTGAGCGGGACGCCCTGCGAAGTCAGCACCACATCCCGGCGAGCGAACGCAGTGAGCGAGCCGGGTGAGGAGCGCAGCGAGCAGCGCAACCGCTCAGCGGCTGGGGCTTTCTGGGCATGCTGAGTGGTTTCAGCAGCAACGTTGACCGAACAAACCGCGCGTAAAGCGACTGCCTCAGCCGCTGGGGCTTTCTGGGTGTGCCGAGTGGTGTCGTAAGCGACGACGACGGAATAAACCATGCACTATGCAACGCCTCAGCGGCTGGCGCTTTCCAGGATGATTGAGTGGTGTCGCAAGCGACGATAGCTGACTTCCGTAATAAACGAGGCCTACTCGAACTCCTCTAGCGACTTCTGCCCATCTCGATTTCGCCGTCGCCCTCGTTCGCGCTCGTCACCACTATCAGCATCGGATTCCACCCAGTCCGTTAGCTGCTCGCCGTCGACCGTGTTGGCGTCCGCGTCCCGTTCACGCACTTCCCCTTCCTCCCCGTCGAAGCCGCCGAGCGTCGCCTGGTCGCTGTCGTCGAAGTCCAGGTTCGACACAGTGACGCCGAGTTTCCGGACCTGCTCGCCCTCGAACTCCTCCAGCAGTTCGAGAGCGACCTCCTCGACGACCTCGGTGTCGTCAACGGGACCGGTGAGACTCTTGGCTCGCGTATTGACGTCGTACGGGGGCCTGATGACCGTGATGCCGATAGTCCGGTACAGACAGTCTCGTTCCTTCGCGCGACGGCTGACGTCGGCCGCCAGGGCCGTTATCGTCGACCGCTTGCGCTCCTCGTCGTCCGTCGCGGGCAGGGAGGAGGACCGCGAGAGGCTCTTCGGGAGCCCGGTCGGCGTCACCTCGCGGTCGTCCTCGCCGCGAGCGCGCTCGTAGAGCTCGCGGCCGCGCTCGCCGAGCTCCGCTTCGAGCTCCGTGACGTCGGCTTCGGCGAGGTCGCCGGCCGTCTCGATGCCCATCGACGCGAGCGTCCGGGCCGTGACCGGGCCAACGCCGTGGACCTCCTCGGTCGGCAGGGGCCCGAGGAACTCCCGGACCGTGCCGGGGGGGACGACGACGAGGCCCTCGGGCTTGTCGAAGTCGCTGGCGATCTTCGCCGTCGACATGTTTGGGGCGACGCCGACGCTGGCGGGGACGCCCGCCTGTCGCTCGATGCGGTCCCGGACGTAGCGGGCGTACCCCTCGGCGAGCCGGCGGTAGGTCGCGGGGCCCGCGGCGGCGCTCTCGGCGGCCTCGGGAGGCTCGTCAGTCCGCTCCGCGGCCCCGTTGGCCTCGTCCAAATCGACGTCGCCGGCGACGTCCCAGGCGGTCCGGGCCATCACGTCGAGGTACGCCTCGTCGACGCTGACCTCCCTGACGGTGTCGGCGCAGTCGTGGAGGACCTCCTTCACGTCTGCAGCGACCGATTTGTAGTACTCCATGTCGACGGGGCGGTAGTGCCCCGATTCGCTGGGGTCCGGCGCGTCGGGATCGTCGGGGTCGGCGTTCGCCCGCCGCGGCAGGTTCTCCAGCGCTTGCGAGATCGGCTGGGCGCTGTCGACGCCGAACTCGCGGGCCTCGTAGCTCGCGGTGGCGACGGCGCCGATGGTTTGCCCGGGTTGATAGCCCATGCCGACGACGAGGGGTTCGCCTTCGAGCTCGGGCTCGCGAAGCCGCTCACAGGAGGCGTAAAAGCAGTCCATGTCGACGTGGAGGATGACGCGGTCGACGCCGTCCTCGCCGGCGTCGGCCCCTGGGAGCGTCTCGCCGTCCATCACAACGGGGTTCGCACCCCGGCCTTTTAAGCGTCCGCTCCCGGTTCGGCGGAAGTGGTCGGAGTCTGGCTGCTCGTTCAGTCGGCGCCACGCTCCCGGATTCGTTCGGCGGCACGCCAGCCGAGACCGGTAGCGACGCACAGAATCGCGACGGCCGTCGGCACGCCCCAGGCGACGAGAACGATAGTCGCGTCGCCGCCGAGCGCCATCGGGAACGCAGCCAGCGGGAGGATCACGCTCGCGACTGCGGCCCCCGCTGCCACGACGAAGAGGATCCGCTGGGCCCGCCGGAAGCGGACGCCGACTCCCGGTCCCGGTGGGATGGCAAGTCCCATGGCGAACAGTGCGAACCCGCCCGCAGTCAGGACGTAGGTCATGAGTAGGGCGCCACCGTGAACGAAGCCATCGCCGGGCGGAGTCCGTCCCAGCAACGACCCGAAAGTACTGGCCGCCCCGAGACAGAATAGCGCGCCGACCCCAGCAACGGGAAGCTGCAAGGATCCAAGCACGCGCTGGATGGAAGAAGCACTGCTGTCGGACTCAGCGTCGGGGGCATCGCTGGCGTCGGTGTCAGTCGCGTCGCCGGAGGGCATGGCCGGAACTGACAGCGATGCGGTATAAGCTTTCCCGGCGTCCCGGGACACACTCGCGGAGAATCGTTATTTCAGACGTTCCTGCAGGAAGGAGGGGTGGGCTGCGGTGACGCCCTCGGTTTCGAGCAGTTTCTCGGAGATGACGTCGCCGAGGGCGTCGCCGTCGTCGGCGCGGACCTCGGCCATCAGCATGTGGTCGCCAGAGCAGGTGTACAGCGATTCGACGGCCGAGAGCGACTTGAGGGCGCGAGTCGCCTCGACGTACTTCTCGCTTGCAACGTCCATGCCGACGAGAGCGATGGACTGGCTGGCGAGCTTCTTCGGGTCGATGTCGGCGGAGTAGCCGACGATGACGCCCTCGTCCTCCAGCTTTTCGATGTACTTCCGGACGGTCGGTTTCGAGACGTTGGCCCGCTCCGCGATCTCGGCGTAGGAGGCCTGCGCATCCTCCTCGAGAACCGAAAGGATGCGTTCCTCCGTCGACACAGAACTCATACCACGATATTTTGTCCGACGTGAAAAATACCTTCCGAATCCAAAAAAGAGGTTCATGCTGGCGGTTACGCCCGATAAACCGTGGAAAGAAGGGGACGAGCGTCGCCGAGGCGTCGCCTCAGTTTCAGATCACTCGTGCTTGTCGAGGAACTTGTCGTAGGAGCGCTCCCACTCGTAGTCCTCGTCGAAGTACCGCTCCGCGAGCGGTTCGTCCGGCATTTCGCCGATCGCCTGCTTCTCCTGCTGGTAGGAGGGGCGCTCGGAGTCGACGTAGAACCGACCGGTCAGCACTTCGCCCTCGTAGAGGCCCTCCTCGGCCTCGCGCATCATGCGCTGGGCGTCGACCTTGTCGGTTCGGTCGAAGTCGTAGTCGTCGGACTCGTTGACGTCGATGTACGGGACGTACTGCTTGGCGTCCTTGTTCCAGGTCGGACACTGGGTGAGGAAGTCGATGTGGGCGAACCCGTCGTGGTTCATCGCCTCCACGAGGATCTCCTTTGCCTGGTTCGGGTTGACGGCGGCCGTCCGGGCGACGTAGGAGGCCCCGGAGGTCAGCGCCATCGAGAGCGGCTTTATCGGCTCCTTCGCGCTGCCGTGGGGCTGCGTCTTCGATTCGTGGCCCTTCGGGCTCGTGGGCGAGGTCTGGCCCTTGGTGAGGCCGAAGATCTCGTTGTTGAACACGATGTACGTCATGTCGTGGTTCTCCCGAGCCGTGTGGACGAAGTGGTTCCCACCGATGCCGTAGCCGTCGCCGTCGCCGCCGGCCGCGATCACTTCGAGGCCGGGGTTGGCGAGCTTCGCCGCCCGGGCGACGGGCAGCGAGCGGCCGTGGATGGTGTGGAAGCCGTAAGAGTCGAGGTAGCTGTTCAGCTTGCCCGAACAGCCGATCCCCGTCACCAGCATCGTTTCCTCGGGCGAGCGCCCGACTTCCGGCAGCGCCTGCTTGAGCGCCTTCAGGACGCCGAAGTCACCACAGCCCGGACACCACGTCGGCTGCGGCTCGACGCCGGGGGTGTACTCGTCGCGGTCGACCTCTCGTTCCTCGCCGATTGCTGAGAATGTGCTCATGGTTAGTCACCTGCCGCGGGGACGAACGTGGTCGTCCCACTGTCCAGTTCGCCGCCCTCGATGATCACCGATTCGAAGCCGTCCACGATCTCGGCCGGCTCGAACGGGTTGCCGTTGTACTTCAGCAGGCTCGACAGCTTCTCGCCGTACTGCCCCAGGTTCTTCTGCGTCAGCCCGCGGAACTGTCCGGACGCCGTCATCTCGACGACGAGCACCTCGTCGACGCTGCGGATGAAGTCCTCGACCTCGTCGGTCGGGTACGGGAGCAGGTCGGACACGCCGAGCGACTTGACCGAGTGGCCGTTGTCGTTCAGGACGTCGACCGCCTCCTCGACGGTCCCCTGCTGGCTCCCGAACGTCAGGATCCCGTAGTCGGCCTCGTCGGGGCCGTGGTAGGTCCCCGTCGATTCCGTATCGAGGTCCGCGCGGATCGCCTCCAGCTTCTCCAGCCGGCGGTCGATCTGGGCGACGCGGTTCTCCGGGCTCTCGCTGATGTGGCCCGTCTGGTCGTGTTCGTTACCCGTTGCGAGGTAGCGCCCGCCCTTCTGGCCCGGGATGGACCGGGGCGTGACGCCGTCCTCGACGTCGTGCTGGAAGCGGTGGAACTTCCCGTCTTCCGAGTGCGGCTGCTCGGCCAGCTGCTCCTCCGTGAGCGTCTTCCCGAGCGTCGGGTTGGGCTCGCGGTCGAAGTGGCTCTTGGGCACGTTCCGCATCTCGCCGCCGAGCTTCTGGTCGTACAGCAGGATCGTCGGAATCTGGTACTCGTAGGCGAGCCGGAACGCGAGCCGGCTCTGCTCGTACGCCTCCTCGATGGTTCCCGGGGCCAGCACGACGCGCTGGGAGTCACCCTGGGACGTGTAGAGCACGTGTTCGAGGTCGGACTGCTCCGGCTTCGTCGGCATCCCCGTCGACGGCCCGGCGCGCATGGCCTCGACGAGGACGATGGGCGTCTCCGTCATCTCGGCGAGCCCGAGCGGCTCTGACATCAGCGCGAAGCCGCCACCCGAGGAGCCGGACATCGCCTTTGCGCCGGCGTGCGAGGCACCAACCGCGAGCGCCGCCGCGGCGATCTCGTCTTCGACCTGCTCGGAGATCCCGCCCAGCTTGGGCAGGTTCTTCGTCATGATCGTGAAGACCTCGGTCCACGGCGTCATGGGGTAGCCCGCGATGAAGCGGCAGCCCTCGTCGATGGCGCCGTACGAGATGGCGTCCGAGCCGGACATCAGCAGCTGCGTCTCGTCGTGAGACCCGGTCGGCACCTTCACGTCGTGGGCGTCCACGTCGTAGTCCTCCCTGACGGCGTCGTACGCCGTGTGAAGGATCTCGACGTTGGGCTCGAGGATCTTCTCCGGCATGGCGTCGCGCATGAGGTCCTCGACGTGTTCGAGGTCCATGCCGACGAGCGCGCAGGTCGCGCCGACGCCGGCCGTGTTCCGCATGACCTCGCGCCCCTGCTCGCGGGCGAGGCCGCGCAGGTCCAGCGGGTACACGTGCCAGTTGTTCTCCTCGACGCGCTCGTCGAAGTTCGGAATCTCGGACGCGTCGAGCAGGCCCTCGTCGTAGATGATGACACCGCCCTCGCGGAGGTCATCGAGGTTCTCGGAGAGGGGCTTGATCTCCTCATTTCCGTAGAGGGCGTCTTCGTCCGGATTCCGGGCGAAGGAGTCGCCCAGCGCGAGGAGGAAGTTGTAGCCGTCCCCGCGGGATTTGACGTCCTCTTCGGCCGCGCGGATCTCGGTGTAGGTGTGACCACCGCGGATTCGCGACGGATAGTGTCGGTGCGTGAATACGTTCAGCCCCGACCGCATCAGGGCCTTCGCGAAGTTCTGGCTGGTTGAGGCGATCCCGTCACCAGATCCCCCGGAAATCCGCCAGATGAGTTCTTCGTCAGTCATAGTTGAAACCGGCCCTCCAAAGGCCTAGTGTCCCGAGGTTGCATGTGGGTCCTATTAGGGCTTGTCATGGATTCACAATGAACGATTATGGGAGATTCCGCTTCGGGCAATATTCTCTAGGCGGAGTTAAAACACCGCCGGCCGTTGCCCCGATTCGGTTCCGGTGTTCGGTTGTGGCAGCCGACCGCCTCCAAGCGGGAATAACGGTCCACTCAGGTCCGCTTCGGGCCGCCGGGTTTCGGGCATCAGGCTGTCGGTATGCCGGCTTCAGGCTGTCAGTATTCAGGCTTCAGGCCGCCGCTATTGGGTCGATTCGCGCGCGGTGACGACGATCGAGACCACGTCACCGCCGTCGTCGACGACTGGTCGGATGGTCCCGTCGACGGGGACGTCGCCGTTGGTCGTCGAGTACGTCGCCTCGAACCTGACGGACTCGCCGCTCGCTGCGCGGTCGATCCAGCCGCGAAGCTCGTCGGACTGGTCGGGGTTCCACCACGAAACTTCCCAGAACGGGGTACCCGCGAGGTCGCCGCCGCTCTCGACGACCTGCTGACGGGTCGTGTCGTTGACGCTCCGGATCGCTCCGTCCCTGTCCAGCAGGCAGACCCAGGTGTTTGGATCCTCGAACAGCGCCTCGAACCGCCGCTCGTTCCGTCGCAATTTCCGTTTCCGGAACTCGCGCTCGGACACGTCGTGACAGATACCGACGAGGTACGGTTCGTCGCCACCGTTCGTTATCGTCATCGTCACCTCGATCCACAGCTGCTCGCCGTCGAGCGTCTGCATCCGTGACAGTCGCTGCTGGACTGTTTGGTTCCGACGCGCTTCCTCGATCAGTTCGTTCCGGTCCTCGACGTCGACCCACAGTTCCTCCGCGTTCCGTTCCGAGATGTCCTGGGTCGAATCGGTACCGAACTGCTTCCGGAACGCCTCGTTGAATTCGAGGATTTCGCCGTCGATCTTGGTTCGGAACATCGGCACGGGGACCGACTCCGCGAGGTCCTCGTACAGCCTGAGTTCGCGTTCCCGCTCTTTCCGGTCGGTGACGTCCTCCTGAAAGACCACGAAATGCGTGGCTGTCCCGTCCTCGTCGTGAACCGGCGCGATCGACATCCGATTCCAGAACAGCTCGCCGTCCCGCCGGTAGTTCCGAAGCTCGACGGTGACGGACTCCCGATTCTCGATCGCGTTCAGCAGTTTCTCGCTGCGCTCCTCCCGGGTCTCGGGCCCCTGCATGAAGCGACAGCTCCGACCGCGCGCCTGTGCGGCTGAGTAGCCGCTTATCTCCTCGAATCTGTCGTTGGCGTAAACGATCGGGTTGCCCTCCTGGGTTGGGTCCGTGATGGCAACGCCGACGGGCGCCTCGCTGATGGCCTTCTCCCGGAGTTCGAACTGCTCTCGGACCTCTCGGGCGTGCATCGCGTGGGCGACGTCGTCCGCCAGCTCCGCGATCAGCGCCTGTTCCGCCTCGTCGAACAGCTGCTCCTGCCGTGCGTACACGACCAGGATCCCGTACAGCCGGTCGTCGTACTGCAGCGGCACGGCTGCGACGGAGCGGAAGCCACGCTCGAGCGCCGCGTCGCGCCAGCGTTCGAAGGCCGGGTCGGTCCTGACGTCCTGAGTGGTCGCAACCGCACGTTCCTGGACAGCGATAGCCGCGGGACCTGCCGGGGTCGAGTCCGTTCCCGCCGGGACGCTTATCTCGTCGAGATACTCCGCACCGTCACCCGCTGTAACCCGAGGATTGACACTGTCGCTCTCGGGGTCTACATCGCCGATCCAGGCGAAAACGTAGGGTTCGGCCTGGCTGAAAATCCGGCAGACCTCCGACTCGATCTCCTCCTGCGTTGCCGCCTGAACCAGCGCCTCGTTGATCTCGGCCGTCAATCGTCGGAGCCGATCCAGGTTCTCCGCTCGCAGGGACAAACGGTGTCGTTCGACCGCGTTGCAGATCCGGTTGGCGAGGATGTCGTACTGCTCCGTTCCAGCGCCCTTCTGCAGGTAATCCGTCGCCCCGGCGGAGATGGCTTCGCTGGCGACCTCCTCGCTCCCCTTGCCGGTGAAGAGGATGAACGGTAACTCCGGATGGTCCTCCCGAACGGCTTCGAGAAGTTCGATCCCGTTCCGCTCGGTCATGTCGTAGTCGCTCACGATACAGTCCGGTCGCTCCTCTTCGAGCCACGTCAGCGCGTCCTCCGCACTCGGTGCGGTCGTGACCGTCAGCCGATCGTTCTTCCGCTCCAGGAAATCTTGCACTAGCTCCCCGAACCCTGGATCGTCTTCGACGTGAAGGACGTGAATTGTGTCCGACATGTTCCCGAGACCGTCGTTACCGAAGAAAAGTCACCGGGCCAGACATATTAATGTGCGTGAACGTTCCGTGATGGGTTCAGTGAATCCTCGCTGGTGCGATGCTGGAACGGCAAAATATCGAAGCGGTCGCCGGTCAGTGACGGAAGCGGAACGCCGGGAACGAGTCGGGAGAACCGCTACTCGTTCCGCCGACTATTCGTTCCGCGGACTGCTCGGATGGTAGTCCGTGTCGTACTCACCGGGCTGGTCGTCCAGCCGGTCGGGGTTGATGCGACCGTCGAGCAGCATGAAGTCGAGGATGGTGCAGTAGAACATCGCCTCGACGACGGGGACGGCGCGCGGCGGCAGCGAGGGGTCGTGGCGGCCGACGACCTGCACCTGCTTCTCCTCCCCGGTCTCCCAGTCGACCGTGGTCTGCTCCTTCGGAATCGATGTCGGCGCGTGCCAGGTGACCTCGCCGTAGATCGGCTCGCCCGTCGTGATCCCGCCCTGGAGCCCGCCGTGGTCGTTGCCGACGGGGACCGGGTCGCCCTCCTCGCTGACGGTGTCGGGGTGGGACTCGCCGTCGTCGAACTCCCAGTCCTCGTTGCGGTCGGAGCCCTTCACCGTGGCTGCGTCCTTCCCGAGGCCGAACTCGAAGGCCGTCGTCGCCGGGATCGACATCATCGCCTGGCCGAGTCGGGACGGGAAGCCGTCGAAGCGGGGGGCGCCGAGCCCGCGCGGGACGCCGCGCGTCTCGAAGTAGATGGAGCCGCCGACCGAATCGCCCGCCTCCTGCACCTCCTCGAGGAGCTCGCGCATCTCCTCGGCCTTCTCGGGGTCGCCACAGCGGACCTCGTTCTCCTCGCTGTGCTCGATCATCTCCTCGAAGGAGACGTCCGTCGCCTCGATGTCGTGGATGCGGTTGACGTGCGCTTTCACCTCGATATCGTACTCTGACTGGTCGAGGACCGCCTTCGCGACGGCGCCGGCGGCTACCCAGTTCACCGTCTCCCGCGCCGAGGAGCGCCCGCCGCCGCCCCAGTTGCGCGTGCCGAACTTCGCGGAGTAGGTGTAGTCGCCGTGGGACGGCCGGGGCGCCGTGACGAACGGCTCGTACTTGCCCGAGCGGGCGTCCTTGTTCTGGATGACCATTCCGATGGGGGTCCCGGTGGTGTACCCCTCCAACGTGCCGGAGTTGATGGTCACCTCGTCGGGCTCGCCCCGGGAGGTCGTGATCATGGACTGGCCGGGCTTCCGCCGGTCGAGCTCGCGCTGGATCAGTTCCTCCGATAGCTCGACGCCCGCCGGACACCCTGACACGGTGACGCCCATCGCGTCGCCGTGGCTTTCGCCGTAGGTGGTCACCTGGAAGAGGCGACCGAACCGATTCCCGTTCATTACCGATGACTGCGTGGCGCGGGCATTTAGGTATTGCAGTCTCCGCAAGAGGGACCGTCGCCAGCGACGCCGACGGCGCAGCCGCCGGGTCAGCCAATCCGCCGATCAGGTCGGGTCCGGGCGCGATCCGAGCTCCAGTGCGACGGTCTGCCGCTCGCCCTCGCGGATGATCTCGACGTCGATGGTGTCGCCTGGGCTCGTCTTGAGCGCGAGGTACTGCGAGAGTTCGCCGACAGTCCGGATCGCCGTCCCGTTGAACCCGACGACGACGTCGCCGCCGGTCGGGACCGACGTACCGTCGACCGTCGTCTGGCCGTCACTCCCCTGCAATACGCCGTCGGAGGGGCCGCCGTCGACGACGGAGGCGATGTAGACGCCGCGGGCCTCCGAGAGGCCGTTCGCCTCCGCGAGGAGGGGTTCGACCGCCAGAATCCCGACGCCCATGAAGGAGTGTTCGTACGAGCCGTCCTCGATGAGCGCGGGCGCGACGCGCTGGATGAGGGGTGCCGAGACGCCGAAGCCGAGGTTGTCGGCGCCGGGAATGCCGGCGGTCGCGACGGCGACGACCTTGCCGTCGAGGGTGACGATGGGCCCGCCGCTGTTGCCGGGGTTGAGGGCGGCGTCGGTCTGGATCGCGTCCGCGATGGAGAAGTTGTTCGGCCCCGGAATCGAGCGATTACGGCCGCTGATGATCCCCTGAGAGGCGCTGCCTTCCAGCCCGAGCGGCGAGCCGACGACGAGGACCCTGGTGCCGATGTTCGGGACCTCATCGACCAGTGGGAGCGGGTCGCCGACGGGGGTGCGTCCGGCTTCGAGCACCGCGAGGTCGCTGTACGGGTCGGTGCCGACCACTTCTACCTCCTCCCAGGTTCCGTCGGCGTACTGGATCCGGATGTCGTCCGCGTTGCTGACGACGTGTGCGTTCGTCAGGATGTGGTTGTCGTCGTAGAGGAAGCCCGACCCCTGTCCTTTGGGACCGTCGACGTAGGTCCGGATCCGGACGACCGACGGCGACACCTGCTTGTACACCTGTTCGTACCGGTTCGCGCCCGAGCGCTCGCTGTTGGCGGGGGCGACACACCCTGCCGTCGCCGTCGCCGCCGCGCCGACCGCCCCGAGAAACCCGCGCCGCGTTGTGTCCATATCGGCGGGCAGGTCTGGCTCCCGTTAAATCCCGGGGAGGTACGGCAGGCCGGCGTCGAATCCGGCCGGGGTTGTCGAGAGGTTCGGAGGGGCCACGGGGCGCGCCCCTTATGTCCCCGCGTGAGAAGTGTTCGGTATGAGTCTCGACGTGGATCCGCCGGAGCCCCCGGAGCTCTCCGGTGTCGACCCAAACGAGTACGAGGACGCCGAGGTCGAGGGCGACGAGTATCGTCGCGACGAGATGGAGCAGTTCCTCAGGGAGGGCGCCTGGGAGCAGGCGTTCGAGCAGTGGGCTGCGGGAAGCGACCTCGACGCGGAGACCTGGCGCATCGTCGAGGACATCGACATGATCTCCCGCTTCGATTTCTTCTGGGACGATTTCGCCGACCGCGTCGGGTACCACGCCCCCGGGCTGCCGGAGGACTGGAAACAGCGCGACATCCACCCTGACCTCGACTCCTGGGAGCGCGTCTCCGGGATCAACGCTGGCTTGACCGAACTCGGCCAGATCGTCTGTGAGGTGCTGAAGGAGGACTACATCGACTGGGAAGCCGACTACGAGGCGCCGGACGACCTGCCGGATTTCGACGCGTAGCTGCGTATTCGACTGACAAGCATTATCTACAGGGTTGTGCCCTATTGCCGCAATTTCCGTTGCCGGTTTATATGACAAATTAGCACAACGTTTTTTACGAACCACGATCAATTTGATCTCGGAATTAGGGTGATCAGCCATGGCACTGCCGACTGGTCCCACTAGTTCCTGGTTGCAGAGCACCGGCCTACCAAGCAAGCTCTTCGAGTCCGGTGGGAACGACTACGAACTGTACGAGGAGGACGACGAATTCGTCCTGAGCGTCGAGATGCCGGGCTTCGACCCCAAGGAGATCACCGCCTCCTGGGACGACGGCGTCCTCAACATCACGGCCGAGCACGAGGACGACCGTCGCGGGGAGCGGAAGACGTACCACCGTCGCTTCCGGTTCCCAAAGAACATCGAGAGCGACGACATCGGAGCCGAGTACACCAACGGCGTCCTCGAGGTGCGGCTGCCGGTCGAAACCGGCGCGACCACGCGCGGCACCGAGATCGAGATCGAGGCGTAACCGTCGATTTCGACCGACATATCGGTCGCCAGTTCGGTTTTTCGTTCCCCGTACTCAGAAACTGAGGTGCGAGGTCGACGAAGGTCCATCGTCATCCTCGATGCCACCCTCGTGCACGAACTCGTACTCGTCGTCAGCGAGGTAGACGTCGCCGTCGTCGACGTCGACCTCGACGGCAGGGAGCGTCGTGTCGGCTGCTTTTCCATTGTCACAGTGGCCCGAGCAGGTGTCGAACAGCGACCCGTGTTTCGGGCAGATGATCTCGCCGTCGCGGATCGGCGCGCCGCGTCCCGTATCGAACCGCTGGGCCTCGTGCGTGCACTGGTTCACCCAGGCCTCGACGCCGTCCTCGCAGGGGACGAGCAGGACTTCCTCTTCGGCATCGAATCGGTCGCGGACGGTGAACAGCCAGGAGCCGTCCTCCTGAACGGTCTCGACGCTCGTCAGTTTGGCGTGGGTGGACATCAGTGGGTCGCTCCGTCTGGTGACGAGCCAGAAGCTGCTATGGTATGAAGTTGATCCCTCGACTCCGGGGAACTGCCGAAGTGCTGCACAGCATCCTCATCGTTTGGGGCCTACGCCTCCGGGGGACCGACCTCAGGTGTTGCCATCCGTCGCCGTGAAGAAGCCGGCTCGCTTCAGCTCCGCGTCGTCCGTCCCCCACGGCGGGTCGTGGTGGACGAGCGAGTAGGCCGAGCCATCGACGGTCTCGACCGAGGTCTCGTCCGGCACCAGCTCGACCCACACCTTCGTCTTGTCCGTCTCCGCGACGTCCACCGCTGACGCCGGGGCTTCTTCGTGGAGTGTCACGTCCCCCTCGACGTGAAGCGCCGTCCCCGACTGCCACACGTCGAGAAACGTGAAGCACGCCCGTCCGGTCTCCAGCATGTTCCCCAGGGAGGCGTGGACGCCGTTACCCCGGTACTCCGGGTACGCCAGCCCGCGCTCGGTCAGCTGGACGAAGCCCACCGGGCCGAAGCGCGGTGAGATGTCCGTCTCGCCGTTCGCGTCGGCGCTGCCCAGCATGAAGAAGATTCGCTGGGTGATAAACTCGTCGTACAGCGTTTCGAGGTCCGCGGCGGGCGAGATGGCCCTCGTTTCGTCGAACGTGGTGTGCGGGTCCCGTTCGAGTCGCGGGATGTGTTTCGCACAGTGGATGTACGCCTCCTCGACCTCGATGAAGCAGCGTGGGCCGCCGTCGTTGCGTTCGACGGTGATCCTCCCGTTGAGGTGGAAGCCGACGGTGGTATCTTCCCAGTCGATAGCCAGCAGCGTTGCGTGGCTGACGGTCTCTGCCTGAGCGACGAGGTCCGAATTCGGGGGCTCGTCCCAGGCGACCCGGTTCGGGCCGAGGACGTCGACACCCTCGTCGTCGCGCACCCGAACCCTCGTCACCTGCCCCTGATTCGTGCAGCCGACGAAGACGGCCCGACGCTCGCGGAGGAACGACCGCATCCGCTCGTTGAGATGGTCGAGCAGTGCGTTCTCGTAGAACTCCTCCGCCCGGTCGACCGTGCCGAACCGGGCCTGCAACTGCTTCTCGCCATCACTTCCGGGCCGATCCGACCGCTCTGATTGCACAAGCGGCTATGTGCTCCTCGGGTAGATAATCTCTCCGGACACGGCTTGCTACGGAAGAAAACGCGAAATCCACGCAACTGTCGGCGACGTCTCCGCTGGTGCCTCGAGGCCGTTTCCGGCATGGGTTTTCAGGTAGTAGCAGTCGGGTCCTTCGGCGGGAGGTAGAAGGACACGAGGTTGCCTTCCCGGACCCCGCGGTCGATCTCCAGTTCCCCGCCCATCGACTCGATACACCACTTCATCACGAACAGGCCCACGCCGGACCCGTGATTCGTGCTCGTCGTTTCGGTGAACTCGTCGAGGGCGTCAAGCTCGGCCGTCGGGATCGGGTGGTTGTCGTCGGCGACCTGAATTTCGACGCGTCCGGTGTTCGGAGAGGCGCCGACCGAGACGTCAACGACCGGCGTCTCGTCGGTGCTGTGCACGATAGCGTTCTCGATGGCGTGGCGGAGAGCATGATCGAACGCGGTGGCCATCGAGATGCGCATGCGCCGCTCCTCAGTCACCGAGACTTCGGCGGCAGAGTAGGCTGCCCGGACGTCGTCGACCACCGCGGCGACAGCGTCGACTGCGCGGCCAGGCTCCGGGGCTCGGTCTGTCGCCGTCGCCTGGTCGATCTGCTTTATCGAGTCGGCCATTTCGACGAAATCCATCGCCTTCGACTGGACGGTTTTCGCGTGCTGCCGGACCTGCTCGTCTCGGGTGACCGTCAGGATCTGCTGGGTGCGCCCCGCGATGACGTTCACGTCGTTGCGGACGTTGTGTCGCAGGAGTCGTGAGAGCAACCCGCTTCGCCTGCTTGCGGTGTAGTGGGCCGTGATGTCGTGGACCTCCGCGAGAACGTACGTCGACCCCGCCAGTTCGATTCGAGACAGGTGAAACCGGACCCAGATGAGCTCTCCCTCCGCCTGCTTGACGCGCCATTTGAACTCCTGCGGGTCGCCCTCGGCGGTTTTCCGGATCCGTTCGAGGGGCTCGTCGGGCTCGGCGGAGAACGTGTTGGCGCTGAATCGGTCCGGGTTCATCGTCCGCAGTTCCGCGGTCCGGTAGCCGAACAGCGACTCCAGTTCGTCGTTCGCGTCCAGGATGGTCCCCGAGTCGGGGTCGAAGAGCACGATCCCCACGTTCAGCGTCTCGTATGCCTCCGGTAGCTGGGGCCCCTGTTGGAGTGACATTTCTCAGTGTAGAACGATCTGCACCCTTCACGTCAGTTGCTATGAAGGCTATATAGCACTCCGGTCAGGACCCCGGCGGGTGGATCGGACGGTCGCCCCGCGACTGCAACTCCGCCGTATTCAAATACGCGGCGGGATACCCTCGGGTATGGAGCAGGTAGACGACCAGTACACGCCCGAGGACGTGGAGTCCACGGTCGAGGGCTACTGGGACGAACACGATGCGTACGAGGCGACGAAGGAGGCCCACGCGGACGACCCGCCCTTCTTCTTCGTCGACGGCCCGCCGTACACCTCGGGACAGATGCACCTCGGCACGGCGTGGAACAAGACGCTAAAGGACGCCGTCATTCGGTACAAGCGGATGACCGGCCATCGGGTCACGGACCGGCCGGGCTACGACATGCACGGGCTCCCCATCGAGGTCAAGGTGGAGGAGGAGCTCGGCTTCGAGTCCAAGCAGGACATCGAGGACTACGGGATGGAGGCGTTCATCGAGGAGTGCAAGGAGTTCGCCGAGACCAACCGCGTCGCGATGGACGAGGACTTCAAATCCATCGGGACTTGGATGGACTGGGACGACCCATACAAGACCATCGACCCCGAGTACATGGAGTCGGCCTGGTGGGCCTTCTCGCAGGTGGCCGACCGCGGCCTGGTCGAGCAGGGCCAGCGCTCCATCTCGCAGTGCCCGCGGTGTGAGACGGGCCTCGCGAACAACGAGGTCGAGTACGAGGACGTCGAGGACCCCTCCATCTACGTGAAGTTCCCGCTCGCGGACCGCGAGGGGAGCCTCGTCATCTGGACGACGACGCCGTGGACCATCCCCGCCAACACCTTCGTCGCCGTCGACGAGGACCTCACCTACAACGCAGTTCGCGCGGAGCAGGATGGCGAGGAAGAGGTCCTCTATGTCGCCGAGCAGTGCGTCGAGGACGTTCTGAAAGAGGGCCGCTACGACGACTACGAGGTCGAGGCCGAACTGGCGGGCGAGGAGCTCGTCGGCTGGGAGTACGACCACCCGCTGGCCGACCACCTTGCCGAGTACCCCGACTTCGAGGGCGCCGGCCAGGTGTACACGGCCGACTACGTCGAGGCCGACCGCACTGGCCTCGTCCACTCCGCGCCGGGCCACGGTGAGGAGGACTTCCACCGCGGCAAGGAGCTCGGGCTGGACATCTACTGTCCGGTCGGGCCGGGCGGCGAGTTCGACGACCGCGCCGGAGCATACGCCGGGCAGTTCGTCCGGGAGGCCAACGAAGACATCGTCGCCGACCTCGTCGCCGAGGGCCAGGTGCTCGCGCACGACACGGTCTACCACTCGTACGGCCACTGTTGGCGCTGTGACACCGGGATCATCCAGATCGTCACCGACCAGTGGTTCATCTCGATCACGGACGTCAAGGACGAACTCCTCGACAACATGGAGGAGTCGGAGTGGCATCCGGAGTGGGCACGCGACCAGCGCTTCCGCGACTTCATCGAAGACGCGCCGGACTGGAACGTCTCCCGGCAGCGCTACTGGGGCATCCCGATCCCGATCTGGGCGCCCGAAGACGCCGAGGCGGGCAACCTCGACGAGGAGATGATCGTGATTTCGACGCGCGAGGAGCTGGCCGAGCGCGTCGAGGAGGACGTCGACCCCGAGGAGATCGACCTCCACCGCCCGAGTGTCGACGACCTGACCATCGTCGAGGACGGGACGACCTACGAGCGCATCGAGGACGTCTTCGACGTCTGGCTCGATTCGTCGGTTGCCACCTGGGGCACGCTCGGGTACCCGAGCGACGAGGAGGCCCACGACGAGCTCTGGCCCGCGGACCTCATCATCGAAGCGCACGACCAGACGCGCGGCTGGTTCTGGTCCCAGCTCGGGATGGGGACCGCCGCAGTCGGGGAGATCCCGTACGACGAGGTGCTGATGCACGGGTTCGCCAACGACAGCGACGGTCGGAAGATGTCGAAGTCGGTCGGCAACATCGTGACGCCGGAGGAGGCCATCGACCGCGCGGGCCGTGACCCCCTCCGGACCTACCTGCTCTCGCACGACCAGCAGGGCGACGACCTCGCGTTCGAGTGGGAGGGGCTCGGCGAGATCCAGGGCAAGCTGAACATCCTCTGGAACGTGTTTCGCTTCCCGCTGCCGTACATGGACCTCGACGACTACGATCCGGCCGACGCCTCCCTCGAGGACGGCGAGCTGGCGGTCGTCGACGAGTGGGTCCTCTCGCGGCTCCAGACGGTCAAAGCCGACGTCGCGGACTACTGGGAGGATTACTACGTCAGCGACGCCCTCAACGAGGTGATCGAGTTCGTCACGCAGGACGTCTCGCGGTTCTACGTGAAGGCCATCCGCGAGCGCATGTGGGAGGACGCCGACTCCGCGTCCAAGCGCGGCGCCTACGCGACGCTGTCGACGGTGCTCGACGAGGTCATCCGCCTGCTCGCGCCGTTCGCGCCCTACATGACCGAGCGGATGTACCAGACGCTCGACGGCACCGCGGAGACGGTCCACGCGCTCGAGTACCCCGAGTACGACGCCGACCGTCACGACGAGTCGCTCGAACACGACGTGGCAGTCCTGCGAGATGTCGAGGAGGCCGCGGCCAACGCCCGGCAGCAGGCCGGCCGGAAGCTCCGCTGGCCCGTCCCGCGCGTCGTCGTCGAGACGCAGGACGCGGACGTCGCCGACGCCGTCCGGAACCTCGAGGATCTCATCCTCGACCGCGTCAATGCGCGCAGTCTGGAGGTCACCGAGGGCTTCGAGGAGCTCGTCGAACACGCCGAACCGCAGATGGCCGAGATCGGTCCGGCGTTCGGCGGCGAGGCCCAGAAGGTGATGGACGCCGTGCAGGGCGCGACGCGCGAAGAGGTCGAGAACGACGAAGTCCTCGTCGACGGCGAGCCGGTCGAGCTCACCGAGGAGATGGTCGAGTTCGTCGCGGAGCCGCCGGAGGACATCACGGGCGTCGAGTTCGCGGACGGCGCCGTCTACGTCGACACGTCGCTGACGCCGGAGCTCGAGGCCGAGGGCTACGCTCGCGACGTGATCCGCCGCGTGCAGGAGATGCGCAAGGACCTAAACCTCGACGTGGACGCCCGCATCAACCTCGGCGTCGACGCCGACGACGATCGTGTCGCCGAGTTCGTCGAGCAGCACCGCGAGCTGATCGGCGAGGAAACGCGGACCGACGAGTGGCTCGACAGCCCCGAGGATGCCGACGACCTCGTCGAAGAGTGGGAGATCGAGGGCGAGACGGTCATCATCGGCGTCGACCGGATCTGACCCGCTACCTCCCTCGGCGGAGTCGCCTGTGGCTGGATGAGTCGCCTGTGGCTGGATGAGTCGCCTGTGGCTGGCTTGATGAGTAGACCGGGCCATCGAAACGTCGACCACGCGAGGACCTGTAATTTACCCGATATTACGTGTTTCTGGGACGGAATCAGCCATCGAGAACCTGCAGCGACGCGTCGGTTGCACGGTGCGAAAGATATTCCCGGGTGTCCCTCCTGTCCAAGTATACAATGCGTGTCCGACCGGCGCGCCCGGCTGACGCCGAGGCGCTACGGGCGGCGGTCTCCCGCGCGGGCGAGGCTACCGTTTTCGACGATATCGGCGCACCGTTACTCGACGTCTCGGAGGTCGGCGTCCGTGAGGCCGCCGCGTCCGCGGACTGTTGTTTCCTCGTCGAGGAGGACGGGCAACCGATGGGGCTGGCGCTCGCGCATCCGGACGACGACGGGGACGCGGCGGAACTGCTCGCGCTGTGGGTCCATCCGGGGCGGGCCGGCGAAAACGTCGCAAAGCGGCTCCTCAAACGACTCGCGACCAACCTCGCGGAGGAGGGCGTCGACGCCATCAGGACCTGCACACCTACGAACCAGCCGAGCGCTCGGGAGTTCTTCCGCTCGCACGGCTTCCACCAGCAGCGAACCGTCTCGGGCCACGGCGGCGAGGAGATCGTGTTTACCGCCCCCGTCGAATCCCTGCTGTAGGCTGGTCTATCACCGAGCCGTCGGCGTAGTTCTTCCTCTCGATGATCGAGCCAGCGCCAGCGACGTTTCTTCCCCGTCGATTCGGCTGCGAGCGCCCCGCTGGGCCACAATCATCATGCGGGTTGCTAGCGAGTCTTTAACTGGAGCACCTCGCTCTACCCAGCCATGACTGTCTCAGACCTGATGCGGGAGAACGTCGTAACGGCACCCCCGGACGAATCGGTCGGCGACGTCGCCCAGCGGATGGAGCAGGAAAACGTCGGCAGCGTCGTGATCCGACGGGACGGCAAGCCGGAGGGAATCGTCACCGACCGCGACCTCGCCACACGCGTCCTCGCGAACGGCGGCACGGCGGACGGGTGGTCCGCCGAGGATGCGATGACACCGGACCTGAACACGGTCTCGAAGGACACCGGCGTCATGGAGCTCTGCAACGAGATTGGCGACGCCTGTGTCCGTCGAATGCCCGTCGTCGACGACGACGGCAACCTCGAGGGAATCGTCACCCACGACGACCTGAACACGCTGCTCGCGGACGAACAACGGGAGCTTGCGCAGGTTATCGAGGCGGAGTCGCCCGCCTACTGAGTTCGACCGGAATTTTTCGGCTCGGACTCGGTTGCAGCCGGGAGTCGCTGCCCGCGAGATCAATTCTTCGCGAGTCCCGCGACCGAGTCTCGAGTGACTGATTCAACTGAATCACCTGAAGCGGTACCGAGAACTCAACATAATGGCTTATTATCAAATATGAAGGTATTATATTTTTGTTACTACTATATACGGCTATCTGGTTTAGATAATATTCTTAAATATTTTACTAATACCTATTATTTTGGGAGTTAATTAGCCCACTATATTTAAGAATCTCAATATAGAGCGATCTTATACCACAGAAAGATATTCGGGTAGGAATTCGGTTACCTAAGAATTATTTGTGTTCTTAGCTACTACCGAAATTCAAATGTGTTGATTGGGCGGACCTTTGCGCGCATCCGTTTGTCAGAATCGGTAATCGGCCGCCAATGGTCGGTCGCAACTGGCGTCAGTGGGGCTGGGCCAGTCCGGCGGGGTTGCGGGCGTAGCCAGCTGATAACTTACACTGCCCGTTCCCAGTATTGGAGGAAGTTCTCGCCAAGGACCCCTTCGAGTTCGGATTCCGAGAACTCCTCCGCGAGTCGGTTGCGGATGACCGGCCAGTCCTCGTAGGTCTCGAAGTCGCCGATGCCGGCGGCGATGTTCCGCTGTTCGACCTTCTCGCGGTCGAACCCGAGTTCGACGATGTGCTCCTTGTAGTAATCCAGCATCTCGCCCGGGAACTTGACGTCGGCCGGGAAGAAGTCGGTGCCGATGCCGACGTTCTCCGGACCCATGATCGAGGCGGCGTGGACCAGGTGGTCCACGAAGATGTCCAGCGTCTTCGGTTCGACGTTCGGCCCGATGAACCAGGGAAGCGTCACGATGCCCATGTAGCCGCCGGCCGCTGCTAGGGCCTCGATTTCCTCGTCGGACTTACCGCGGTAGTGGTCGGCGACCGCCTCGCAGGCCGCGTGGGTAACCGCGACGGGGCCCTGGGAGTACTCGATCGTGTCCAGCGTCGTCCGTTTCCCGCAGTGGGAGACGTCGACCACGCCGCCGAGCTCGTTGATGCGGTCGACGACGTCCCGGCCGAATGCCGAGAGCCCGCCCTCGGACGGGTCGTTACAGCCCGTGCCGACCATGTTCTGGTAGTTGTACGTGAGCTGAAACAGGCGTACACCCTCGTTGTACAATGTGTCGATCCGATCGAGCGAGCCGTCGATGGCGGCACCGACGTTCTGGGTGTTCAACACGATCCCAACGTCGCCGTCGCGGACGACCTGCCGAGCCTCCGCTGGCGTCCTGACCTTTCCCAGCCAGTCGGCGGCGTCGAACCTGGCCTGCCAGCGCGCGATGTCCCGCCGCTGGCCGGTTCGCTCGGAGACTGTCGGGTCGTGCGTCCAGGGTGTGACGCTGAGCAGATTGACGCCAGCGGTTTTGTAAATTGCCCGGACGTCATCCCGGAACGCTGCGTCCGACTCGAACCGTCTCACCTCGTGGTCCCAGATCGCCTCCCAGCTTTCCGCTTTCGTCAGCCCGTCGGCGACGAACTCCTTGATGGCGCGGTTGACGTCGTCGGTCGAGCCGTAGGCCTCGACGACCTGTGCCCACGGAGCGGAGGCTGCGTAGTCGAAAACTGCTTGCGAATCGGGCATACCTGAAGGAGCAGTGCGGCCGATATCAATGTTTGGTATGCGACTCCAAACCGCACGCCGTCGAGCAGGCTCTTCGCCCACTGACTGGGTCCGGCGTCCCGGAACCAACGTACTCGCTGGAGATGCTTGTAGTCGTGTTCGGTCCGTTACCGGGTCGCGTCAGGGGTCGCTTCGATAAACGGCCTTCTCGTGGGTGTAGAACTCGTAGGCCTCCTGGCCCATCTCCTTTTTCGTCTCCGAGGAGGAGTTCTTCATCCCGCCGAACGGCATCTGGATGTCCGACCCCGTCGTCGTCCCGTTCACCTTCACGACGCCGGCCTCAATCCGTTCGGTGAACTGCCGCGCGCGCGCCATGTCGGCCGTGAAGACGCTCGAGGAGAGCCCGTAGTCGACTTCGTTGGCCGTCGCGACGGCCTCCTCGAAGTCCGAGACCTTGATGATCGCGAGCACCGGCCCGAAGACCTCCTCCTGGGCGATCCGCATGTCGGACTCGACGTCCGTGAAGACGGTCGGCTCGATGTAGTAGCCAGCCCCCAACTCGTCGGGGCGACTGCCGCCGGTGAGCAGCGTCGCGCCCTCCGATTTCGCGACCTCGACGTACTCGAAGTTGGTCTCGTCCTCGGACGCGGAGACGGCGGGCCCCATGTCGGGGTCCTCGAGTCCAGGGCCGATCGACAGCGACTCGGCCCGCTCCACGACCGCCTCGGTGAGCTCGTCCGCGACGTCCTCGTGAACGATCAGCCGGCTGGTCGCCGTACACGCCTGGCCGGTGGCGCCGAACGCGCCGGCGACGGCGGCGTCGGCCGCGTCGGCCACGTCGGCGTCCGGGAGCGCAACGAGCGGGTTCTTCCCGCCCATCTCGGTCTGGATCGGGATCCCCTGCTCAGCGACGGTGCTCGCGATGTAGCGGCCCGTCCCGGTCGAGCCGGTGAAGGAGACCCCGTCGACGCGCTCGTTTGTCGTCAGCTCGTCGCCGACGGTCGACCCGGCGCCGACGACGAGGTTGAGCACGCCGTCGGGGACGCCCGCCGCCTCGAAGAGCTCGACGAGTCGCTTCGCGACCATCGGCGTCTCCGAGGACGGCTTGAGCACGACGGCGTTACCCGTCGCGAGCGCCGTGGCGAGCTTCCAGCTGGGCGTCGCGATGGGGAAGTTCCACGGCGTTATCAGCGTCGTGACGCCGAGCGGCTCGCGGATAGTGTACGTGAACGTCTCCGGGTCGTCGGACGGGATCGTCTTCCCCGTGGCACCGCGGGCCTGACTCGCGAAGAACCGGAAGATGTCCGCGGCGCCGGCGACCTCCCCGCGGGCCGAGGAGATCGGTTTCCCCTCCTCGCGACTCAGGATCTCCGCGAGTTCCGCCTGATTCGCCTCGATGCGATCGGCGACGTCGTAGAGCACGGCGTCCCGCTCGCCGGGCGGGCTGTCGCCCCACGTCTCGCTTGCCTCGTCGGCCGCGCGCACGGCTGCCGCGGCCTGGCTCTCGCTGCCCCCGGGGAACGTCGCGATCGGTTCGTCCGGTTCGGCCGGGTTCTCGACGACGATCTCGTCGTCGCTCTCGCCGCCGATCCACTCTCCATCGATAAACAGGTAGTTCGTATCGGTCATGGGTGGCTGTCTCTGGTGTCCTGGGGAGATTCCGTGCGCCCGCGGCGGACGGCTCGTTCGGCACGGCTACCGCTTCGCGAATGCTCTCGACCCGCTATCGTCCGCGAACCGCCATCACCGTGGCTCCGTCAACGCTGGCACTCCCCGAACCAGCGGCTGACACTGGCACACAAGTGAGTGTTTGCTCTCAAAATGATAAAGATTTGGTTCTCTGTGATTGGCGACGACGGTGGCTCTATGGTTTGGGAGCCTGCCGTGTACCGGCAAAAAAAGGAAATCGCGACTACTGCAGATCGAAGCCGGCGTCCTCCCGGGACCCCTCGAACGCCGGCGCCAGCACGCCGCTGCTGTAGTCGAATATCTCCCGCCAGACAGCTTCGTCGATCTCGACGCCCGTCTCGACCATGTCGCCGATCTGCTCGCCGACGGCCTCGGGCTCGAATACCGTGGTGAACTCCTCGGCCTCCTCGGTGACGAACTCCTCGACGATACCTTGCACCTCGTTCGGATACCGCGGCTGCAGCGGATCGATACAGATCATCAGGTAACCGGAGGCGACGTCAGGGGCGTTGCCATCGGTCGGCTCCGTCGACCGTCGCAGCAGACGGTCCAGGAGCCTGACCTCCGCGTTCGAGTAGCGGTTCCGTTCCTCCCGGTCGAAGAAGGACTGCAGCAGCGGATAGTTCCGGTACTGGTGGAGGTCCCGCTCGATCGCGTCGCGGATCTTGACGTACGCGACGGATGGCTTCTCGTGAGTCACCTCCGCGATGGCTGGAGCCGGCTCGTCGGGGGTGCCGACGATGGTGCCCGCGCCGCCGTCGGCGTCGTTGTACAGCGTCATCGAGACGTAGCCGCGCTTGGCCGCCTGGTACGCGGTGTGGCCGATGGTTGGTAGCGTTCCGTCGTCGCTGTCGATGTCGGCGTAGGTGATGCCGATTCCGTGTTGCTGGGCCTGCGAGCAGCTGAGGTCGACGGCCGCTCCGCTCGACACCAGACTGGGCTGGGCCCCGCTGTCGATCATCGAGATCATCGACGCTTGCTCCGACAGGGTGAGCTCGCTTCGGTCCCAGTCGGCCAGCTCGTCCAGGAGCCCGTGAAGCGTCGTGAGGCCAGTTCCCCGATACGCCTCGGTCCACCAGATGGCGCTCGCGTTCGTCCGCGCCGTGCCGTCGGGGAGCCCTGCGGCGGCGAAACACCGCCCGGCGAGCTCCGAGACCTCCCGAATGCTCAGGTTCATGCCTCTTCCCTCCAGTGGTCAGCCCGCTCCGGTCTCGTTGGATACGCCCAGTACGACTCCGCACCCTCCCGGAGCTCCTCGCGGATCGGCGCGCCTTGGAAGAAGGTGCCGCGGACCCAGCCGATCGACTTCGGGTGCGCCTTCTGGATGCCCCAGATCGCCTTCAGGCAGGAGATGTACGTCAGTGGGACGAACTCCTCGTCAAGGGGGTTCGCCCGGATCTCCGAGTACGGCAGGTTGTGGACGGTCTGGACCCGCTCGACGATTTCCCGGTGTTCCGGGTGGTCGAAGAGGAACTCGGCGACCGAATCGGCACCGGGCGTCGCCTGGAGCGCCTCGTGGAGCTCCTGAACCTGCCGCACGACGTCCGCTGACAGCTCGTACTCCTCGTACTCGTGCTCCTCGCGGACGCCGATGCGCGGCTCCTCGCTCTCGATCGACCGGTACCAGAGGTAGTGTTGTGCGCCGGGTCGCGAGAGGTCGAAATCGAGCGCCCACTGGTAGCTCGAGGTGACGAGCGAGGTCAGTTCAGCCACGGACATCTCGGGCTTCACGTCGCTCGTTTCCGCCGTCGTTAGCGAGTCCTCGAGTCCCCGAGTGACCTCGTGGTGGACGTCGATCAGCAGCGCGTGCAGCACCTCCTGGATCTCCGGTTCCAGCGTCGCGTCGGCCCACTCCGAGAGCCGCGTCCAGAGGCCGTCGTTGCCGCCCTCGCTCTGGAGCGCGTCGACCTGCTCGATGGTCTCGGTGAGCCCTTCCGCGATGCGATCCTTTCCGAGGAAGAACCGCTCGGTGTCGCTCTCGTCCTCGTCGAACCACGCCGCGGCGTTGGCGACGAGTTCCCGGAACCGCTCCACGTCGGCGTCCGTTGGATCCGTGTTCTTCGCCCGCGCCAGTGCGACCTCCCGGGCCCGGATCCACGAGTTGACAAACTGGGGATGGTTGATCAGATAGAGGATGATACCGACGCCGGAGGAGTTGCCCGTGCCGAGATAGCGCTTGATATCGTTCGATAGCGTCACTGCGTCGGGGTTTCGTGCTTCCGCCATCGCGTCGGCGAGGTCGTAGCCGAAAACGCGGAGCATGTAGACGGCCAGCATCTGGGCCATGAACGGTCGCTTGAGCGGATGGTCGTCGTCCAGCGCCGCGAACACCTTGGTTCCGTTGAGCCCGTTGCCGTAGTAGCCCGACGAGCGAGTCAGGTAGCCCCCCTGCGAGAGGTACTCGATGTCGGGCTGGTGCCCCTCGGTCAGCGAGTCGACGATGTGGTCGAAGAAGCGAGAGCTTCGGTTCGCTCGCGACCAGATCAGCACGTCGGGCGTGGCCCGTCCCTCCCGGACCTTCGGAAGTTCCTCGAACTGGGACTCGATGAACTCCTCGCTCGCCGTTCCCTCGCTGAGAAAGGTCTCCATGTCCCACGTGTCCGCGATGATTCGGTCTGTGTCCGCCGCGTCGTTGGATTTCCGGGACTGGACCGCGAACGTGAAGCGGTGGGTGGGCGTCTCGATGCTGTAGACGGCTCGCCCGTTGCCGTCGCCGTCGACGTCCATCTCAAGGAGGTCGATCTCCCATCGTTCACGAACCATCTTCCGTATCAGGAGGCGGGCGAAGCTCAGGCGCGTCTGCTTTAGCGCGCCCAACCGCTCGGGCTGCATCAGCTCCGACGGGTCACGTAACGAATTCGCCTCGAGTCGATACTGGCGCTCATCTGGAGGCATACACCGGAAAGTGGCTGCTTCCACACTTAAAATTGTGGGAGGTTGCCGTCGACGTTCCCGGCGAACCGCCCGTCTTCGTCGAACGCGACGCCCAGCCACGGTGGCGTGCCGATTATCCGGTGATGATGACCGGCAGGTCGGACGTGAAAATGACGTCCTGGGTGACACTCCCGACGAGGACCTTCTCCACGCCCGAGCGTTTCCGGCCGCTCATGACGATCTCCTTCGCGTCGGCCGCCTCGGCGTGCTCTTCGATCTTCCTCGTGATCGTCCCGACGTCGGCGACCCGGTCGACCGTGATCCCGGCCTCGCTCAGTCGGTCCGCGGCCTCGACGGCGGCGTCGACCTCCTCGAAGGACCGCTTGCCACTGGTCGATTCCTCGCGAGGAGTCACGTGCAGCACGGTCGCGCTGATCTCCTCGGTACCGGGTCGTGACGTCACGTAGTCAACCTGGCCGCGGGCACGCTCCGCGTTCTGGTCGACGGGGATGAGTACTTCGTACATCGCGAATAAAATACTGTAGAGCTGTTTTATAAAGCTATTCCCGGAAACGACGGGGACGCGTCAGTCCTCATCCAGCGTCGCCGCCGAGGGATCGGGCTCGGGCTCCGGGTCGACGGCGGCCAACTGATCGGTCTCGTCGTCCCGCCCGAACAGTGAGAGGCCGGAGGCGAAGATCATCGGCGTGTGGTCTCTCCCGAGCCGGGCCAGGAACAGCACGAACGAGAGGAGACAGACGATGGCGAAGGGAGCGCCGGTGATGATGACGGACGACCGGAGCGCGCTCGCGCCGCCGAGCACGACGAGGATCGACGCGATTACTCCCTGGAGGACGCCCCAGAACGCACGGTTGAGGCTGGAGGGGTTCTCCTTCCCGCCGGTGGTCAGGAACGCCACTGCCAGCGTCGACGAGTCCGCCGACGTGGCGAAGAAGGTGATGACCAGAACCAGGAACAGCACGCCCCAGAGGTCTCCGAGCGGGAACGACTGGAACAGCACGTACCCCGCGACGCCGTTTCCGAACTCGCCGATCGGCCCCAGCAGGTCGACGGCGCCGGAGTGCTGAAGCCACATGGACGTCCCGCCGATGACCGTGAACCAGACGAACGACACGCCGGTCATCGTGATGAGGGCAGTGAACAGCACCTCGCGGATCGTCCGTCCCTTGGAGATGCGGGCGAGGAACAGCCCCACGAACGGGGCCCAGGCGATCCACCAGGACCAGTAGAACACGGTCCAGAAGGAGGTCCAGGTCGCGCCACCCTCGACCCCGGTCCCGGTGAACAGGCTCATCTGGGCGATATAGGCGACGTACGTGCCCGCGGCCATCACGCCCAGGTTCAGCACCTTGAGCGTGGGCCCGAACACAAGCGCAACGGTGAACAGCAGCACCATGAGGTAGATGTTGAAATCGGAGAGCCGCCGGATCCCCCTGTCGATACCGGCGACCAGCGAGATCGTGAAGATCGTCGTGATCCCGACGATGGCGACGATCGTCTCGAGGTCGCCGAACTGGATACCGGTCCTGTACGTGATTCCGCTCAACAGCTGCTGGGCGATGAATCCCAGGCCGGTCGCGATCCCGCCCAGGGTCGCTACCACGGCGAGCGTGTCGACGGACCGGCCAACGATCCCGTTGAGGTTGTCGCGGCCGAGTAGTGGCACGAGTGCCGTCGAGGTCCGCATCGGCATTCCGTGGTTGTACGCGTAGTAGGCGATCGGGATCCCGATCGCGAGGTAGCCACCCCAGGCGTGTACGCCGTAGTGGAACACCGCGTAGGCCAGCGCGAACACCATCGCGCCCTCAGTCTCCGCGGTGGCGCTTTCGAACAGCGGCGGGACGGTGCTGTAGTGTAGCAGCGCCTCGACCGGCCCGAAGAAGACGATCCCCGCGGAAAGGCCGGCGGAGAAGAACATCGCCACGTACGAGAAGTAGCTATGCTCCGGGTCTCCACTCCCCAGCTTGATCCGACCGTAACTGCTCAGCATGAGGAAGATGGCGATGACGAGCAACAGCGTCATCGACCCGAGGTACAGCCACGCCAGCCCCTGACCGAACACCCCGAACGCCGTGTTCAGTTGATTCGAGACCCATTCCGTCCGAAATCCGGCTAATCCGACGAAGACGAACGTGATCAGCGCTCCGAACGCGAACGGGATTGGGTCTATCTCGTCGATAAACTCCCCGAGTATACCGCTCATTGACTGTGACATTCTACCACATGAAGCAGGTTCAACTGCGACTATTTAATCATTATGATCAATTAGTAACGATGACGAGGGGAAGCGGTGAAAGCCGCTCGATGGACCTTCCGCCAATTCGAGAGCTAGTCCCCCATCACGGACGCACCGATAGCTGGCAGCTGTCCGGGGACGGCGAACCGACCTGGTCCAGAGCTGTTCACGTGAAGTCGAACGTCGGAATCCCGGCAGCGGCTCCCTCGGCGGCGTAAACGCACTCCGCGAGCGCGACGTCCAGCGACCCCAGCCCAATCGGCACGAAAACCGTTCTGTCGTCCGGAGACCACGTCTCGTCGGTGTCTCCGTCGAGGACGTCGCCGATCGTCCGATCCAGATCGGCCCTGGTCAGCTGCCCTCGGTCCGCGAGGTCGGCCAGCGCCCCGCGCTGGAGACACTGGTCGACGTCGTCGACGACGATCCGGTCCGCGCCGTGGATGGTCGCGTCGGGGAGTTCGCGATACGACCCAAGCGCAACGACGAGCCCCGAGTCGTCCAGCCAGTCGTCCTCCAGTACGGGCGTCTTCGAGTCCGTCACCGTGATCAGAGCGTCACTCGCGACGGCTTCCCGGGCGGTCTCCGTCACGACCAGGTCGGCTTCGAGTTCCGGGGCCAGATCCGCGGCGAGCGAGTCCGCTTGGTCGGCGTCGACGTCGTAGAGCCTAAACGCGTCGACGTCGACCAGCTCGTCGACGACCTGCAGCTGGTGGCACGCCATGAACCCCGCACCGAGGACGCCGACCGAGTCCGGCGGGGTGTTAGTGAGGTGTTTCAGCCCGACGACGGACTGGAGCGCGGTGCGGACGCCCGTCAGGTACATGCCCTCCATGACGGTTTTGAACTCGCCGCTGTCGACGTCGAACAGCAGGATCAGGGAACTGATCGGGTCCGACGTGTCGGCGTCCCACGCCGCGACCGCCCACTTCGTGCCGGCGACGTTCAGCCAGTCGACGTACGCCGGCATGTCGATCGCGAAGGCGTTCTTGTTCGGCCACGTCCCGTCGTCGCCCATCTGCATCGATAGCTTCGGCGGGTTGAGCACCCTCCCGCGGGCTGTCTCGACGTACGTCCGCTCGACGACGTCGAGCGCGTCCGCCACGTCCAGTCGTGCCGCGACGTCGGTCGCGGAGTAAAGCCTGCTAACCATTATCTCTGCGCAGTGCCGCTTTAGCGGTCGCCGTATTAGAGGTTTCGGACGTGGGGACCCGTGCTCGCCGAATCTGGCACATCCACAAATTATGCAAATACCGGATCCACCGTGATCGAGCTGGCGACGAGAGACGATTGGCGGTGTCGAGAAGAGAGCGCGGGGCCGATCACTGGTAGGTGAGGTCGAGCTCGATCGTATCCGCGGCTTCGAGGACGACGTTCGGGAGTTCCTCCGTGAACCAGTCCCCGCTGAGTCGGTGTTTCGGCCCGGCAACGCCGACGGAGCCGCAGACGGCGTCGTCCCGCAAGATGGGGCTGGCTACCGCCCGGACCTTCTCGACGGTTTCGCCCCTGTTGGTCGCGTACCCCGCCTCGCGCACGCGTTCAAGTTCCTGTTCGAACGCCTTCCGGTCCGTGATCGTGTTGGCCGTCCGCTCGGGTAGCCCGAACTCGTCGAGGATCGCTTCGACCCGGCGCTCGGGCAACTGTGACAGGATAGCCTTCCCGGCGGCGATGTCGTGCATCGTCGTGCGCTTCCCGACACGGCCCCGGGTCCGGACGGCTTTCTCGCCCTCGCTTTTCATCAGGTAGACTCCCCTCCCGTGTTCTTCGATCACGATCCATGCCACCTCGCCCGTCTCGTCGGCAACCTCGTCGATGACGGGGCGAGCGGCCCCAGTCAGCTCCATGTTCTCCCGGACCGTTATCCCATTGTCGAGCGGCTTCAGACTCAAATAGTGGACCGGACCGTCCTTGACGACGTACTCCTGCGCCCGCAATGTTGCCAGGTAGGTGTGAGCGGTGCTCTCGGCGACTCCGACGGCATCGGAGACCTCCTGGACCGTCGCCCCGTCGAGCTTTTTGAGGCAGTTGATGACGTCGAAAATCGTCTCCGCCGTGGTCACCGTTCGCTCCGGCGAGTCGTTGAGTCCCATGTAAAACCCGTCGCGAGCGGTTCGTAAATACGTTCGCGTTTGTTCACTTAGCCACTCATTTAATTCCGTTCGCTTCGGTATTTGTAGTACTCGCATGTCGTGATAGCGTCCGCTTTCCGGCCGTTCAGCCAGGAGCCGGACCCTCCTCGGCAGGAGACCTATCGTGCGCCGATCGCCCGCGATTACCTCGATTCGACATCGCGGGGTCCCGATAGGAGAGAATCCCCGGCGCTGGTGTCAGAATGGCTCCGAGGGCGGTGGCCCATCGATGCACTGCGTAGCGACATCAATCCACGCACAATGATTCGGTATTTACAGAGGAGAAAGCGGCCGCGAGAACGGACACGACGCGAGGACCACCGGAACCGTTCGGAATTACATATATATGTCTGTAAGAACGTGGTGGGTAGCCGGTATGGATAGCCGACCGTGGGAGTTCGATCGTATCTCGTCCCCAGTTCGACGTGACGCGTCGACGGGCCTGTCGTCTCTCAGCGTCCTGATGCCATCGTGAACCGACTGGAGAGTCGGCTTCGGCATCTGTATAGCGACCGCGAGGACGACCTGAAGGTCGTGAACCCACTGAAAGCCAGAGTCATTACATTGATATGGTTGTAATCCCATTCTCGTCCCATCCCTCGATGCCAGTGTCCAGGTATTTCGGATGGTAGCCGCTATTTTGCGTCGTGACCAGCGTTTCAGGACGTGAGTACCATCGAAATGACGGGGGATTTCCGAGAAAGCGGGATTGAAGGCCTTCGAGCCGGGAGAACGGATATGAACAAAGACGTCAAATCGGTCGCGAAAACGTCGGAGACGACGTTCGAGGTCGTCGACGCCCTCCGCGACCTCGACGGAGGCACAATAGAGGAACTATCCGAATATCTCGGGTTCGCGGAGAGCACGGTTCATCGACATCTGGCCACGTTACAGAAACACGAGTACGCCGTGCGCGACGGCGAGGAGTATCACGTCGCGCTCGGGTTTCTCACCGTTGGTGAGCACGCGCGGCGACGAACGACCGCGTATCCGATGATCAAGGAGAAGGTGGACACGCTCGCGACCGAAACCGGCGAGCGCGCGCAGTTCATCGTCGAGGAACACGGCCAGCGCGTCTATCTGTACACGAACGTCGGCGAGAGCGCGGTCCAGACCGGGGCGACCACCGGGAAGCGGGGCGAACTCTACACCAGCGCGGCCGGCAAGGCGGTCCTTGCGAACCTCGATGCCGACCGGGTCGACGAGATTCTCGAGGAACGCGGTCTCTCCACCGGTGAGTCGAAGGGGGTCAGCTCGCGGGCGGAACTGGACGAGGAGCTGGCCCGCATTCGGGACCGCGGCTACGCGTTCAACCGACAGGAGACGACGGAGGGCGTTCACGCGGTCGGCGCCGCCGTAACCGAGGCGAACGACGACGTCGTCGGCGCGCTGAGCATCGCCGGTCCCGCAAACCGGGTCAAGGGCGAACGCTTCACTGATACGCTGCCGGAGCGGATCCTCGGTGCGACCAACGAGCTCGAACTGCACATCGCTCACTCCGTCCAGGGCTGACCCCGGCGACGACGCGGGTCCGACCGCCTCTCGCTGTCGGAACCGTCGCCGGATACCGTCACTCGTTGACTTTTTCACGGGTCGTCGGCGTATCTCGGATCAATGGACGCCAACGACCGCGGATTGGTGCAGTTCACGGCGTTAGCGCACGCGCTGTTTCACACCTACGAGCTGTCCATTCCGCTGTTCGTCGGGCTCTGGATGGCCGAGTTCGGCGTCTCGGCCGCGGTCATCGGCGCCGTCGTCGGCGCCGGGTACGGTCTCGTCGGAATCGGCGCGCTCCCGAGCGGCATCCTGGCGGACCGGCTGGCCTCACGGCGGCTGATCTTGCTCTCGGTCGTGGGAATGGGCGTCGGCTTCCTGCTCGTCAGCCTGGCCCGGGGCGTGGTGACGCTCGGCGTCGCCGTCGTCGTCTGGGGCGCCTTCGCGAGCCTCTATCACCCCTGTGGGCTCTCGTTGATCAGCCGGTCAGCGGACGCCCGGGGCACCGTCTTTGCTTATCACGGCGCCGGCGGCAACGTCGGGACGGACGCGGGCCCGCTCGTTACCGCACTGCTCCTGCTCGCCGTCGAGTGGCGAGTCGCCGTCGCACTCCTGGCGCTGCCCGCGTTCGCCGCCGCCCTGATCGGATCCCGGATCCAGTTCGAATCGGTGACCGCCGAGGACGTCGGCGAGGTGGCCGACGAGGATGTCGGCGAGCCCGCCAGCGCGAGCGACGAGGGACCCTCGAACGGCGAACGCAACGACACCTCGCCGAAGGGATCCGAGGGAACGCTCCTCGACGACGTGCGTCGGACTGTCGCAGACACCCGCTCGCTGTTCGGACTCGGATTCTCCGTGGCGTTCGTCGCCGTCCTGCTATACGGGACGTACTATCGGGGACTGCTGACGTTCCTCCCCGACGTGCTCGCGGGGTCGACGGCGCTCGCCCCGATCGAGGTGCTGGGCCGCGAGGTCAACCCGTCCCAGTACGTTTACTCGGCACTCCTTACGGTCGGCATTGGCGGGCAGTACGCCGGGGGGAGACTGACGGACCGGCTCCCGAGTACGACCGCGTTCACCGGATCCCTTATAGTGCTGGTCGCGTTGGCGCTGCTGTTCCCTGTCGCCTCCTCGGCTGGCGTCGTCCCGCTCGTTGCCGTCAGCCTCGCGCTCGGCTTCTTCGTCTACGGCACGGCCCCGATCTACCAGGTCGTCATCGCGGAGCAGGCGGCCGACGACGTCCACGGGCTCTCGTACGGCTACACGTACCTCGCGATGTTCGGCATCGGGGCGCTCGGGGCGTCGATGGCGGGCGCCGCCCTGACCTACGCGACGAGCGCGACGCTGTTCGTCGCGCTCGCGACCATCGCCGCCGCTGGCGTCGGCTGCGCGGTCCTGCTCAGGCGGCTCTCCAGCGGGCGCTCCTCCGACTGACCGACGGCGACCGGCAACGCACCGGGATCACCAGTAGATTTATTTCCACTTCAACGAACGAATGAGTATGATTCGCACTGAGCGGGACGACCAGCGACTGTTAGAAGAGATTACCGTCGTCGACCTCACGACGTTCGTCACGGGTGGGTTCGCGACGACGATGCTCGCCAACCAGGGCGCCGAGGTCATCAAAGTCGAGCGACCCGGCGTCGGCGACGATAGCCGATACTCGGGGCCGCCGTTCGTCGACGTCGAGGACTACGAGGGCCCCGGCCGTCCCGCGGCGGAGCAGGGCGAATCCCCGTACTTCTGGACGGTCAACTACGGAAAGCGGAGCATCGAACTGAACCTCAAGGCGGAGGAGGGACTCGAGGCACTCTACGACCTCATCAGCGAGGCCGACGTCGTCGTCGAGAACTTCCGACCCGGCACCGCCGAGCGCCTCGACGTCGATTACGAGAGCGTGCAGGAGTACAACGAGAACGTCGTCTACTGCTCCATCTCCGCGTTCGGCGAAACCGGTCCGTGGAGCGACCGGCCCGGCTACGACCTGCTCGTGCAGGGGATGAGCGGGATCATGAGCGTGACGGGGCACCCGGACAAGCCGCCGTCCAAGGTCGGCCTCCCGCAGACGGACCTCATCACCGCGATGTGGGCGGCCTTCGGCATCGTCAACGCGCTGTACCACCGCGAGCGCACGGGCGAGGGCGAGCGCGTCGAGCTCGGCATGCTGGACTCCGCCATTCCGTGGCTCACGAAGCAGGCCGGGAAGTCGTTCGTCGGCGAGGAGCCCGAGCGAATGGGGACGAAAGATCCCGTACTCGCGCCGTACCAGACGTACCCGACGAAGGACGGCCACCTCAACGTCGCCTGCGGCAACCAGAAGCTCTGGGAGGGATTCTGTGACGCCGTCGGCCGCTCGGACCTGAAGGACGACGAGCGCTTCGCGACCAACGCCGACCGTGTAAACCACATGGACGAGCTCGAGGCGGAGCTCTCCGAGGTTCTCCAGCAACGCACGACCGACGAGTGGGTCGAGGACCTGGCCGAGGACAAGGGTCTCCCCGTCGGCCCAGTGTTCGACGTCGACGAGGCACTTAACAACGAGCAGGTAGAGGCCCGCGGCGTCGTGCAGCACGTCGAGCACCCCGCCGCCGGCGAGATTCCCGTCCTGGAGCACCCGCTCAACTACGACGAGGCGTCGTCCGGCTTCGAGGACGCCCCGCCCCTGCTCGGGGAGGACACCGTCGACGTGCTGCGTGCGCTGAACTACGCCGAGGAACGGATCGACCGGATGCAGGAGGAAGGTGTGATCCCATCGACCGAGGGCGTCACTGCCGACGCTGATTAAAAGAACCCGGTAACTACGGCGTGAACTGTTCGTCTTCTCCGGTTGCGCGTTCGTTTTGGCTGGCGAGACCAGTTAGTATGCACAGAGAGCCGCTGTCGCTGAGGCGGTCACTCCCTTCGTGGATTTTTCGATTATCATCGCTGCTGTAACCACGCAGCATGCCCAGAAAGCCCCAGCCGCTGACCGGTCGCGCTGCTCGCTGCGCTCCT
>JBDGPU010000148.1:0-18406 GCA_042219525.1 Halopenitus sp.
GGCGTCCCGCTCAGCGGCTGCCCCTTTCAGTCCCGCCCACCGAGTGGTGGCCGGGGCGTCGCTCGCGGCGGCTGGCGAGCGGTCGCGGCGCGGGTGCGGTGGCGCGCGCGAGCAACGCGTGCGAGGGAGGCCGGTGGCGCGCCGAGCGGTGCGGAGCCGGCGCGCCCCGGCCGAGGCTGGGGAGGACTGAGGAATTGCGGTTGCTGTGCTGTCGTGGTGCCGTTGCCGTCGCGGTGCTGGGCGGTTGCTGTTGCGGTCGCGGCTGCGGTCGCGGTTGCTGTCCTGGCGGACTGAAAGGGCGCGGCCGGTCGCGGTGTAACGGAGTCGCTCCGACGACCCCTATCCACGCCGGGCGGTGCGGAGAGGCGTGGATATGTCGCGGAGCGACCGCGAGCGGCCGAGGGCTTTCTGGGCGTTTGCGGTGCTGTCGAGAGCAAGACCGTGTCACCTGTTTAACCCGACACATAGCGAGCGGCCGAGGGCTTTCTGGACGTTGGCGGTGCTGTCGAGAATAAGACCGTATCATCTTCCCGAACTCGCTTAAAAAGAGCGGCTGAGCGGTCTCCCGCCGTTGTGGGCAAGTCTACGACCGTCCGATCCTGCTCAGAGAGAGGACACCCCCGTTCGGCAATCTCAACCAATATATACACAAATATGCATATACAGCACCACTTATAAGCCCAAACACGCCACAAACACGAGTCTTTTTAGGAATGACACCCAGATGTACGCGTATGGAATCCCGGGGCGATCAGGTTGCCGAGGGCCCGCGAGAGAAATGCGGCGTCGTCGGCGTGACGCTCGAGGACCGGGCGGCCGCACGGCCGTTGTACTACGCGCTCTACGCGCTCCAGCACCGCGGCCAGGAGTCGGCGGGCATCGTCACTCACGACGGCTTCCAGCAGCACAGCCACGTCGAGCGCGGGCTCGTGGGCGACGCGTTCGAGGAGGGTGACCTCGAGTCGCTCAACGGCTCGACGGGCATCGGCCACGTTCGGTACCCGACCGCGGGGAGCCTCGACAAGAGCTGCGCGCAGCCGTTCTCCGTCTCGTTCAAGTCCGGGTCGCTCGGGCTCTCGCACAACGGGAACCTCGTCAACGCCGCCGAGGTGCGGGAGGAACTCGCCGATCTCGGCCACGCCTTCACCTCCGACGGCGACACCGAGGTGATCGCCCACGACCTCGCGCGGAACCTCCTCGAGGAGGACCTCGTCCGCGCGGTCAAGCACACGATGGGGCGCATCCACGGCTCCTACTCGCTGACGATCATGCACGACGACACGGTGCTCGGCGTGCGCGATCCGAAGGGGAACCGCCCGCTCTGCATCGGCAAGCTCGACGATGGCTACGTCCTCGCCAGCGAGTCGGCCGCGATCGACACGCTCGACGGCGAGCTCGTCCGCGACGTGCGCCCGGGCGAACTCGTCGTCCTGAAACCCGATGGCACCGGGTTTGACTCCTATAACCTCATCGAGGAGGAGAACTCGGCGCACTGCTTCTTCGAACACGTCTACTTCGCGCGCCCGGACTCCGTCATCGACGACGAGCTGGTCTACGAGGTCCGGCGGAACCTCGGTCGGAAGCTCTGGGAGGAAGCCGGCGTGGAAACGGACGTCGTCATGCCAGTGCCCGACTCGGGTCGGGCGTTCGCCTCCGGCTACGCCGACGCGGCGAGCGAGACGACTGCGGACGGCGAGCCCCGCAACCAGGACGACGACGGCGTCGAGTTCGCGGAGGGGCTGATGAAAAACCGGTACGTCGGCCGGACGTTCATCATGCCCACGCAGGACGAGCGCGAGCGCGCCGTCCGGCTGAAGCTGAACCCGATCAAATCGACCGTCGAGGGCAAGTCCGTCACGATCATCGACGACTCCATCGTGCGCGGAACGACCTCGAACCAGCTCGTGAAGCTCGTGAAGGACGCGGGCGCGGAGGAGGTTCACATGCGCATCGGCGCCCCACAGATCATCGCGCCCTGCTACTTCGGTATCGACATGGCGACACGCGAGGAGCTCATCGCCGCGGACCGGACGACCGAGGAGATCCGCCAGCAGATCGACGCCGACTCGCTGTCGTACCTCTCCATCGACGCCGTCGCCGACGCACTCGACAGCTCCCGCGCGGACCTCTGTCTCGGCTGCGTCACGGGCGAGTACCCCTTCGACGTCGATGGCGAGGAGACGGACCGCGACGTCGAGCGGCCGGTCGTCGGCACGGACGCGCCACCCGCGGACGACTGAGCGACCCAGGACCGGCCAAGGACGACAGGTTGCAGCGCACTAATTAAATAGCCGAACTTGTTCGGGCGTGCAGCGGATCGCTCCCACCACGTTAGAACGAACCAACCTTATACGGCCATCCAGCGCCAATTGACGGACATGAGCCAGTCAACCGACGACGGCGAGACGGTCAGCAGGCGGACGTTCGTCCGTGCGGGAGCCGGTGCCGCGGTCGCCACCTCGGCGCTATCGCTGGGCTCGGGAACGGTCGCGGCCCAGTACGGCGGGTGGCTCGACGGCGTCGACGGCTACGAGGGAACCGTCGACTACACCGGTCGTGACGAGGTCACAGTCACCGTCGGTGCCCGCGACGGCCTCTCCTTCGACCCGGTGGCGATCCTCGTCGACCCGGGAACGACGGTGGTCTGGGAGTGGTCCGGCCAGGGCGGCCAGCACAACGTCGTCCACAAAGGGGGTGCCTTCGAGTCCAAACTCGCCGGCGAGGAGGGCCACACGTTCGAGCACGTCTTCGAGAGCGAGGGCACGTTCAAGTACTTCTGTAATCCGCACAAGGCCGTCGGGATGAAAGGCGTCGTCGCCGTCGGTAGCACCGACGACAAGCTCATCGATCCCCAGAGCGGTGACTCCGGAGGCGGTGGCGACGGAAGCGGCGATGGCAGCGGCGGCGACGGTAGCGGCGACGGCAGCGGCGGCGACGCCAGCGGCGACGGCAGCGACGGCGGTGCCGACGGCAGCGACGGCGGATCCAACCCCAAGGCGACTGGCGGCACCGCGACGCTCTCGCGCGACGACCTGATCGGCGTGGTGCTCGGGCTGGCGACGGCGATCCCGTTGCTATCGATCGGGCTCGGCGTCGTCGACCTCGATCCGGAGTAAGGGTGCCCGGTCGGGTCCCGGTTGGCCCTTTTTCATCCGTTCAGTACAGGTGATACAGCATCACGTAGACGCCGATCCCCATCGCGAAGGAGATCAGCCAGAGCGGCGCCGCGATGCGGCCGACGCGACGGTGGGCCGTCTCGTAGATCTCCGGTATTGGTCGCGTGCTTGCGAGCAGCAGCGCGTAGAACAGCAGCGGGATGCAGACGATCGCCAGGAAGATGTGGATCGCGAGGAAGACGAAGTAGGCCGTGGTGACGATCCCACCGGGGCCGTCGAACGTGGTCGTCCCCTTGATTACCAACCGGTAGAGGTAGAGCGCGAGGAACGTCGCGAACAGCAGGAACGAGGTGCCCATCAGCGCGCGGTGGCGCGTCACGTTTCCGCGGCGGATCTCGCGCCAGCCCAGCGAGATGGTCCCGATGGCGAGAACCGAAATGCCCGCGTTGACGTGGGGGATCGCCGCGATGACGGCCGTGCCCGGATGGGGCAACACCGACGCCGGGATTGCGCCGCCAACCGCGCCGAACACCAGTGCGAGCGAGACGATCGAGAGCAGGGCCGTCAACAGCGGAACGTTCTCGCGAGCTCGGAACTCCATGTGTGTCGGTTGGCCCCGCGTCAGGAAAATCGTTCGACTGTTCGAGCGAGTCGCGGGCCACGAGCCCAGGGTCGACCCCGCCGCCGTGGGTGAGAACGCCGACCACGCCGTGATCGAATGGAAGGGCTTTTAATCGGCGACGGGATACGTGCAGGTGCAGCAAAACGCAGCACGCGTGGGTAGCCAAGCTAGGCCAACGGCGCAGCGTTGAGGGCGCTGTCCTGTAGAGGTCCGCCGGTTCAAATCCGGTCCCACGCACTTCATCTCTGAACTCATACTCTCCAGCCCTGGCTCCCTGTGACGTTTTGGGTCGCCTTCGACGTTTTCTCAGCGCAATCGACACATTTTGCGGGGGTCGACCCGCGAGTTTAAAAAGCTTCGAGCGTCTTCGTTCGGGCATGACGAAGTATTCGACGGGTTCGTCCGGCGCCGACGGCGACGGCGACGCCTGCGAACTCTGCGGAACCCAGTCGGCGAACCTCTCGCTCGCGAACGTCGCGGGTGCAGAGCTGCTCGTCTGCTCGGACTGTAGCCCGCACGACGACAGCGCGAAGAGCGGCTCGGGAACCGGCAGCCGCGGCGCCACTGGTGGCGCGAGCGGCGGCGGCGCCGCGAGCGGCGGTGACCGAGGGAACGGGACCAGCCGGTCCAAACGAGCCGCCCAGAAACAGGCGAAGATGTACGACGCCGCCACGGGCGACTCCGAACACTGGGAGAAGGAGGGCACCGACTACGAGGAGGACCAGCTCCCGTACCTCGTCTCCGGCTACGGCGACCGCGCCGAGCAGGCGCGCCAAGACGCCGGCTACACTGTCGAGGAGCTGGCCGAGACGCTCGACGTCGCCGAGGACGACCTCCTCGCCGTCGAGCAGTCACGGGCCGCGACCGCCGGCGTCGGCGGCTCCGTCGTCCAGAAACTGGAGCGCGAACTCGACGTCGACCTCGTCGACGAGTAACGCGCCACCAGTCGGTTCTCCTCCGTTTTCTCCACCGCTAGCCACTGCTGTGGTTTCACAGGAGCACGGGTCCGAGGGTGCCTCCGAAAAGACCATCCTGTGGGCCCGCGACTGCCCGGCAATGAAGGCGATCAAGGACAGCGTTCACGACTACGTCACCCTCGACCCCGTCGCCGCCGACCTGATCGACACCCCCGCGTTCCAGCGGCTGCGCCACATCAAGCAGCTCTCGACCGTCCGACTGGTGTTTCCCGCTGCGAACCACACGCGCTTCGAACATTCGCTCGGCGTCTATCACCTCGCGGACCAGGCCCTCGACCACCTCGCAGTCGACGCCGATACCGCCGCGCACGTCCGTGCAGCCGCGATGATCCACGACGCGGGCCACGGGCCGTACGGTCACCAGACGGAGCGGCTGATCCGCAGGGAGACCGGGCAGGACCACGACGAACTCGAGTGGCTCCTGACCGACTCGGACCGGGAGGTCTGTCAGGTGCTCGAGCGCCACGACCTCGACCCCCGGCGCGTCGCCGACCTCGTCGCGGGCGAGGGCGGCGTCGGGAATCTCGTCTCCGGCGAGCTCGACGTCGACCGGATGGACTACCTCGTGCGCGACGCCCACCACACCGGCGTCCCCTACGGTACCGTCGACCACGGGCGACTCGTGCGGGAGCTCCGGCTGGACGAGGCGGGTGGGGAGCCCCAGCTCGTGCTCGGCGAAGGCAACGTCGCGACCGCGGAGAGCCTCCTCGTCGCGCGCTCGCTGATGAACGCCATCGTCTACCGCCACCACGTCTCCCGGGTCGCCGGCGCGATGTTAGCGCGCGCCTCCGAACGCTACCTGGCGGCCACCGAGACGACGGCCGAGGCCTTCCGACGGATGGCCGACCACGACCTGCTCGTCGAGCTCCGGGAGCACGTCCCGGAGCTCGGCCGGCGCATCGAGCGTCGACGGCTCTACAAGCGCGCGGCCTGGGTCGGGCTCGGGTCGGTCCCGGCTGGCACAGTTGACGCCGATCACGAGGCCGAACGCGCCGCGGAGCGTGAGATCGCCGACCAGGCCGGCGTCGACCCCGTCGAGGTCATCGTCGACGTCCCGTCGCGACCGGGACTCAAGGAGTCCGCGACGAAGGTCGTCGTCGACGGCGTCGTCCAGCGGTTGGAGGACGCCTCCGAGCTCGTCTCGGGCCTCCGCGCAGCCGAGCGCGGGCGCTGGCGGCTGGGCGTCTACTGTCCGGAACCCCACGTCGACGACGTCGAACGCGCGGCGCGGGACGTCCTCGGGATCAGGGACCACGCCTGAGGCGCCCGAGTCCATGCCTGAGGCGCCGAGGGACCACGCCCAAGGAGCCTGCGACGCGTCGGCCGCGCCATCGACGGGGGTCAGCGGTCGATTCCGACGATTCTTTTTAACGGAGGACGCCGAACCCGGGGGTATGACCGTGATCAAGGACAGCGTCCACGACCACATCGAGATCGAGGGCGTCGCGGCGGCCCTCCTCGACACCCCGGCAGTCCAGCGCCTGCGACACGTCAAGCAGCTCGGGACCGTCCAGCTCGTCTATCCCTCCGCGAACCACACGCGTTTCGAGCACTCGCTCGGCGTCTACCACCTCGCGTCGAAGGCGCTCGACCACCTCGGTATCGAGGGCCGGCAGGCCGACCGTATCGAGGCCGCCGCCATGCTCCACGACGTCGGCCACGGCCCGTTCAGTCACAACATCGAGCGACTGACCCACCGACTCACGGGGAAGTACCACGACGACGTCGACGAACTGCTTCACACCGGCGAGGTCGGCGAGGTCCTGCGCGACCACGACCTCGACCCGGACAGGGTGGCGGACATCGTCGCCGGCGAGGGGAAGTACGGCCAGCTCGTCTCCGGCGAGCTCGACGTCGACCGGATGGACTACCTCACGCGCGACGCGCATCACACCGGCGTCCCGTACGGAACGATAGACACCGAACGGCTCGTCCGAGAGCTCACGTTCGTCGAGGGGAAGCTCGTGCTCGACGAGGGGAACGTCCAGACCGCCGAGAGCCTCCTGCTCGCCCGGGCGCTGATGAACCCGTCCGTCTACACGCACCACGTCGCCCGGATCTCGAAGGCCATGCTGCGCCGCGCGTCGGAAATCCTCATCGAGCAGCCGGACATCACCGCCGAGGAGGTCCGGCGGATGGACGACCACGACCTGCTTGGGGCGCTTCGAATGACCGAGGACACCCAGGAACTCGTGCGCCGCTACGATCAGCGCGACCTCTACAAGCGCGCCGTCTGGGCCGAGTACGACGACGTGCCCGACCGCATTCACGACGCGGACCACGACGCCGTCCGAGAGATGGAGCGGGAGATCGCCGGCGAGGTCGGCCTCGCCGCCGAGGAGGTGATCATCGACGTGCCGCCGGAGCCCTCGATGGAGGAGTCGACGGCGCGGGTAACCGTTAGCGGCGAGGTGCGGCGCCTCGGCGACCAGTCGCCGCTCGTCTCCGCGCTCCGGACCGCCCAGCGCACCCAGTGGCGCCTCGGCGTCTACTGCCCCGAGGCGTCGACCGAGCACGTCGGCGCCGTCGCCGCCGACGTCATCGGCCTGGATCCGGACGCCCTCCGGAGCGATGTTAGCCGAGGGCTCCCGACGACGCTCGACCAGTTCGGCATCGGTCGCGGCCCGTGAGCCCCGCAGTGCGGACGACGCCCGAGCGTCGGCGCCGTCGGTCGCGGGTGTCGTCGCTTTGAAGCCCGCCGCTGCGTAGGACCTACTATGCACGTGGAGGGAACCGTCCTCGTCGGGCCGGAGTTCGAGCCGGTCGAGGGGCGGGTGGTCGTCGCGGACGGCGAGATCGTCGCGGTCGAAGAGCAGCCGACGGACAGCGAGGACGTCATCGTCCCCGCGTTCGTCAACGCGCACACGCACATCGGGGACTCCATCGCCAAGGAGGCGGGCGGCGAGCTCTCGCTGGACGAGCTCGTCGCGCCGCCGGACGGCCTCAAACACCAGCTCCTGCGAGCGGCCTCCCGCGAGGAGAAGGTGACGGCGATGGCCCGCTCCCTGCGGTTCATGGAGGACACCGGGACCGGCGCCTTCATCGAGTTCCGCGAGGGCGGCGTCGAGGGTGTCGAGGCGCTCCAGGACGCCCTTGCCGGCGAGGACTCAGGGCTGGGCGAACGTGACATCGAATCGGTCATCCTCGGCCGTGAGGAGACCGAGGTCCTCGACGTCGCCGACGGCTTCGGCGCCTCCGGCGCACGCGACGCCGACTTCGACGCCGAGCGCACCGCGACCCGCGAAGCCGACGGGCTGTTCGGCATCCACGCCGGCGAGCGCGACGACCTGGACATCAACCCCGCGATGGACCTCGATCCCGATTTCCTGGTCCACATGGTCCACGCGAAGGGGATCCACTTCGAGCGCCTCGCCGACCGCGGGACGCCGGTCGTCGTCTGCCCGCGCTCGAACCTCGCCACCGACGTCGGCTTCCCACCCATCGACGAGCTAGCCAACGCCACCACCGTCGCGCTCGGCACGGACAACGTGATGCTCAACTCCCCCTCGATGTTCCGCGAGATGGAGTTCGCGGCCAAGCTCTCGGACCGCTCCGCAAAAGAAGTCCTGCGAATGGCGACGGTCAACGGCGCAGAAATCGCCGACCTCGACTGCGGCGTCATCGAGGAAGGCAAAGCTAGCCGGTTAATCGTCCTCGATGGCGACTCGGACAACCTCGCCGGCGCGCAGGATCTGGTCCGCGCGGTGGTCCGCCGCGCTGGGCAGGGCGACGTGAAAAACGTCGTTCTGTAGTCGCCAGCGACATCGATCGGTCTCTCTGAGAGTTTCGGCGACTGAGACGGTTGCTTTCCGCGTGTGTTTGTTCGGTTATCGTTGCTGCTGTGACCACTCGGCACCCCCAGAAAGCCCCAGTCTTAGAGGCGATGGCTCTCTGCGTGGGTTGTTCGGTTATCGTTGCTGCTGTAACCACTCGGCACCCCCAGAAAGCCCCAGCCGCTGAGCGCTCGCGCTTATAAACGAAGCTTGGACTCTTCGCGGGCCCCACTACTCGGTAGGGCGGAAAAATCCCTGCCGCTGAGGCGGTCGCTTTCTACGTGGTTTGGATGGTTGTCGTCGCGAGCGACACCACTCAGCACGCCCAGAAAGCCCCAGCCGCTGAGGCGGTCGCGCTGCTCGCTGCGCGCCTCACCCGGCTCGCTCCCTTCGGTCGCTCGCCGGGTTGCGGTGCTAGCGTCGCAGGGCATCCCGCTCAGCGGCTGCCCCTTTCAGTCCCACCCAGGAGTGGTGGCCGGGGCCGTCGCTCGCGGCGGTCACCGGGCTAACGTCATCCGCCGGGCAGCCGGCGCGCGGTGCTGTCGCGGTTGCGGTGCTGTCGCGGGCGCGGCTGCTGTCGCGGGCGCGGCTGCTGTTGCGGCCGCGGTCCTGGCGGACTGAAAGGGCGACGGCCGCTCTCGTGAGCGCAGCGAACGAGACCATGGAAGTCGCAGCCCGGACCCGTCCGTCGGGCGGTGCGGAGAGACGCAACGGAAGCCCGGACCGTCTTCCAGTGGTCGCGCCGCAGGGGAGTCGCTGTCCCGAAAATCTCCGATTTTCGAGGACAGCGACCGCGAGCGGCCGAGGGCTTTCTGGACGTTTGCGGTGCTGTAGAGCGCAGCAGCGTCTGCACCTTTATATATAGTTCATAAGCAAGAGCGGCCGAGGGCCTTCGAGGTGTCTGCGGTGCTGTAGAGCGCAATAGCGTCGGCGCCTTTATATATAGTTTATAAGTAAGAGCGGCCGAGGGCGTTCGAGGAGTCTGCGGTGCTGTCAAGCGTAGCAGTGTCTGCAACTTTAAGTACAGTTTATAAACAAAAGCCACCGAGGCCTTTCGAGATGTCTGCGTTGCCGTCGAGAGTAAGTCCCTATCAGCTGTTGAAACCTGCACATAGCGATCGAGGACCTTCAGGGAGCCTGCAGTGCTGTCGAGCGCACTGGATTATACACCTGTCCGGGCGGCCACCGAGCTGGAACAATCGGGCGTCATCTGTCGCTTCTTGCCAATCAAAACGGGACACGAACCAGTCATCCATGACACTCGACAGAATTCTCGAAGGGAACGATTTAGGCGGTGGCCGGATACCCACTCGAACATGCACGCCATCACCCGGTCCGGGTGGATCGAGGTCATCTCCGGATCGATGTTCTCCGGCAAAACCGAGGAGCTGCTGCGTCGACTCCGCCGGTCCGAGATAGCTGACCAGTCCGTGTCAGTTTACAAACCCGCCATCGACGACCGCTACGGGGAGACGACCATCGGGACCCACACCGGTCGCGAGTGGGACGCGATCGTCGTCGACAACGAGGACGAAGGCCCGCTCGACGTCCTCGACCACCACGACGGCGAATCCGTCGTCGCTATCGACGAGGCGAACTTCTTCTCGAACACGCTCGTCGAGGTCGCCCAGTCGCTCGCGGACGGCGGCGCACGCGTCATCGTCTCCGGCACGGACCAGACCTTCCGCGGCGAGCCGTTCGAGCCGCTCCCGCAGTTAATGGCCGTCGCGGAGTACGTCGACAAGCTCCAGGCGATCTGCTCGCAGTGTGGCGAGCCGGCGGCCCGGAACCAGCGACTCATCGAGGGCGAACCGGCCCACGTCGACGACCCGACAATCCTCGTCGGCGCCGAGGAGTCCTACGAGGCGCGCTGCCGGGACTGCCACACGCTGCTCACGGGCGAGCGTCCCGACTCCCACCGGAACTCCACACAGGACTGAGAAGGGCGTCGGACTCGAACACTACTCGCCGCCGCCGATCGGGCTCTCGACCGGCGACCCGTCTGCATTTGCCTGCCCGGAGTCGTCTGTTTCCGCCGCTCGAAACAGCGACTTGAGCGCGAGGACGGTGAGGATCGCGCCCTCGACGCGCGCCGCGTCGTACACCCACTCGCGGGGCTCGGCGTCGACGCGTCCCCGGTAGCCGAGGTGGGTCCACAGCGCAACGGCTTTTCGCGGGAAGAGGAGGTAGAGGACGCCGACGACGCCGACGAGCAGCCCGAGGTGGTTGCGCATACAGGCGGATACGGCGGCCGCGACGATAAACGATGGGGCGACGTTACCCGCCGTACACCGAGGGAATCATGCGGACGACGTCGTCGGGTTCCACGGGCGTCTCGAGTCCCTCGTGGTGACGGATGTTCGTCCGGTTCCGTGTGACCGCGACCTCGCCGGCGAGGTCGGCTCCCTCGGAGTTCTCGCTATCCTCGCCGTCCTCGATGAGCCGCCCCTCGAGGACGGGGAACTCGCGTTCCAGCTCACGCAGTAGCTCGCCGTAGGTGTCGGCATCGGTCTCGAACTCGACCTGCTCCTCGCCGACGTCGTCCCTGAAGGGGCCGAAGAATCGACACTCGATCTGCACGATCGAATCGTCGCCGGGCACGCATATCAAACGTCGGGATGGGACTCGGACCGGCGACGGCTCGTCGCTCACCGGCGCAGCGCGCACCGAGTCCGGACTCGGGCTGTCAGCCAGCTGAACGGCTGCAAATGGGCGTCGTCAGTTCTTGCCGGCATCGTCAAGAGGCTTCAGAACTCACCAATTGGGACGTACCTATACGTCTGGACGAACTGGATCGAGTATGGACACAGACTTCGCCTACTGGGTCCCCAACGTGAGCGGCGGTCTCGTCGTCACGGACTGGGACATGGACACGGACTGGACCTACGAGTACAACCGCGACCTCGCGCAGACGGCCGAGGACGTCGGCTTCGACTACGCCCTTGCGCAGGCTCGCTTCTTTGGGAGCTACGGCGCGAACAAACAGCTCGAAGCATTGTCGATCGCAACGGCGCTGGCCGCCGAGACGGAGGAGCTGCACCTCATCGGCGCCGTCCACCCCGGTCTCTGGCACCCCGCGCCGCTGGCGAACTACATCGCCACCTCCGACCGCATCAGCAACGGGCGCTTCTCCATCAACGTCGTCTCCGGCTGGTTCAAGGACGAGTTCACCGGCTTCGGCGAGCCGTGGCTCGAACACGACGAGCGCTACGAGCGCTCCGCCGAGTTCATCGAGGTGCTCCGTGGCATGTGGTCCGATGGCCCGCTCAACTACAACGGCCGCCACTACCAGATCGGACAGGACGTCACCGGCTTCGACGGCGCGCCGTCCAAGCCCGCACCGAAGCAGAACCCGCCGAAGGTCTTCCAGGGCGGCAACTCCAAGGCGGCCCGGAAGATGGCGGCCAAGCACTCCGACGTGCTGTTCCTCAACGGCGGCGACCTGGAGAAGCTGAAGGACATCATCGAGGACGTGAAGGGCTACGCCGAGGAGTTCGGCACCGAGCCGCCGCAGTTCGCGGCCAACGGCTTCGTCATCCAACGTGACACCGAGGAGGAAGCCAAGGACGTCCTCGAGAACATCATCGAGAACGCCACCGAGGAGGCCGTCGAGGGCTTCAAGGAGCAGGTCCAGGAGGCCGGCCAGTCCACGGACGCCGGCGAGGGCATGTGGGACGACTCCGACTTCGAGGACCTCATCCAGTACAACGACGGCTTCAAGACGGGCCTCATCGGGACGAAAGAGCAGATCGTCGAGCGCATCCGTCAGCTCGACGCCATCGGCATCGACATCGTCCTCACCGGCTTCCTCCACTACGACACCGAACTGGAGATCTTCGGCGAGGACGTCATCCCGGCCGTCGAGGAGGCCGAGCCCCTCGACGAGGACGAACTCGACCTCGAGAGCGAGGAAGTCGAGGAGATCGCGGGCGCCGAAGTCGCCACCGGCCCGAGCGACGACTGACCGATGGCGGACACGCTACTCGGCATCGTCGGCAGCGTCTCGAACCCCTCGAAGACCCGCTCGGCGGTCGAGGTCGCCCTCGACGCCGCGGCGGAGACGCACGACGTCGACACGGAGCTGCTGCACCTCGCGGAGTACGACCTCGTCACCGCCGACGGTCGCGGCCTCGAGAACTACGAGGGCGACACCGCGGAGGCACTCGAGAAGGTCGTCGAGGCGGACGCCTACGTGGTCGGTACGCCCGTCTACCGCGGGTCGCTGTCGGGCGCGCTGAAGAACCTGTTCGACATGGTGCCCCGCGGCATGTGGGCCGCCGACGTCGCGCCCTTCGAGGAGGCTGCCGTCGGACTCGTCGCCACCGGCGCGACGAACCACCACTACCTCGCCATCGACCAGGAGCTGCGCCCAATCTTCAGCTTCTTCGGCGCGAACACGGTCGGCGGCAGCGTCTACGCGAACGACGAGCAGTTCGACGACGACAAGCGAGTCGCCGACGACGACGTTCGCGAGCGACTCGCCGACCTCGGCCGCGCGACGGTCGAACTCGACCGCGCCGTCGCGGACGCCGACGCACTCGGCAGTCTCGGTCCGCAGTTCTGACTCGGTCTCCCGGACTTTTTTAGAGTAGCTCGACGCCTCGCCAGCGAAGCCCAACGCTTCAAGCGTCTGGGGAGTGAGTCGTCGCCCATGACCGACGAGACGCCGGAACCGAACGGCGCGGCACCGAACGGCGCGGGAACGGCACCGGACGGCGCGGGAACGGCACCGGAGCTGGTCGAGGGCGAATGGACTGGCGAGAACGCGGTCGAGGAAGTGGTCGGCGACCTCCTCCGCGAGCGCGAGGAGACGGTCGCCGCCGCCGAATCGCTCACCGGCGGGCTCATCGGCTCGCGGATCACGGACGTGCCCGGCTCCAGCGACTACTTCGACCGGAGCCTCGTCACGTACGCCTACGACGCGAAGCGACAGGAGCTGTCAGTCCCCCGAGAGGACCTCGACGCGCATGGGGCCGTGAGCGCGCCCGTCGCCCGCGCGATGGCCCAGGGCGTCCGCGACCGCGCGGACACGACGTGGGGCGTCTCGGCGACGGGCATCGCCGGGCCGGGTGGCGGTCGCAAGGACAAGCCAGTCGGCCTCGTCTACGTCGGTGTCGCATTCGCCGCACCGTGGGGAACCAACGAGTCGTACACGCGCGCTCGCCGGTTCGAGCTCGACGGCAACCGCGCGACGGTCAAGGCGAAGAGCGCGACGTGTGCGCTCGCCGAGCTGGTCGGCGCGATTCGGGAACACGAGTAGGAATCGGCCTCGCGAGGTCGGTAGACGAGCCCGGTGACGGATCAGTCCGCCATCGATTCGGCTTGACTCGCAGCGACCCACCCTTTCACGAGTTCGTTCACGTTGTAGAGCAGGACGGCGACGGACGCGAGCGTCACCGCGAGGTAGATGACGAAGCCGACCGGCCCCTGCACGGCGGAACTGAGCAGGCCGCCGACGACGCCGACGGCGGTCAGACTGACCCAGGTAATCAGGATCCGCGATCCGAGCGACGGGGGGCCGTTGACGGCGGGGTCCGACGTAGTTTCGACGACGTCCGACGTCGACTCGGTGGGATCCGAGGTCGAGACCTCGGAGTCCGCTGCGCGTTCCGACTCGCCCATCAGTAGGTTTCCTCCGGTTCGATCGGCCCGGCGAACGTCGAGTAGAGGATCCCGAAGTAGCCGAGGACGATCGGGATCAGGATGGCACCCATGATCGTCATCAGGTTGAGCGGGAGCGTGGAGATGATCGCCTCGCTGGCCGTCAGGTCGGTCGCGGGGTCGACGTAGGGGTATAGCAGCCTCGCGACGACGACGACGAACGTGAAGACGAGCCCGGCGCCCGCGGTGAACGCGGCGTGGTACCGGTCCCCGCGAGTCGCGACCGCGTACCCGCCCGCAAGCGCAACGGTGAGGACGACGAGCCCGATGACGGCGGGCGAGAGGAGTTCGGACTGGAGCCGCGGCGTCGTCACGTAGATAGTTCCGAGCGCGGTAACCACGAGGACGAGATACGCCACCAGCGCCTGGAGACCGATCGGCGCGACCGCCGCACGCAACGGCCCCCGACTCTTCAGGCGGACGAACGCGACGCCGGTGACGACACAGAGCGCCACCAGCGCGAGCCCGACGACGACGCCGGGAAGCGACACCAGCGACGTCGCGCCGACGACCCAGTTGCCGGCGAACAGCCCGATGAGGAAGGGGGTGACCGCGCTCCCGACGGCGAACGAGCGGCCCCACCAGGTCCGCCAGGCCTCGTCCTCGCGCTGCTCGAACATCTCCGGCGCGAGCCCCCGGAGGAACAGGCCAGCGAGGATGGCGAACATCAGGAGGTAGTGCCGGCTGAACAGGTTCGCGTACACCGGCGGGAACGCGGCGAACATCGCCCCGCCGAAGACGACGAGCCACACCTCGTTGCCGTCCCAGAACGGCCCGATCGCCGCCAGCAACTGCTCGCGCTCGTGCTCGTCGTCGCGGAGGGCGAACAGCACGCCCGTCCCGAAGTCGAACCCGTCGAGGAACAGGAACATCCCGAGGATGAAAAACAGCACCGCGAACCACAGCTCCGTCAACGGGAGCCCGAGGAGCGGCCCGCCGCTGAGGGCGTCGGCGACGAGGGGTGACGTGGCAGCCGGCACGGCGGCGTCAGTCATCGACCGTCACCTCCTCGGAGTCCGCGTCCGCGGCGGCCGTCGGCTCGCCCGGCCCCGTCCCGCTCGGCGACTCGCCGGTCACCGAACGGAGCTCGTCGCCGGTCGGCGGCCCGGCGCAGATGATCCGGGCGACGACGTAGGTGTAGAGGCTCAACAGGAGCGCGTACGCGACGACGAAGGCTACCAGCGTGATCGTCGCTTCCGTGGCCGTCAGGCCGGGTGAGACGCCGTTCTTCGTCTTCAGGACGCCCTGGACGAGCCAGGGCTGGCGGCCGACTTCGGTGACGACCCAGCCCAGTTCGACCGCGATGAAGCCGAGCAGGGACGACCCCATCAGCGCCTTGTGGAGCAGGTCGTCCTCGAACAGCTCGCCGCGCCACCAGCGGTAGCAGCCCCAGAACGCGAGCGTGATGAACCAGAAGCCCATTGCGACCATCGAGCGGAAGGCCCAGAAGACGATGGCGACCGGCGGGGAGCCCTCGAACTCGTTGAGGCCCGTGATCGTTGCCTGCGGGTTGCCGCCGCTGGCGAGCCAGGAGGCGCCGCCCGGGATCCCGATGCCGAAGATGTCCTTCGCCCGCGGGTTCAACAGGTTCTCGATGCTGGTCGGGAACGCGACGATGTACTCGGGCACGTACGAATCGGTCTCCCAGACGGCCTCCATCGCCGCGAACTTCTGCGGCTGCGTCTCGTACACGTGCCGGGCGTAGAGGTCGCCGTGGAACACCTGGAGGGGAGCCGTGATCGCCAGCGCGACCAGGGAGACTTTCAGCGACGCCTCCCAGAACGCGATCGATTCGACGGGGTACCCCCAGACGTGGTGCCGGAAGACGTGGTAGGCCGCGACGCCGGCCATGAACAGCGCCACGGACTCCACGGCGGCGTTCTGCATGTGGACGAACATGAAGGGGAAGCGCGGATTGAAGTACGCCGCCATCGGGTCGACGAGGTGGACGACTCGCTGGCCGTTCTCGACGACGACCTCGTAGCCGCGCGGCGTCTGCATCCAGGAGTTGGCGATGAGGATCCAGACCGCCGAGAGCCACGTCCCGACGGCGACGGCCAGCGTGGAGACGAAGTACATCGCGTCCGACACGCGCTCGCGGCCGAATAGGAACACGCCGAGGAACGTCGCCTCGAGCATGAACGCCATCAGGCCTTCGGTCGCCAGCGGGCCACCGAACAGCTCGCCCGCGAAGACGGAGAAGGCGGCGAAGTTCGTGCCGAATTCGAACTCCAACACGAGACCCGTGACGGTCCCGACGACGAAGCTGACCGCGAAGATCTTCGTCCAGAATCGGCGGAGCTGTTCGTATATCGGATCACCGTCCCGGATGTCCTTCCACGTGAAGTAGATGAGGAATGGCGCGAGCCCCATGCTCATCACGGGGAAGATGATGTGGACGATGGTGGTGACCGCGAACTGGAAGCGACTGGCGGCGACTGGGTCGATCATGGTGTATCGTGGGGAAGTCCCTCGGTCGTGCTGCCCGTTTTGCGAGCCGAAGCCACCTGTCAGTGGATGGATCGATGTCCTCAGGGAACTTTGAAAACCATTTGGGCGGATTCCTAGCAGCTAGGAAAAATTGGGTGCGATTCACGCACACAGGACCCGTAGCGACGCCTCTTACAGTGGTTGCTGGAGACGACAGTGTGCGGGTTTCGTCGGCCCTAGCAACGGGAGATCGAAGCGCCGTCGCTCGCGAAACGTAGACGGAGTACTGTCGCTGGCGACAGTGAGAATCCAGCGTCGTCGCCGGCGACAATGAGAATCCAGTACCGTCGCTGGCGACAATGAGAATCCAGCACCGTCGCTGGCGACTGGGGAACTCCAGCACCGTCGCTGGCGAGTGTGACGCCGTTCGAAAAGTGGGATGCTCCGACGGGGATTTGAACCCCGGTCATTGCCTCGAGAAGGCAATATGATTGGCCGGACTACACCATCAGAGCGGGCTTAACGCATCCTTAGGTAGCCGGTGTTGAATTAAAACAGTTCCGTTTCCACCTCGCCGTGTTGCGCTTTGACGTGCCGCGCGGCGGGCGAACCGCTGGCGAAGACATCGCCGAGGTTCGTCGTCAGTCGTCGTCGTAGGTGTGGAACTCGATGGCCTGCTCGAGCAGTTCGTCCGGGATGCCCGGCACTTCCTCGTCCCGGACGGGCCCGGCCTCCTCGATGGCCTCGGGTTCCCGCGGGAAGTCGCGGGAGGCGAAGTGGATCGAAATGCCGGCCTTCGCGCCGTCCGCGAGCGCGATGGGCACCTGATTGTGCCCCGGCGTCAGGTCGCCGACGGCGTAGACGTTCTCGGCAGTCGTCTCGCCGTGGTCCTCGACCGCGACGGTGCCGTCGTCGTTGAGCTCGGCGCCGAGCTCCTTGGCCAGGCCGTTGTTGTACTCGGAGCCGTACATCGCGAAGCCGCCCTTGTACTCGCGCTCGGTGCCGTCCTCGAACTCCAGCGAGTCGAGCCAGCCGTCCTCGCCGTTGTTCACGCCCGTGATGTCCGCGTGGACGACGTCGATGGGGTGACCCTCGAGCATTTCCGCGGTCTCGTCGCTCCACTCGGGGTCCTCGCCGCGCGTGAGGATGTCGACCTCGTCGGTGAAGTTCAGCAGGATGCCGGCGACGTGGGCCGTGCTCTCGTTGTGGCCCATCACGTACGTCGGCTGGTCGACAAACATGTGTGCGTCACAGTGCAGGCAGTAGTGGAGCCCGCGGCCGGTTCGCGGCAGCGGCGGGTCCGGGCGCACGTCGTTGAACCCGGTCGCGAGGACGACGTAGTCGGTCCGGTACTCGGTGTCGTTGCCGGCGAGGACGATCTTGCCGTCCTCGCGGCGCGTGCAGGACGTGACGACGTCGCGGTGGAGGTCACAGCCGTACTCCGTGAGCTGCTCCTTGCCGACGTTGAGGTACTCGGGGCCGCTCGTCTCCTCGGTGACGCCGAGGACGTTGTGGACGTCCTGCATCATCGCCGCGCGGCCGCCGCCGCGGTCGACGAGCGCGGTCTTCTGTCCCAGTCGCGTACTGTACAGCGCGGCGGTCTGTCCGGCCGGGCCGCCGCCGATGACGACGACCTCGTACTCCTGGACGTCCGATTGTTGGCTCATGGAGGGACATAGGAGGGGACGCTCAAAAGAGTAAGCGCCGGCTGGTACGACGGTCGCCAGACCGCGAAAGGGGCACGGCACCACATAGCATGGATGTTTGGAGGCCCTGCAGTGACCTGTCCCATGCTAGGGGCGGCGGTACGAGGACGGCGCTGGCGAC
>JBDGPU010000148.1:18506-33634 GCA_042219525.1 Halopenitus sp.
GCCACTACGAGGACGGCGCTGGCGACGCCACTACGAGGACGGCGCTGGCGACGCCACTACGAGGACGGCGCTGGCGACGCCGCTACGGGAGTAATCGACGAAAGAAGTGATGCTCCGACGGGGATTTGAACCCCGGTCATTGCCTCGAGAAGGCAATATGATTGGCCGGACTACACCATCAGAGCACGCGTCGTCGTTGCAATCAGTCGTAGCCACCGATCACTGATAAGGCTTCCACTTGGGAACGCTCGCTTCGGCCGATCGACCCCCTGGCGGACGGCCGGGTCTCCGAACGCTACTCCTCGGCGTCCTCCTCGTCGAACGGCGACTTCGCGGCTTCCGGCTCGTGGCCGTCGAGGCTCACGACGTTCTCGCGGCCAACGCGGAGCTTCGAGATGACGTCGTCCTCCTCCATCTCCGAGAGGAGGACGCTGACCTTGGATTTCGACCAGCCGGTCTCCTCCACGATCCGGACCTGCTTCATGCGCCCGCCGTTCTCCCGGAGCAGCTTCCGGACGCGGTCCTCGTCGGAGAGGAACGCCTCGTCGGGGACCGAAGGTTCGTCCGCCGTCTCGTCGGGGACACCTTCTTCAGACGCCGACTCGCCATCCGTGGTTCGCGACGCGGCGGTCGCGGCCGACCCGGCCGCCGCAGTGCCGGCGTCAGCGGCAGTACTGGTATCAGGGGCGGTACTGGTATCCGCGGCGGCGTTGCCGTCCGCACCGGCACCAGTCGCCGGCTCGGTCCCGGGGTCGTCCCCGTGAGCGGCTGCTCCCGGTGACCTGTCCTCGCCAGCGCCGACGGCGCTGCCCCCGTCCGTGCTCCGGGGGTCGATGGCGGCGAGCGGGGAGCCGGCGGTTTCGGATTGCCCCCGATACCAGCCCGCGCCGACGAGCGTGATGAGCGCCGCCGCGAACAGCGGCAGCCAGTTCGTCCCGCCGTCACCGGCTCCGGCGTCCGCCGCGGTCGACGTTTCCGACGGCGTGGTTGCGGGCGTCGACGCGGCTCCCGACTCCGATTCCGTCGCGGTCGCCGCCGATTTCGGGACGAGCACGACGCGAGGCCGCTGGTCCGTGAACTGCTGCTCACCAGTCCAGGTCACCGTGTCACTCTTGCGGAGCGATTCGGGATTCGACTGCGTGCCGTTGGGAGCCACCGACTCGAAGACGAGACCGTCGCCGGCGACGAAGACCAGTTCCTGGTCGGGGCCGACGTAGAGGCCGCCCTCGAACACGTCGCCGACGACCACCCTGTCGCCGTCGACGACGGCGAACGACTCCCAGGTGAACGACAGCTCGACGACGCCGACGTCGTTGCCGAGCGAGGACTCGATTCCCGCGTTGCGGGCGAAGTTCGTCGCCGTCATGTTGCGGCCGGTCTGGTTGCTGCCTTCCGCGACGAGGGCCTTCGCATCCGACTTAAAAGAGTCGTACAGCGCCGTCTCGTTCTCGTTGAACTCCTCGGCGTAGGCGGCGAAGTCCTCGCGCTCCTGCTCCGTTTCCAGCGTTCGCTTGTAGCGGAACGTCCAGCGCGCGCTTCCGTTGGCGTTGACGCGTATCCGCACGACGGAGCGATCGAAGCTCTGCTGGATCGCGGCTGGAGCGCCGTCAGCAGCGAGCGCTCCGGGACGGCCCGCGGTCGATAGCGACGAGAGCGACCCTGTCGGCGCCGCTTCGCTTCCCATCGACTCGGACCCTGCTGTGGCCGCCCCCGTTCCAGTGACCCCGGCACCGACTGCGGCGACGAGGATCAGGATGGTCACGAGGAGCGCTGCGCGTGGCATCTACATGTACCAGCGTCCCGGGCCGTAAAAAGCGCTTACGACCGGGGGCAACGTTCGTTCGAACCGTGCAGTGGCGCCTCTGCCGGACAGATTCGGTCGCCAGCGTCGCCTACGCGACCTGGTCGCCCGCGCTGTACACCGCGTCCGGCTCTTGCCAGGCGGTCGCGTCCGCGTTCGGGTCCTCGTCGAGGACGACGAGGTCGGCCTGGTAGCCCTCGGCGACCTTGCCGACGTCGTCGAGGCCGAGCAGAGCGGCGCCGTTGACCGTCGCGGCTTCGAGTGCGTCCTCGGGGGAGAGCCCGTACTCGACCATGCGCTCGATCTCCTCGGGGATGTTCTCGAAGAAGTTGAACGGCGTGCCCGCGTCCGTCCCCATCGCGATGGTCACGCCCGCGTCGAGCGCGTGTTCCCACGCCTCGACGAAGCGGTCGGCGGCGTCTTCCGCCTTCGCGACGGCGCTCTCCGGGATGCCGGCCTCGACGCCGTGGTCGACGATGCCCGCGAGCGCGCTCGCGGTCGGGACCCAGTAGGTGCCCTTCTCGGCCATCAGCTCGGCCGCCTCCGCGTCCATGAACGTCCCGTGCTCGATGCTGGTGATCCCCGCTCGCGTCGCGTTCTTAATGCCGACCTCGCCGTGGGCGTGGGCGGCCGTCGGCGTGTTCGTCGGCGCGGCCGCGTCGACGAGCGCCTCGAGCTCCGTCTCGGTGAGCTCCGGCGCCCCGGTCACCGCGCCCTCGGTGAGCACGCCGCCCGTCGCCATGCACTTCACGACTTCCGCGCCGCGCTTGAGCTGTTCGCGGGCCGCCTTCCGGACCTCGTGCGGGCCGTCGGCCTCGCGCCCGGTCCAGTGGCCGTGGCCGCCAGTCATAATGACCGCCTGGCCGGCCGCGAGGATCCGCGGGCCGCGGAGGGTGCCGTCGGCGACGCTCTCGGCGGCGTCGAGCGCGAGCGTGTCCCGGGCGCCGAGGTCGCGGACGGTCGTCACGCCGGCCTCGACGGCAGCCTCCAGGTTGGCCGCGGTTCGATACGCTGCGGTGTAGTCGGATTCCTCGAAGGCGGTTGCGACGTCCGGGCGTCCGTCCATCGAGACGTGGACGTGCGCGTCGATGAGCCCCGGCGCGACGACCTGGCCGGAAACGTCGGTTTCGCTGTCCCCATCACCGATGTCGCCGACCGCGACGATCTCGCCGTCCTCGATCCCCACGTCCGCTTCTCGCGTTCCGTCGACGTCGGCCACGCGGCCGCCTCGTAAGATGTGCATACGTGGCGGTGCGTGGCTGGCCGCCTTAATGGTCGGGTCCCGGCAGCGGCCACCGGTTGCGTCGCATCGTCTCGACGACGGCGCGGCCCGCGGACGCGTCGCCGCGGGCGGCTCGTCTTGCTGCCGGGAGTACACTCACGGTGCTGGCCGACGCAGGGGCACCCATGACGGCACTCGACTCCGCCGTGGCACTGGTCTCAGGTGCGAGCTCCGGCATCGGCGAGGCGACCGCCCACGTGCTGGCCCGCAAGGGCGCCGACGTCGCGCTCCTCGCGCGCCGCGAGGAGCAGCTCGAATCGATCGCGGCCGACCTCCGGGCCGAGTACGGCGTCGAGGCGACGAGCGTCCCGACCAACGTCCGCGAGAGCGTCGAGGTCGAAGCCGCCGTCGAGGCCACGGTCGACCGCCTGGGCGGGCTGGACGTCGTCGTTGCGAACGCCGGCGTGGGCCGCGGCAGCGACGTGGCGACGATGAGCGACGAGGAGTACGAGGCGATGCAGGAGACCAACGTCGACGGCACGTTCTACCTCACGCGTGCCGCCCTCCCGCACCTGACCGACAGCGCCGGCAACCTCGTCGTCGTCGGCAGCTTCGCGGGGAAGTTCCCGCGCTCGTTCAATCCCGTCTACGCCGCGACCAAGTGGTGGGCACGCGGGTTCGCCCACAGCGTCGCCGCGCAGGTCGGCGACGAGGGCGTCGGCGTGTCCGTGATCAACCCCTCGGAAGTCCGAACGGAGTTCATGAGCGAGGAGGGCCAGCCGTTCGAGGAACGGTTCGAGCCGGGAGAAGTGACCGAACCAGAGGAGGTCGCCGACGCCATCGCCTACGCGGCCGGCAAGGAGGGGTCGTCGGTCCACGAGATGGACCTCTATCGCCGGGACAAGTACAGCGACAGCGGGCTGTAACCCGACTGTAGCAATTTAGTCCGCCGCGACAGTCTCGAGGATCTCGACCTCGTCACCGACGGCGATCTCGGTTCCCCACGCGGACTCCGGGACGGCCGTCGTCGTCATCAGCTGGAAGTCGTGGTCGAACCGCTCGCCGCCGGACCACTCCGGCATGGTCTCGCGGCGCTTTTCGAGGAACGTCTCACGGAAGTCCGGTAGCTCCGCGCCCGTGTCCGGGTCTCGCGAGGGGACGACACAGCGCGCACAGGGGTCGACGCCAGTGAGTTCGGCGTCGCCGACGCGAACGCGGACGCGCTCGCCGTGGTCGGCGAAGAGGCGGTCCTCCCAGAACGCCGGACAGTCGTCGAGGACGACGTTCGGCCGGAAGCGACGGCGCATCTCCCCGGCGTCGATGGCGGGGTCGTCGAACCACGACGCGACCTCCGCCAGCGTCGCCCGCGAGACGACCGAGGGGCCGAAGCGGCCCTGCCGGTCCTGGTGGGGCCCACTCTCGCGGGCGAGGTCGACGTCGTAGCCGACGAACGCGGAGAGCCAGTCGCCGGCCGCGTCTGCCTCCGCGGGCAGTTCGAACGTTCGGGTGTCCATCCCCGGCGCGGAGAGGGTGACCGCCGTCGGCGTGGCGTCCGCCGGGCTCGCCGTCTCGTAGCTCGCGTCGATCCGGTGGACGCGCCGCTCGCTCTTGCCGTTCACGTAGCCGCCGTTGGCCCCGACGGACGCGTCCGCGGGGTCGACGGCGCCCTCGACGGGGGCGTAGACGCGGTCGCCGACGAGCGGGCCGTCGCCGGTGAGGCGGATGCGCTCGCGCTCGCAACCGTCGAGCGACTTGACCGGGTAGGCGACGAGTTCGGCGACGTGTACCATGGCTGCTCGTTGGGTAGAGACGCGGAAAAAGGTGGAGATCCGCTCGAACGCGGTCGGTCGCTACTCTTCGTCGTCAGCGTCGTCCGCGTCAGCGTCGTCAGCGTCCGCGTCGTCGTCCTCTTCGGGGAGCTCCGGCGCGTGCTCCTCGATCTCCTCGGTGGAGAGCGTCTGGTACCCCTCCTCCTCGGTGACCGTCGAGACGCTCAGCTCGGCCGGTTCGAGGTCCTCCTCGTGCTCGCGGAGGCCGTTGATCGCCAGCTCGATGCCTTCCTCGAGCGAGAGGTCCTCGTTCCACTCCTCCTCGAACAGGGTCTGGATCTCCTGACGGCCGCCGCCGATGACGGTCGCCTTCCACTCGTGGGGCGTTCCCGAGGGGTCGGCGCCGAAGAGGCGCGGCTCGCCGTTCTCGATGCCTCCGATGAGGAGCGCTGCGCCGTACGGCCGCGTGCCGCCGAGCTGCGTGTTCTCCTGGATGTGGTCGGTGACGTACTTCGTCAGCGTCTCGATGCCGACCGGCTCGCCGTAGCGCAGGCGGTTCGACTGCGCCATCTGGCGGGCGTAGTCGATCAGCTGACGCGCATCGGCGACGTGGCCCGCGGAGGCCGTGCCGACGTGGTCGTCCAGCTTGTGGAGCTTCTCGATGCTCTCCGACTCCATCAGCGGCGACGACGCGCGGCTCATGGCAGCGAAGACGATACCGTCGCTCGTGGTGATGCCGACGCTGGGAGCCCCTCGCGACACCGCTTCGCGGGCGTACTCGACCTGGTAGATGCGCCCGTCGGGCGAGAACAGGGACGTGCCGCGGTCGTAGGCCTGCTGATCGTTACCCATCATCGGCGCCCACCTCGTCGCGTAGCTCCTTCGATTATCATTACGACACTGTAGCAGGCGAGTAGGGAAAAAGCCTCCCGAAACGGATAGCGATGCAAACACCCATCAGGGCGGCTCGATCACCGGGGGGACAGCGCCCGTCCTGGGGCACAAGAACGCCGAGACCAACGGCGGCCCAGCCCAGCGCGACTTAGCCCGGACCAGGCTTGCGGAATCGGCCCCACCTCGACCAGCTGGACTCCGCAGCCGGCCTCAGGACCGCTCGTACGTGACGAACGACAGCTCCTCGCGGTCCTCGCGCGCGGTTTCGGTCCACTCGTCCGCGTCGAACGCCGGGAATCGCGTGTCGCCAGCGACGGGCTCGCGGATCTCGGTCAGTACCAGTCGGTCGGCGACCGGGAGGAACGCCTCGTACACCGTCCCGCCGCCGGCGACGTAGACGGTGTCGACGCCCAGGTCGTCGGCCGCCGCAGTCGCCTTCTCGATGGCCGCTTGCAGGTCGTTCGCCAGCACGGCGTTCTCGGGGAGCTCGAGGTCGGACCGGGAGAGGACGACGGTGATCCGCTCCGGCAGCGGCTCGCCGAGTGCGTCGACGATGCTCTCGTAGGTCCGTCGCCCCATGATAACGGGGTGGCCCGTCGTCGTCTCCTTGAAGTGCTGGAGGTCGGCCGGGTAGTGCCAGGGCATCTCGCCCTCGGCGCCGATGACCCGGTTCTCGGCGACCGCGGCGATGAGAGCGAGCGTCAGGTCCTCGGGTACGTTCAGGTCGACGGTCGTTCCGTTTCCACTGTCGCCGCTCATTCCGCGACCGCGAAGCTGAGGCCCTCGGCCGACTCGTAGTCGCGGAGCTGGATGTCCTCGGCCGTCAGCTCGTCGAGTGGCTTGTCGGCGATGTCGATGGTCGGGCGTTCGCGGGGTTCGCGCGCGAGCTGTTCGAGCAGGTTCGGCACGTGGTCGTACCCCTCCTCACCCTCGGCCTCGGCCGGGGCGGTCTCCTCGAGCCACGCCTTCACGTGGCGATACTCCGCCTTGCTGTCGACGTCGGCCATCCGGGCCTGGAGTTCGTCGAGTCCGTCCGCGTACCAGTCGCCGCGGTCGCCCGTGCCGCAGTAGACGTGCGAGTCGACGACGGTGTGTCCGAACTCCCCGACCTCGAAGCCGGTCTGCTGGGCGATGGCCCTCGCCAGCAGCGAGTAGGCGGCGATGTTGAAGGGGACGCCGAGCGCGACGTCGCCGGACCGCTGCGTCAGGTGGAGGTTCAGCTCGCCGTCGATGACGTCGATGACGAAGGTGTAGTGGCAGGGCGGCAGCGTCGACACCGCCGCATTTGCGGGGTGCCACGCGTTGACGACCATCCGCCGGGAGTGGGGGTTCTCCTCGAGGGTGTCGAGGACGTACTGGATCTGGTCGAACGTGCGGTGACGGTTCCCCTCGGTGTCCTCCTCGACGGTAACCCAGCGGTTGGCGTCGTCGGGCCACGCCTCGCCCTCCAGGCCGCCCTCAGGGACCGGGAAGCGGCGCCAGAAGCGCCCGTAGGCAGTGTCGAGCCGGCCCTCGGCGTCGGCCCAGGCGTCCCAGATCTTCGTCTCTTCGCGGAGGCTTCGGATGTGCTCCTCGCCGGAGAGGTACCACAGCACCTCGTGAATCAGCGAGTTCCAGCGGTAGCCGTCGAGCTGCTTCGTCGTCAGCAGCGGGAACCCCTCCGAGAGGTCGACGGTGTACTGCTGGCTGAACGACGCGACCGTGTCCACGCCGGTCCGGTTCGGTTTGTACGCGCCCGACCCGATGGTGTCGCGCACGACGTCGAGGTACTGTTGCATGTGTCGAGGTCTTACCAGCCAACGGGCGTGCCGGAGTAAAAATTCCGCCGATCGTCCGAAAGGGGCCGGTCCGAATCACAGCACGTCGTGGGGACCGCAGGCCGCGACAGTGGTGGTGAGGGCGACAGCAACGGTGACGGCGACGGCGACAGCAACGGTGACGGCGGCGGCGACAGCATCGGTGACGGCGACGGCGACGGCGACAGCAACGGTGACGGCGGCGGCGACAGCATCGGTGACGGCGACGGCGACAGCAACGGTGACGGCGAAGACGATAGCGTCTCGCGCTATTCGACGGTGAACTCGAACCGCGCGCCGCCGGATCGCCCGTCCTCGATGGAGACGCTCCAGTCGTGGCCTTCGACGATCTCGCTGACGATGGAGAGGCCGATGCCGGTTCCCTCCTCGCGCGTCGAGTAGCCGAACTCGAAGACGTCGTCGCGTTCCTCTTCCGGGATGCCGGGGCCGGTGTCCTCGACGTAGAAGCCCGACCCGTCCGCGAGCGCGCCGACGTAAATGTCCTCGTCGCCGCCGGCGTGCTCGGCGCTGTTGCGGAAGAGGTTCTCGAGGAGCTGTCGGAGTCGGTCCGGGTCGGCTGAGAGCTGTCTGTCGGTCTCGACGGTCAGCTCCAGGCCGTCCGTGTCCGCTGATTTCCAGGCGTCGCGGGCGACTACCTCTAGCGAGGTCGGCTGCCGGTCGTCGATGGCGACACCGCTCCTGGCGAGCGTTAGCAGGTCCTCGATGAGGTCGTCCATCCGGCTGTGGGCGTCGCGGACGCGGTCAGCGGCTTTTTCGTCCCCCTCCAACGCCATGTCCAGATAGCCCCTGGCGATCGAGAGCGGGTTCCGCAGGTCGTGTGAAACCACACGGGCAAACGTCTCGAGGCGGTCGTTCTGTCGCGAGAGTTCGGCCTCGCGCTCCCGGAGCGCGGCCTCCCGGTCCGCGCGGTCAAGCGCGCTTTCGACGTTGGCGGCCAGGATCCGGACCAGCGAGCGTTCCGACTCGTCGAAGTCGTCGACGGCGGGGGAGCCGACGATGAAGATGCCGTGGTCGCCGAGCGGCACGATTAGCTCGCTGCTCGCTGGTGACTTGTTGCTGTACGTCCGAGGATCCTCACTGACTTCGGCCACGTACTCCGTCTCGCCGTTGCGGAAGACGTCACCGGCGATGCTGTCCCCGATGGGGAGGCTCGCTATCCCGCCGAACATCTCCTCCGCCTCGTCCGTGGTGCCGATCGGGATAAGGTCGTCCTCCTCCTGTTCGAAGACGGCAACGATCTCGAGCGAGAGGATGTCCGCCGCGGCAGTCACCCCACGCTCGGCGACTTCACGCGACGTCTCCGCTTCCATCAGCGCTCTCGTAGCGTCGTGGAGCAGTTCCGTCCGCTCGCGGTAGCGCTTTTGCTCGGTGACGTCGGTGTACACCGCGTAGCCGTCGGAAGCGATCTCCGAGTCGTTCAGGGGGATCGCGCGGAGGTGGAACGTCCGATCGCCACGTATCGTCTGGCGGACGACCTCGGTTTCGAACCGTTCCCCGTCGATCACTCGGTCGACGATCTCTCGGGAGCCCTCCTGTCGCTCGGGCGGGACGACGAACTCGTTCAGCGGTTCGTCGACGACCTCCGCTTCGGGCATCCCGAAGGCCTCCTCGAAGGCCGGGTTCACCGCTCGCACGATTGGCTCGCGGTCGACGAACTCGACTTCGACGATGCAGTCCGTGCTGTTTTCGAACAGGCTCGAGATGCGATCCCGCTCGGCTTCCAGTTGCCCGCGCTGTGACTGCTGGTGGCCGTAGTGGGTACCGAACACGCCCCCGGCGACCGCGCCGAGGGTGGTCATGTGCGTCACCAGGATCATCGGACGCGGCGACGACTGGAAGCGCTGGAAGGCGAACACCCAGCTGACGAGGACGAGGACAGCGAGGCTGCCGGCGAGGACGGTCATCGCGACCGTCGTCGGCTCATCGATCCGACGGGTGTCGGTGACGATCGCAAGTCCGACGCCGATCAACCCGAGGTCGAGCACGAACGGGATGCTGTTCTCGGCCACTGTCGCCCACAGCGGTTCCCCGAGCATGGCGTCCTGATGGATGTCGCTGACCGTCACCGACGCAAGCAAAAGCCCGAGCGCACAGACGAGTGCGCCGCCGATCCATCGCCGAGTCGCCTCTCGCATCGATACCGTGTAATCCGGTCCGATACGGAAATAGGTTGAGATTCAGGAGACCTCACGATCGATCGAGCAGCGCGTCGTACGCAGCCGCATAGGCGTCGGCGACGCGCTCCGGCCGTTCCCGTTCTTCACTCGTGAGCGCGGGCAGGCCGACCGTCGCCAGCGGCTCGACCATTTCGGTCACAGCATCGGTGTGTTCCTCCAGTTGCCCCTCGCGCGCGCTCCCGGCGGCGACCTCCCGGGCTGTCTCGTATCGATCGCCATCGTACACCCGGACCCGGCCAGGGTCGACCACCGCCACGGCGTCGACGGCAACCTCCAGTGGGAACGCGACGTCGCTGTACGACTCGACGACGACCGGTCCGTGCGCGTCGGCGACCCGGTCGGCCAGCCGCGCCAGCCCCGGAACGTGGTAGTCGCGCATCAGCTCGTTGAACTCATCGACGCTCCGCACGCGCGGCGCCGCCTCGAGCGGGAGGTGTTCGAAGACCGGCTCCGGCACGAGCCCCGCGTCCGCCGCGGCTCCGTTGACGACGAACAGGGGGTCGCCGCTGGTCTCCACGCGATCGACGAGGAAGGTGCGGTCGGACTCGCCGAGCAGCCCGGTGTGGCCGGGCGTCGGTCGCCAGAGGCGGTGGATCGGGTTGATGCGTTCCGGCGCGAACTCCTCGGCCCCGCTCTCGGCGCCGTCGACGCCGGTGGCATCGTCGTCGCCGTCCCCATGGCGCAGCGGCCGGGCGCTGGCGGCCGCGAGCCGGCGCGCGTCCTTGCCGTACAGTCGACCGTCAGTGATCGCCGTCCGAACGTCGTCGTGGTCGAACCAGAAGTCGTTGCCTGCGCGGGGTTTGACGCCTGTCGGCTCGGCGCCGTCGCTCCGGAGCCTGGACAGCAGCCCCGTCGAGAAGGTCGTCTTGCCGGCGTCGACTCGCGTGCCGCCCGCGACGAGCAGCGTCGCGTCCGTCGGGATCCCAGTCACGTGGGCTACTCGGCGTCCCCGTCGCTTTCGGGTCCCTCGTCGGCCGCACCCTCGTCCGATTCCGTTGCGTCCGTGGCGAGGCCGTAGTAGCCCGGCCCCTCCTCCTCCAGCGGTTCACCGATCACGAGATCGTCCGCGTTGGACATGATCCACGGAATGGCCCAGTCGACGAGGACCGCCTCAGTTCCCTCGTCGACCTCCGCTTCGGCCTCGAGCCCCTGGAGCATGCGTGCGATTTCGGGCACGGTGTACATCTTGTCCGGCTCCAGCAGCTCATCGGCCGTGTAGAAGTCGCAGGGGTAGATCTCGTCGAACGCCTCCTTTGGTTCCGGCATGGCTCCTCGTTCGGTAGCGGGTGAGTAAATGCTGGCGGTCCGCGCGGTTCGTCACTGGTGAAATCTCGTCGCTATCGCAACCCGGCGCTGGCGTGGCGCCGTCGTCGACGGGGCCCATTGTCGACTCCACGAAGGCGAAACATGTATTGTGGGTGACTGACACAGGCAGACATTGATGGACGATCTGACGAGTCAGATAATCGACGCGTGTCGGTATTTCGGGGGCGAGCGCCTGCGCGACGTCTGGATCTTCGACGACGAGCGGCACGCGTCGCTGTACCTGCGCGACACCGTCGCGGCGACCATCGACGACGTCGACGTGAGCCAGTTCGTCGACATCGAGCGCTACGGCTACGTCACGCGGGACACCTACGAGGACCTGCATTACGCCGAGTACCGCTACACGGTTCGTGGATTCGACGAGTACGACCAGTTTCGGACGTTCTTCGGCGAGGGCGACGACCGAATCGGGCTGTTCGCGAGCTTCGATAGTGCCGTCGAGCCATGCGATTTCCGGAGCCTGACCGAGTCGCTCGACGAGATCGTCGATCCTGCTGCGCTCGCAACGGTACTCGACGCCGAGGCAAGCGACTAACGGGTCGGACGCAGTCAAAAAATCGGGGTTGCAACCGCACACGATCCGGCGACCGCCGGGTCGACTTACTCGTGGTTGCTGACGGTGTTCTGGTAGTTTTCTGCCACGTCGTCCCAGTCGATGACCTCGAAGAACGCCTGGATGAAGTCACCGCGGGCCGGGCCGTAGTCGTGGTAGTAGGAGTGCTCCCAGACGTCGAGCGCCAGGATCGGGTGAGCGCCCCACAGCGCGCCACGGTCGTGCTTGTCGACCTTGAGGTTCCGGAGCTGCTTGGAGACCGGGTCGTAGACGAGCAGAGCCCAGCCGCCGGCGGCGCCGGCAGCGGCCTCGAACTCGCCCTTCCAGGCCTCGTAGGACCCGAAGTCCTCCTCGATGCGGTCGCGGAGGTCGCCGTCCGGCTCGCCACCGCCGTTCGGGGACATGTTGTTCCAGAACAGCGTGTGGAGGTAGTGCCCCGAGCCGTTGTGGGTCACGTCGCCGAGCGCGGACGGCGTGCTACCGAACTCGTGGTTCTCGCGGTTCTCCGCGAGGGCCTCCTCGGCGCTGTTGAGACCGTTGACGTAGCCCTGATGGTGGGTGTCGTGATGCCACGTGAGGACCTGTTCGGAGATGTGCGGTTCGAGTGCGTCGTAATCGTACGGAAGCGGATCGAGTTCGTGACTCATTGTATCACCTGTCCCCGTATTAGCTGCCAGACTTCTTAAAGATTGATGAGTTGAATGGTAACGCGTGACAGCCGACGGGGCGCGTACTGAGTCCGCAAACGTCGATTTCGACGCCGACGCTCACGCTGTCAGGTTCCTGGAACGAAAAGGCGGTGGGACTGGGATTTGAACCCAGGAGGCCGTGAGGCCACCTGCTTTCAAGGCAGGCGCAATAGGCCACTCTGCCATCCCACCAGCACCCGGACGTTGCCTGCGGCCCGACAAATGAATGTCGGTCCCGGGTGGCGATCAAAATGACCGGATCGATTACTCCCGAACCAGGGTCGGCTCGCCGTCCTCCTCGACGACGTCGAGCCCGAGGTCGTGAATGACCTCCGCCGTGTGCACGGGAACGGTGCGCTCGGCGGCGACACGGGCGCGAATCTCGGGGACCACGTCGAGCAGGTCCGCGCCGGTCGCGATCGTCGGCTGTGTTTCGAGGAACTCGACGTCGCCGTCGACGTCGCGGGTCCGCGCCGTGAGCGTCTCCAGCGCGGGGGTCGCGAAGGCGCCGTCGAAGTCGATCGGCTCGGTGAAGCCAGCGTAATACGTGCGCCCCGCCGTCGAGGGGCCGAGTACGGCCTCGTTCGAGCGGAGCTGCATCGAGGCGCCGTCGAGCAGGGTCCGGGAGAGGAACGGCGCGTTCGGGCGTACTACCGCGACGGATCGCTCGTTCTCCTCGCGCAGCAGGTGCGTCACGGTGTTGCCCACGCGGGCGTCGAAGGTCGACCCGACCTGCTTCTCGAAGCGCACGTCGTCCAGCGAGTCGAGGGTGTCGCCGACGATCGCGCGCAGTTCGGCCTCGGCGGGCGTGTCCGTGACGGCCGCGTCGGGCAACTGGTCGTCGGTCGGGTAGTTCACGAGCAGGTCGCTCCCCGAGCGGGCGACAGCGAGGACGGTATCCCGGAGGGCGGCCTCGGCGAGGTCGGCCGCGTCGGCCGCCGAGAGGGGGCTCGTTTCGGCGAGTGCGGACAGGGCATGCCCCTCGCGGGGTGGGTCGGCCAGCACGGCCACGACGGTCATACTCGTCCTCCTCGCCTTGGCGTCTTGAAGCCGCCGTTTTTAGTGCGCGCTCTCCGTTGGGCCGCCATGGAACTCCGCCGGCTCCTCGCGTTTCTGGCCGCCCTCGTCGCGCTGCTGCTGATCGCAAGCGGTCTCGCTGGACTGCCCGCCGCGCTCAGTTCGCCCGGGGCCATCGCCGTCGCTAGCGTCTGCGTCCTCCTCGTCGTCGTCGGCGTCGCCGCCGGCCGTCGCGGCGGCGGTCCTCGGACGACCTACTGGTGACCGAACCGACGAGTAGCGCCTGCCTCAGCGTTCTTGTCGACCCTTCGTCTGCCGGTAGTCCCGGCTCAGGACGTTCTCGCGCATGTGCTCGTGGAACGCCTCCGCGTCCGCGTCGGTCATCCTCCCCGGGTTCTTCATCGGGACGAGTTCGAAGCCGCGACCGCGGATCGTCGTCGCGTGCTCGGTCTCGACGTCGAAGCTCTCCGGTTTGCGCGTGGTGTAGTCGATCGCGAGGGCCTCCAGCGCCCGGTCCCCGACCGGGACGATGATCTGGGGGTTGATCATCCGGATCTCGGCGTTGAGGAACGGCTCGCAGGTGGCGACCTCCTCGTCGGTTGGCGCCCGCTCCGGATGTCGACAGCGCGTCAGGTACGTGAAGAAGATGTTCTGGACGTCGGGCTCCGTCGCCGCCGGTTCGGAGCGCACGAATCCGAGGTCGGCGAAGATCGACTGGACCCGCTCGCCGGCCTCGTCGCCGGTGAAGGGAATGCCCGTTCGGTCGGCGCCAGGAGTCGGCGCCTCGCCGACGACGAGGAACTCGCCGCCGACGTCGCCGTAGCCGTGGACGAGCGACTCGCGGGAGCCGCAGAGGGCGTCGCAGTTCTCGCAGTCCTCGTCCATCCCGAACGGGTTCTCGAACTCCATCTGGTGCGCGTCCACAGTGGAGCGCAGGGGATCGAGGCTGAAAAACCCAGGCGTTCGGCGATGTCCGTTGGGTTCGGCTGCCGAGAAGGACTCAGCCGCTCAGACGCCGTCGCTGTGAGCGACTTCGTAGTGCTCGGCGTACTCGTCGTAGTCGGTGAGCAGCTCCTTGGCCTTCGGCGGGACGAACGCTTGCTCCCAGTCGTCGCCGCCGAACTCCTCGACGGCCTCCCACGACTCGAACCGGGTGATGGTGACGTACTCGATCCGGTCGCCCTCGTCGCGCTTGGCCATCTCGTAGCCGACGTAGCCTTCGCCGGACTTGTTCTCGATCTTGTCGTAGTTCTCCTCGGTGACGAGATTCTCGTACTCCGCGGCGTCTTCGGGCTTCGTCGTGCCGTGCCAGATTCGGACGATCATGGATTCATCTCCGGGTTTTCGCTCCAGGTGATTAGTTTCCCCGGCATCGGCAGTGTGGACTCGAGTTCGTCGGTTTCGCGTTTTACTTAAATATGAGCATCGCTGGCGACACCACTCGGTCTGTTTTGAAAGTGCCGGTCGTTTAGACGGTCGCTTTGTCCGAGGTTTGGACGGTTATCGTAGTCAGCGTCACCACTCGGCACGCCCAGAAAGCCCCAGCCGCTGAGGCGGTCGCTTTCTGCGTGGTTTGTTCGGATGTCGTCGCTAGCGACACCACTCGGCACACCCAGAAAGCCCCAGCCGCTGAGGCGGTCGCGCTGCTCGCTGCGCTCCTCACCCGGCTCGCTCACTGCGTTCGCTCGCCGGGTTGCGGTGCTTTCGTCGCAGGGCGTCCCGCTCAGCGGCTGCCCCTTTCAGTCCCACCCAGGAGTGGTGTCCGGGCGTCGCAGGCGGCGGCTGTCGGGCTTGCGGTGCGGGTGCGGTGGCGCGCGCGAGCAACGCGTGCGAGGGAGGGCGGGGCGCGCCGCGGCGGTGCTG
>JBDGPU010000206.1:0-8354 GCA_042219525.1 Halopenitus sp.
GAGGCGGAGAGCCGCGGATATGTCGCGGAGCGACCGCGAGCGGCCGAGGGCTTTCGAGGTGTCTGCGGTGCTGGCAAGCGCAGTAGCGTCTGCACCTATAAATACGGTTTATAAGCAAGAGCGACCGAGGGCTTTCGAGGAGTCTGTGGTGGTGTCAAGTGCAACAGCGTCTGCACCTTTATATACAGTTTATAAACAAGAGTGGCCGAGGGCTTTCTGGATGTTTGCGGTGCTGGCAAGCGCAGCAGCGTCTGCACCTATAAATACGGTTTATAAGCAAGAGCGGCCGAGGGCTTTCGAGGAGTCTGTGGTGCTGTCGAGCGCAGCAGCGTCTGCACCTTTAAATATAGTTTATAAAGAGAAATGGCCTAGAGCTTCCCGGCTGTTGCAGTCCAGTGCAGCAACGTCTGTAGACATACTCCCACTTAAAAACAAAATCAACTATCGAACTCTGCAAAACGCCGAAACGACTTATTTCGCGGCGTCGAACGCCTGCTGCAGGTCTTCCTTCAGGTCGTCGACGTGCTCGACGCCAACAGAAACGCGAATCAGGCTGTCCGTCAGCCCCGCCGCTTCTCGTTCCTCACGGGGAATCGCCGCGTGCGTCATCGCGGCAGGTTGTTCGATGAGGCTCTCGACGCCGCCGAGCGACTCGGCGAGGGTAAAGACCTCCGTCTCGCTGACGACGGTCGAGCCCTGTTCGAGCGTGCCGTCGAACTCGAAAGAGAGCATGCCGCCGAAGTCGTCCATCTGTTCGGCCGCGAGGTCGTGCTGCGGGTGGCTCTCGAGGCCGGGGTAGTAGACGCGGTCGACGTCCTCGTGGTTCTCGAGCCACTCGGCCAGCTCGCTGGCGTTCTCGCAGTGACGGTCCATCCGCACGGGCAGCGTCTTCGTCCCGCGGAGGACGAGGAAGGAGTCGAACGGGCCGGGCGTCGCGCCGACGGAGTTCTGGTAGAAGCCGAGCTTCTCGTCGAGGCCGTCCTCGTCGACGATGAGCGCGCCGCCGACGGTGTCCGAGTGACCGCCGAGGTACTTCGTCAGCGACTGCGAGACGATGTCGGCGCCGAGCTCGAGCGGGCGCTGGAGGTACGGCGTCGCGAAGGTGTTGTCGACCGCACAGAGCGCGTCGTGCTCGTGGGCGATCTCCGCGAGGGCCGCGATGTCGTTGACGTTCATCAGCGGGTTCGTCGGGGTTTCGACCCAGACGAGCTCGGTGTTCTCCTGCATCGCGTCCTCGACGGCGGCGTGGTCCGTCGTGTCGACGAAGGAGGTCTCGAGGTCGTACTGCTCGTACACCTGCGTGAGGATGCGGTGTGTCCCGCCGTAGACGTCGTCGCCGGCGACGACGTGGTCGCCGGATTCCAGCAGGTTCAGGACCGTGTTGATGGCGCCCATCCCGGAGGAGAACGCGCGGGCGTGGCTGCCGGATTCGAGGTCCGCGAGGTTCTCTTCGAGGTCCGTCCGCGTCGGGTTGCCCGTGCGCGAGTACTCGTACCCGGTGTGCTCGCCCGGCGCCTCCTGCTCGTAGGTGGAGTTCGCGTAGATAGGCGTCATCAGCGCGCCCGTCTCCTCCTCCGGCTCCTGGCCGGCGTGGATCGCGCGCGTTTCGATTCGAAGTTGGTGGTCGTCGTCGCCGTCGCTCATACCTCACCGTAGTCAGGGGCACGTGTCATTCTTGCCCTTTCCGACCGGCTCGCCGCTATCTCTCGGCTACGATCCGCTAACTACGTCTCCGGACGCCAGAAAGCCTCGCCGGGAACGATAGACTTTGGCCGCGGGTACCGGTACCGACCCACATGAGCGACACGGACGAGAGCGCCTGGCCGCGACCAGCGCCGAGCGTCGGCGACACGGCCGAACGAACCCGGAGAGTCGAGGAGGAGGACATCGAGCGCTTCACGGAGATCAGCGGCGACCGGAACCCCCTGCACTACGACGAGGCCGCGGCGGAAGCGTCCGGCTTCGGCGAGATCGTCGTCCAGGGTGGGATCACGAGCGCCATCCTCAACGCGGTCGTCGCGCAGGAGCTTCCAGGGCCCGGGACCGTCTTCCTCAACGTCGACTGGGACTTCGAAGCGCCGGTCCGCCCCGGCGACGAGATTACCGGCGTCGTCGAGGTGACCGACGTTCGCGAGGACAAGCCGATTACCGAGCTGGAAACGCAGGTCTACAGAAACGACGACACGCTCGTCCTCGACGGCACCGCGGTCTGCTACACGATGGACGTTGGCGACGCTGACGACGGAGCGTAGCGACGTCGCGAGCGGCAGTGTCGTCTGTCTCGACCGCGGGAAGGTGTCTGAACCAACGGGACAAGGAGTCACTGGGGCAATCCGCAAATCTCTTTCTCGAAGCGATCGACGCTTCGTCCGTCACGGACGGCGCGACTATCAGCGACCGCCCGCGACGGCGACGAACACCGTTCGCCGGTCCTCTGGGCCATATCCATCGCGAGTCTCGACCGCGAAGCCCCGGTCGACGAGCGCCGTCCGTATTCGCTCGTCGGAAAACGGCGTCATCGGGCGGACGTTCACCCAGGCGTCGTCGGCGGTAAAGGTCGCTTCACACCAGTCGAGGCGGCCGTCCGCTCGCGGGCGCATCCGGGCGACCCGCGCGTATCGGTCCCCGCCGTCGGTCTCGCCGACGTCCAGCGCCGGGTCGTTGCCGTCGGGCGGAAGCGGCGAGTTGTCGAAGATCAGGACGCCGCCGTCGACGAGGTGGTCCGCGAAGGCGTCGATCGCCGGGCCGAGCGTCTCGGGCGCCAGATGGTTGACGACGCCCCTGATAGCGACGGCGACGTCGAAGCGCTCGTCGTCGCCGAGGGGGTCGAGCGCTGGCAGCGACCCCGGGCGAAGGTCGACTTCGGGGGGACACTTCCCTCGCGCAAGCGAGCGCATCCCTTCCGCGGGGTCGACGCCGACGACGGCGAAGCCGGCCTCGCTCAGTCGCCAGGTGTGCTCGGCGGTGCCGCAGCCGACCTCGAGCAGACGGACAGGGTCCTCCCGTTCGAGTGTCGCCTGCGCGACGCGGCGGTCGAGGTGCCGCGAGACGACCTCGCGGACGAACGCCACGTCGCGGTCGTACTCCCAGTCGGACTGGATCGCGTCGTACAGGCGGGGGTTGTCGTCGTAGAGCGCGTCGGCCATGGTATTCGTGTGTGTACTCGTCGGTAGAGTTGCTACTCCCGTATATGTGCGGTCCCCGAACAGAGCGACGCTGCTACCGTCGAGAAGCGTCGCCAGCGACAGCGTTCGGACTGCTCCGCTCGCGGTCATCGCGAAGTATCGTCGCCCGACTCGCCGCTAGGGATCTCCAACAGCGCCTCAGTCGATAATCTCCGACCCGCCCGCCGGGAGGAATTCCTGGATGAGGTCGGCGCTCGCGACCTTCCGGATGAACGACTCGTCGTTGAAGCGCTCCTTGAACTCGCGGTAGAGCTTCGTCGCCATGTCGTTCTGGGCGTACATGCCGGGCTCCAGCTCGACGTGGGTCGCCACGCGGTCGACGATGGCCGTCGGCGGGCCCCCGATGGGTCTGGTCACCGGCTCACACTGGATCCCGATGGCGACCCGGCAGGGGATGTCCCTGAAATACGTGCGGTCGCCGCGGATGGCGAACCCGCCCTTCTCCAGGTACTCGCCGCTCTCGGGCGTCTTCGAGACCTGATCCGGGTCGACCATGTACGCGTCGCCCGCGCCGCGGCCTTCCTTCCAGACCGAGGAGTAGGAGACGGCGAACTGCGCGGCCTCCCGGAGCGTCTCGTCGGAGAAGTCGACTTCCTCGGCCGATTCCGAGGGACCGGCGGCCTTGAGGATGGTCACGGGGCCGCCGTGGGCTTCCGTGTGGAAGAAGCGGTCGTGTTTGTCCATGTACTTCTTCACGAGTTCCTCGTTCTGGTCGGCGTTGCGCCCGGCGATGACGAGGTAGTCGTCCGAGGTCCGGAACCAGCGGAACCGCTCGTACCAGTTATCCGTCGAGCGAATTGGAATCGACGACCGCGAGAGCCAGTCGACATCCTCGAACTCGCCTTCCTCCTCTTCTTCCTCCACCTCGCTCTCTTCTTTGGCCTCCCACTCCTCGCGGCGCTGCTTGATGGCTTCGAGCTCCTCGCGCGTCTCCTCGAGGGCTTCCTTGGCGCCCTCCTTCTTCTTCTCGACGCGTTTGGCTTCCTGGTAGAGCTGGTCGGCGTTCACCTCGACGCCCGCCGTGGCGTCCAGCTCGATTCGGGTGTCGTCGAGTTCGACCGTGACCGTTCCCTCGCTCCCGTCGACGTCGCGGACGGCCTCGGCCGCCTCGATGCCCTCCTCCGCGCCGGCCTCGAGGGTTTCCTCGATCTCGTCCCAGGGGACGCCGGCCTCGCGGGCGTCCTGGATCGTCGTCAGGACCTCGTCAGCGAGGTCGTAGTTCGCGTAGAGGAGTTCGGCGCGCTCGCGCTCCTGCTCGGCCTGCTCCTCGAAACCCTCGATCGCTTGCTCCTGCTGTTCGACGATGCGTTGCTGCTTCGCGATCTCCTCCTCGAATTCGGGCTCGGAGGCACCCGCCTCCTCGATCTCCTCCTCCTCTGTCCGCTCGAGTCGGTAGAAGTAGTCGTCGACGGCGGCCGTGAAGGAGTCGCATCCCTCACTGTCGACGTCCTCGCGCTCGACGAGCGGGAAGGGGGTGACGTCGACGACTTCGCCGTCGTGCTCGTACACGCGGGGGTCGAGGTCGCCGGAGTGGAGCCGCTCGTCGATGCGTGCGATGGCGTCGTGGACGAACCGGAAGTGCTCCTCCGTCGCCTCGGCGATGTCCAGCGTCTTCTCGACACCGGCCCGCGAGCAGACTTCCTCCGCGTAGAGCCCGCCGAGGTTGAGCTGGGTCGCCAGGGTCCTGACGACGTCAGTGTCGGACTCGTCCATCCGTCGACAGAAGGCGTCGAAGGAGATGTCGAGCGGGTTGAGTCGAGTGCCCGGATACTCGTACTGTGCGCCGGGAGCGACTGTGCGGGACTTCAGTCGGACCGTCTCCAGCGACTGGACGACCTCGCCGCTTTCGTCGAGGACAGCGATGTTCCCCTGGCCGAACAGCTCCGCGACGATCCGGGTGTTCTGGTCCTCGCGCTCGAACTCGAAGGTGAGGATGCGGTCGAACTCGTACTGTTCGACGCCGACGAAGTCGGCCCCGCTCAGCCGGTTCCGCAGCATCTTCGCGAAGTTGGGGGGCCGGCCGGGGGCGGCACCGACGTGGTCGGGGTCCGCGACGTGTGCGCGCTTGACGTCGCCGACCTCGATCATGAGCTCGACGCGGCCGCGGTCGAAGTCGCGGAGCTTGAGGCGGAGCAGGTCGTCGCCGTACAGATAGGCCTTGTCGACCTTCGCGCCCGTGTACCGCCGGGTCTCCGTCACGAGCGCACGGAGGTCGATACTCGACAGCTCCTGCTTCTGTTCCATACGTTGCCCACAGGGGCCCCGGAAAAAGGCGTGTCGTTGTCCGTAGGAGCTTACGACTCGCGCTCCGGCTCGGTCGCCGAATCCTCCGGGTGATGCTCCGTTTCCTCTCGCGACGTCGCTCGCGGCTGCTCATCGCCGGACGTGATCGAGTCACGACCCTTCACGTCCTCCAGCGTCTCCGTTTCGAGGAGGGTCTCGAGCTTTCGCTCGAACTGCTCCTCGGTGAGATCGCCACGGGCGTATCGGTTACGGATAGTCTGGAGGGCGTCCCGCCTGTCGGATTCGGCGGACTCCTCCGACGCCGACTCGTCGTTCTGTTCCCCGTCACTCCACCACTCCGCCCGGTCTTCCTCGTCGCCGAACAACACCGCGACGATGGGGACGACGGCGATGTACCCGACGAGCATGAACTCGAGCCACCAGTCCTGTCCCGTGAACATCGCCGCCAACCAGGTCGCCGTGACGACGACGGAGACGATGCCGGTGAGGTTCTCACGGGCCCGCGAAGCGGGGTTGGCGTTCGTCATATCCGTGAGTCTGTGCAGCGAGTGATATACTTACTCCTTGATAGAAGGGCCCAGGCACTGAACCGAAACGACGAATATCGATCCCACACGGTTGGATGACGTGCCGACGACGCTCACCTTCGAATACACCCACAGCGACGAGCTACCCCCCGGCCACGACAACGAGGTTCGGACGCCGGACGCGCTCGTCGAGCACGTGCTGGAGGCGCACACCGACGTGGGCGACGCCGTCCTCGACGTGTTCGCCGGGTACGGGACGACGCTCACGGTCGCTGAGCGACTCGGTCGTGTGCCCTACGGCCTCGAGTACGAAGACGAGCGAGTTGCTCACGTCCGGGACCGGCTGGACGCCCCAGACCACGTTCGGCAGGGGGACGTGCTGACGGCACCGCTCTCGTGGATGCCGCCGATCGACTGCTGTGTCACCTCGCCGCCGTTCATGGAGCGAACCAATCACCGGAATCCTTTCGAGAACTACGACGGGGGCAGCAGCTACGAGGCCTACCTCGACGACGTCGAAACCGCGTTTCGCCGGCTCGACTCGGTGCTGGCTGCCGACGGGACCGTCGTGGTCGACGTGGCCAACATGAAACACGAAGGCCGGGTGACGACCCTGGCCTGGGGCGTCGCCGACCGCGTGGCCGAGACGTTCAGCTTCCGTGGCGAAACCGTCGTCAACTGGACGGACCCAGCCGAGTCGAACACGGCCGCGAACGACAGAGCCGGGGCCTTCGGCTACGGCTACGACCACTCCTACCTGCTCACCTTCGACGTCGAGAAATAGTCGGCCGTCGGGAAGCGTCTGGCACTCCTGGGGGAGGCGGCTCCGATGGCTCGCTTACAGCGCGTCGACGATGTTCAGGAACCCGGCCCCGTAGTACGTCTTGTCATACGCCTCCGGAACCTCAGCCGCCCGTTCGAGCGCGGATTCGACCTGGTCGGCGGTGTAGTCGGGATTGACGCTCCTGACGAGCGCGGCCGCACCGGCAACTTGCGGCGCGGCCATGGAGGTCCCAGCGAGCCAGCTATAGGTGTAGTTCGTCTCAGCGATGCCGGTTACGTCGCCGTCATCATTCGTCTCGTAGGTTGGAAGCGCGATCGTGTTGAACACCAGATCGTAGTACCACGCGACACCGGATCCGATCGCGTCGAGATCAGCGTCGCCGCCGGGCGCGCCGAGATCGAGTGCGTTCGTCCCGTAGTTCGTGTAGAACGCCGGACTCTCGGCCGGAGCCTCCTCGTCGCCTGCGTCCCAGCCAAAGCCGATCGGGCCGGTCGCGCTTACGGAGACGCCCTGGGCTCCCTCGTTCGGCAGGCTGATGAAGTTCTTGTCATGCTGGAGGTCGGCGGCGTCGTTGCCGGCGGCGATGACCAGCAGCGTGCCCTGCCTGTTCGCGTACGTCATGACGCGGTTGAGCAGCCGACCGTAGAACTCGCCGATGACCTGGCGCGGCACGGGATAGGCGCCGAGACTGAGGTTTGCGACGTCGGCGTCGATCGCGGTGCTGTAGAGGATAGCCGCAAGGATGTCACCGAAGGACGCCAGCGACTTCGGGGAGAACACACGGCAGTCGACGAGGTCCGTTTCGGGTGCCGTGCCGGCGACCCCTTTTTCGTTGTCGGTGTTGGCGGCAACGATGCCGCCGACGTGCGTTCCGTGATACCCTCCGGCGGCGTTGGCCGACCCGAGACCGTCGCCGGTGAAGTTCCGAGACAGATCTTCGTTGACGTCGAGGTCGGGATGCCCGCCAGCGACGCCGGTGTCGATCACCGCGACGCGGGTTCCCCCGCCCTTCGTCGTCTCGTGGGCCGTCGGCACGTCGAGGGCTTGCTTATCCCACTGGAACGGGTAGAGGGGCTCGTCCGCTACCGAGGCTTCCTCGACCGTCGGCGCGTCCTCGTTCGGGCTCGGGTCATCGAGCTCGACCTCGACGTCCGGCGCGTAGTCGACGACGCCACTCGCGTCCGCGACCTCGGACTCCGTCCCGCGAACGACGGCGTATTCCACGCCCGTGAGGTCGTGGACGACGGAAAGCCCGCCGAGATCGCCGGTGTCACCGATTTCGACGATGAACCGGTCGGTTCGCTCCGCGGCAGTGACCGTCGTTCCGACCGCCAATCCACCCAGCACGCCACCACTTACTTTGAGGAACGTTCGTCGGCTCTGATGCGGCATGCTAACTTAATTCAGCTCACTCACTATAAGTATGAAGGGAATAATACTCAAATGAACTCTTTAGCTGTTGATTCAAACTCAGTATCCGGTGTCTGAATCCACAGCTCCGGGACGGAGGTCGTCCTCGTCGGCGTCGGTATCCACGTTGTCATCGCTGTCGTCCTCGACGTGGTCCTCGCTCCCGTCCTCGGCGTGGTCCTCGCTCCCGTCCTCGGCGTGGTC
>JBDGPU010000206.1:8454-32931 GCA_042219525.1 Halopenitus sp.
CGTGGTCCTCGCTCCCGTCCTCGGCGTGGTCCTCGCTCCCGTCCTCGGCGTGGTCGCCGGCAGAGGTGCTCCGCTCGTCGGCTGCCATCTCACCGACCGTTCGCTGATTGACGGTCCGGTGCGGGTACGGGATATGGATGTCGTTGTCCTCGAATGCGCGTTTGACAACGCGGATCGCCTGCGACCGCGTCCGGCGCTCCTTCCGCGCGCTCGGGTTCTCGATCCAGAAGCGATGTTCCAGCTCGACGCCCGAGTCGTCGAACTCGCCGGCGACGACCTCCGGGCTCGGGACGTCGAGGACGGGGTCAAGTTTCTCCAGCGCGTCGAGGGCGACTTCCTCGGCCCGGCTAAGGTCGGTCGCGTAGTCGACCGTGACCGCGAACTCCAGCCGGAGCCGGTTCTGGTCCGAGTAGTTCTTCACCTGCGAGCCGTTGACGGTGCTGTTCGGGAACACGACCGTCTCCCCGTCGAACGTCCGCACCCTGGTGTGGACGATGGTGATGTCGGTGACGGTGCCGTCGACCGTCTCGATGTTGATCCAGTCACCGATCTCGAACGGTCGGGAGAACATCAGCACGAAGCCCGCGAACGTGTTGCTGAGCGTCTGGCGCGCGGCCATGCCGACGATGATGCCGAGGACGCCGGCCCCGAAGAGGAGCCCGCGCAGGTTGAAGTTCCAGATCGCGAGCGTCAGCAGCCCGATGGTGATGATCATCGACGCCTGCAGGACCCTGGTGATAACGCGCACCTCGTGTTCCCCGATCCGGTCGGATTCCGTTGCGTACGCCTCGACCTTGGCCTCGATGAAATCGGTCCCGGTGAGCAGTATCGCCAGGAGCAGCACCGTCGACACGAACCTGGCGAACCACGGTGCCGCCATGTACAGCACGTCCGCGACGGTACTGGCGATGCCGCCGAACCCCCAGATCCACAGCAGCAGCAGGCCGACCGCCAGCCCGATGGCGAGCTGGAACATCCACCTGGTCAGGGTCGTCGGGACGAACCACTGCACGCGACCCGCCTCGTACGGCACCGACTCGCTCCGCAGCACGCGCTCGGTAATGAACTCCCCCGTCCGGGCGATCGCCCAGGGCACGACGAGGTAGCTAAGGACGCCGGTGGTTGACAGGATCAGAAACGTGGTGAGGATCCGGATCTCGAGCGACGAGACCAACTGCAGAACTCGTGGTCCCATCATCCCCATCCCACCTGGTACTTTTCACGGAATCAACTCGGATAAAACTGATAGCCGAACTCGTCGCCGGCGACGTCCTCGTGTGGAGAACTCCGCCACGACGTCCGGAAGTGGAGTACTCCCCCACGACGACACCCGCTACAGCCGCGTCGACACGTACGGGCCGTCCTGGTAGTACCCGAACTTCTCTCGGTAGTACTGTCGAACGCCGATGCCGGAGATGACTGAGAGCTTCCGGTAGCCGGCGTCGCGGGCCAGTTCCTCCGCGTGCTGGAGTAGCTTCCGTCCGTAGCCCTCGTGCTGCCAGTCTCCCTCGGTGCCGATGGCCGCCTCGCTGCCGTAGACGTGCAGCTCGCGGACGAGGGCAGCGTCCTCGAGCTCCTGCCGGACGGCGTCGGTTTCGGTGCCCTGCGTGCCCGGCTGGTCCTCGGCGAAGGAGGGGAAGCGCAGGCGACAGAACCCGATCAGGAGATCACGGACGGGGTCCTCGAAGGAGATGAAGTGCTCCGTGCCGCCGGCGACCTCGTAGGTCATGACGTCGAGCTCGATGGCGTCCGGGTCGGGGTCGGCCTCGTTCATTCCGACCTCGCGGGCACGGATGTCGTTGATCTCGATCCCGCGCTCCTCCGCGCGCTGGCGCGCGAGCTGGCGGAGGTTCGACTTCCAGACGCCGGCGTCGATGAAGTCTGCCGGGATGTCGCGCTGGACGCGCTGGAGGCGCGTGTACTTCGGAATCTCGCCCATGATCTCGGCGACGAGGTCCGCCGCCGTCTCGTTGTCGAGGGGGTCGTAGTCGCCGTTGTGCCACTGGTCGTAGACGCGCGTCCCGCGGACGACGAGCGTCGGGTAGATCTTCAGGTAGTCCGGCCGCCAGTCGGGGTTGTCGAACAGCTGCCGGAAGTCCTCCAGGCACATCTCCTTGCTCATTCCCGGCTGGCCCGGCATCATGTGGAAGCCGACCTTGAACGCCGAGTCGCGCAAGCGACGGTTCGCGTCCCGCGAGGCGGCGTTGCCATGCCCGCGGTGCATCTCGCGGTTGATCCGCTCGTAAGTGGTCTGGACGCCCACCTCGACCTTCGTCCCGCCGAGGTCGAGCATGCGGTCGATCTGTTCGGGGTCACACCAGTCGGGCTTCGTCTCGAACGTCGTCCCAACGTTCCGGATCTCGTTCGTCTCGTTCTCCGCGATGACGTCCTCGAGGTACTCGAACTCGACGTCCTCGGGGTCCTGCGCGAACGACTGCTCCTCGGCCGGCTCCGGGTCCTTGTCGAGGTCGTAGTCATTCATCGCCTGCAGCGCGCGCTTGACGAACCACTCCTGGTAGTCGTGCGAGCGCGCGGTCATCGTCCCGCCCATCAGGATGAGCTCGACCTTGTCGACGGGGTGACCGATCTGCCGGAGCTGCTCCAGGCGGAGCGTCACCTGGCCGTACGGGTCGTAGTCGTTCTGCTGGCCGCGGGCCGCGGCCGGCTCGTGGCCCGTGTACGACTGCGAGGAGGAGAATTCGGAGGCGGGGCCGCCCGGACAGTAGAGGCACTTGCCATGCGGGCACATCTTCGGCGACGTCATGATCGCGACGGGTGAGACGCCCGACGCGGTTCGCACGGGCTTCCGCTGGACGACCTCCTTCACCTCGTCGCGCCGCTCGTCGGGCGCGTAGTCGAGGAGGTCCGTGTTCTTCGGCACCTTCGGGGACGAGAACTCCGAGCAGACGGACAGCTTCGCGGACTCGAGGTCGTCGCGCTCGACGTCGCCAGCGAGGATCCGGTCGACCAGCTCCTCGCAGGCGTTCACGAACGCCTCGGGCTCCCCGGCGTCGGGCTCCCCGCCCTCGCTCGGCGCGTCAGTACTCATTACCCGTGGATCAACGCGTTTCGTGAATAAGGGTGTCGCAAAGGGTCTCTCGGGCGCGAACGCGCCCCTTCCAAGCAATCCCGTCCGGAGAGCGACCCGAGGTGGGATTAACTGGAATTAGACGTTAAGCCCCCCTCAAGGAGTAACACAGGGGGATAAGTGCCCGAGTAGCGTTGACGAGACGCTTCGAGTCTCGCTTGCACATCAGGAATATCTGATTTCTGAGGACGCAGTAGGGGGGATACAGCGCCGCACGAGTCTCAAACACCTGCGACACTCAGTCCATCGGCCACCACTATCTTTATGTCTATCTATAGTCTATACATCGGTGATGAATAGGTTTGAAATCGAAGGCGAAGAAGTCCTCGACGGAACTGCAAAACCGTCAGGAAATAGTGCCCACGTGATCGTTCCCAAACGCTGGCGCGGAGCCGATGTGAAGGTTGTTCGCGTTTCCGAACCCGACTCAGACGACTAGATAATGCAGTACAATTACAAGTACCGACTCAGTCCTTCAGACGCTCTCCGTGAGGAACTCTGCTACCAAGTCGATACTTGTAGACAACTGTACAACCACGTTCTCTATCTGCTTAACGAATCCAACGATATTCCCGCCCGCTACGAGCTGCAGGGACGGCTCCCCGACCTCAAAACGTGGTGGGACGACCTCGGAGATGTTCACTCGAAAGTGTTGCAGATGGTAGTCAAGCGCGTCTACGACAACCTCTCCACGCTCAAAGCACAGAAGGAGAACGGACGCGCCGTGGGGATGCTCAAATGGAAGCGACCTCGGGATTATCGGTCGCTCAGCTACAACCAATCCGGCTTCAAACTCAAGAATACGAGTGGTCGGCCTGTCTTGTGGTTGAGCAAAATCGGAGACATTCCGATTCATCTCCACCGGGACATTCCCGAGAACGCGATTATCAAACAGGTCACGGTCAAACGAGAACCAACGGGCGAATGGTACGCCACGTTCGGCATCGACGTGGACGAAGACACGCCCGAGAGACCGGAAACGCCTGAAAAAATCGTTGGCATCGACGTGGGTATTCTCAAGTACGCCCACGACACTGCTGGTTACGCCATCGAGAGTCCCGACTTCAGCGGGGAACGCGACAGACTCGAACGCGCTCAACACAACCTCTCGCGGAAAGAACACGGGTCTACGAATTGGGAGAATCAGCGGAAGACCGTTGCCTGTCGTCACGTCGACCTGAAACGGAAGCGTCGAGACTTCCTGCACAAGCTTTCGAACTACTACGCCCGAGAGTACGACTTGGTGGCAGTCGAGGACTTGGACGCGAAAGGCCTGGTTGAACTCCCTGGTAACTCTCGGAACCGAGCAGGCGCGGCGTGGGGCACGTTCCTCCGAATGCTCGAATACAAGTGCGTACGCGAAGGCACGCACTTCGTCGCGGTTGACCCGAAAAACACAACGAAGGAATGTGCGTCATGCGATGTCAAAACGGAGAAGCCGTTGTGGGTGCGCGAACACTCATGTCCCTCGTGCGGGTTCGAGGCAGACAGGGACGCGAATGCGGCGTGGAACATTCTTTCTCGCGGTCTCGAAGAGATAGGAGTGGGACACTCCGAATCAACGCCTGTGGAGACTGCGCTCCCTGCGGACACTTCAGTGTCTGCAAAGCGCGTCACCGAAACAGGAAGCCCCACTCTCAAAGAGCGAACCGCGTCAGCGGTGAGCGAGTAGGCTGGGGAAGGTTCACTGGGCTGGGGTGTGAACGTGGCCTATGGACAATTGGGACTCGAGCGACAGTTCGGATACCACGGCGTCAGCGAATAGCGACGCCGATGACGCCGAGGAGTCGGCGCCGGGCGAGCCGCCAGCGGCCGAACCAGCACCCACCGACGCGGAAACCGAGCCGGACAAGGGAGCGGCCGGAGAGACGGCGGAAGCGACGATCAACCGATGCGACTTCTGCCGGCTCCCTATCTCGGCGGAGCCCGTCGTCTCCGAACACGGCGGCGTCGACTACGAGTTCTGCTCGAACGCCTGCCGGGAGTCGCTGGAGTCGAGCGGGCGCGTGTTCACGACCTACCACGGCTTCCGGCAGTTCCGCCCCGGCGTCAGCGCGATGGACACCGGGCTTCCGGAGGGGATGCCACGCAACTCGCTGGTCCTGCTCTCCGGGATGTCCGGCACGCGCGACGAGTCCGTGCAGGCCGAGCTGGTCTGGCGCGCGCTCCAGCGCGGCGAGCCGGCCATCGTCGTCTCCTTCCTCGAAACGCCGACCTCCATCGTCCAGGAGTTCGTCAGCATGGACTGGAACGTCCTGCCGCAGCTCGAGGATGGCCAGCTCCGGATCCTCGACTGTTTCACACACCGCCTCGAGGGCGCGGAGTCGCCGCCGGAGCGGAGCAACGAGTTCACCGCCCATCTCCAGTCCGTCGCCCGCGAATCCACGACGACGGTTCGAGATCCGACCGATCTCGGGCAGGTGCTAAGTCGGCTGGAGGACTGTCTCGACGAGCTCGACATGGACGACGAGGGTATCGTCGTCATCGACTCGCTGACGGAGCTCGGAACGTTAGTCCAGCCGGTCAAGGCGTACGACTTCCTCAAGCGCCTGCGCGCGGACATCTGCAAGGCCCGCTTCGTGCCGGTGTTCGCGGGCGCGACGATGGCCGGCGACGCGAACGCGTTCCCCCACGACCTCGAGTACATGGTCGATGGCATCGTCGACCTCCGGTTCACGGAGGAAGTCGTCCCCGACACGCTGCTCAAGCAGCTCCGCATCCGGAAGATGACGGGCGTACTGACGATCCCGGAGTGGCACACCTACGAGTACACCGCCGGCAAGGGGCAGGTCGTCTTCGACCCGGAGGAGGAAATGGAGAAGTCCGAGGCCGAAAGCAGGACGAAAGCCGAGGTAACCGAGTCCGAGGAGGGCGGAAGCGACGAGAGCGAGGAAGCCGCCGGCGATGGCGGCGGCAACGGGGTCGGCGACGAAACCATCGACGACGTCGCTTCGGACTCGGGCACCGAGGAGAACACCAGGGAGGTCGGCGACGAGACTATCGACGAGGACGCGGCAGAAAGCGGGGAGCACAGCGACGGCGAGAAGTGACGGCGATTGGGGAACGCGACGGAGACAGCGGAAAGCGACGGCGACGGCCGGATCGAGCGGTTAGCTCGACAGTTCGGCGATGGCGGCGATGACGGCGTCCTCGACGGCGTCGCGCTCGCCCGAGAGGAACTCGATGGAGCCCTCGCGGACGCCGGCCGTGTGGATGTCGGCCTGCGGCGCGATCTCCGCGGCTTCCGCGGCGACGTCACGAACCGAGACGTCCGTGGTCGAGCGAACGTACAGCTCGTCCGTCGCGAAGCCGAGGGTCACGAAGTCGCCCTCGCGGTTGCGACGGTGGAGTTCGTCCAGCAGGAGCCCCGTCGGCGGGAAGTCGTAGCGGTGCGTGTACGCGTCAGTGTCGAGGACGGCGAACTCGATGCCGTCGACAGCCTCGTGATCGATGTTGGCTTCGGCGGTCGCGACCTCCGTCTCCAGCTTCTCGCGGAACTGCTCGGAGACATGGGCCGCGAGGTCGCCGCCGTCCGCGAACAGCAGGTCGGCGACGAGTTCGCGCTTGTCCTCGTAGGACTGGTAGTACGCCTCCAGCGCGATGGCCTCGCGAAGCTCGGCGACGCGCTCGGCGTCGTAGCCCGCGTCGCGCGCGAGCTCGGTGTAGTGGGTCGGCGTCTCCTCCCAGTAGCTCACCGCGGGCAGGTGCGTCAGGTCGTCGCGCACGTCGCCGTGGACTGCGGCCGAGAGCGACGCGGCGAGCGCGCCCGTCGAGAGGTGGTCGTCGGTGTCGGCGAACTCCGGCGAGACGAGGGTGTCGACCGTCTCGCGCGTCTCGGGGTCAGCGACCTCGGCGTCGACGACGACGGCCTCGGCGTCGTACACGTCGAGCAGGCCGATGCCGTCGGCGGATTCGACCGTCGATCCGGTGCCGACGAGCAGGAAGAGGGGGAGCTTCTCGTCGTGGCGGTCGCGGTCCTGCAGCATCCGCGTCGCGTCGTTCGTCGCCGCGTCCATGTCGTAGACGACGCCGTCGAGCGGGCGACGGTCGAAGTAGTGGTACTCCGCGTCGCTCTGGGCGTGCTCCTCGCGAATGAGCGGGAGCGCGGCGCGTTCGAGCGCGGCGCCGGCGACGTAGCCGTCGGCGGTCGCCGGGTGACGGACGACGATGGGTCGGGACTGCAACACGGCACGCCGGATGGCCTGCGCGGCGTCGAGCAGGTCGTCCGAGAGCGTCTCGACCGCGTCGTCGCCGCCGAGCGGCTCGACGCCGTCCGGTCGGGCCTTCTCGGCCAGCGCGTCGGCGAGCCGGCGCTGGACGGTCTCGGCCTCCTCACCCGCCAGCACGGCCAGGGCCTCGGTTTCGATCTGGATCTCGCTGCGGCGGAGTTCGACCTCGCCCTCCAGCCGGACGACGTCGCCCAGTTCGACGTCGGGGTAGGCGCGGACGCCCGGCTCGACGAACGCCGCGGCGTCGACGGAGCCGGTCTCGTCGCGAACCTCGAAGACCGTCGGACCGCCGGTCTGTCGGACGTTGACGACCTCGCCCTCGATGCGAACTTCCTCGTCGACGCGGTCGCCCAGGGTATCGACCTCGACGCGCTCGAGTTCTTCGGCTTCCGCGGCGGCCTCGACTTCCTCGGCTTCGGCTTCAACTGCCCCTGCCTTTTCCGCCTCGTGAGCCTCCGCTTCCGCCTCGTGAGCCTCCGCTTCCGCCTCGTGAGCCTCCGCTTTCGCCTCGACGGCTGCCGCGGCGGTCTCGGCTGCTTCCGCGGCCACTTCGGCCTCCTCGGCCTCCTCCGCGGCTTCTTCCGCGCTTTCCTCGACGTCCTCGGCTGCCTCTTCGATCTCCTCGGCGGCAGCTTCGACTTCCTCCGCGACTTCCTCGTCCGCTTCCGCGACCTCCTCGGCCGCGGCTTCAAGCTCTTCGGCGGCCTCCTCGATCTCCTCGGCCTCCTCGGCGGCCTCGTCGGCGTCCTCGGCGGCTTCCTCCGCCTTCTCGGCGGCGTCCTTCGACTCGACGGCGGCCTCCTCGGCGGAATCCTCGACGTCCTCGGGTTCGAACTCCGTTTCGGCGCCGTCGCCCTCCTGGACCAGGTGGCCGCGGAACTCGCGTTCCGCCTGCCGGATCGACCAGCCGAGGTCGACGTTGCCGTTGTCCCGGACGTTCTTCACCTGGACGAAGACGGTGTCACCCGGCTCCCACGTGAGGGAGTCGAGGCGCTGGTCGAGTTCGGAGCGGTGCAGCAGCCCGGTGACGCCGGGCGCAAGGTCGACGAAGACGCCGAAGTCGGCGTAGCCGTCCACGGTGCCACGGTAGAATCGGTCGTCGACGAGCTGGTGCGGACTGTCGCCATGGAAATCGAATACGACGTCCTCCTCGTGGGAGTCGCAGACGCGACCCTCCACGGAGGTGCCGCAAATGATACAGGATCCCATTTGTGTGTTCAGACAGCCTCCCGCCTAAAACGGTTGTCGAAAGTCCCTCAGCGCGCCGACAACCGAACACCCGAAAATTCCGGGCACCCAACCCACAGACGGGGCTCAGGTGTGGATGTAACCCTTATAAACCGAACAGCCCGCGCGCCGCGGCAATCGTCCGATACCCCACTCCGTAGCCGACGAGCGCAGCAGGGGTCGCCGCGACCGCCGCGCGGAGCCAGGACGTGTTGTGAACCGTCCGGAGCCCGTAGACGAGCAGGCCGGCGGCGTAGAGCCCGCACGCAACGCGCAGGGCCGGGATCGGCGGGCCGGCGAGCGCGAACGGCGCGGCCGCGTACGCGACGACCTGCACGGTCTCGCTGACGCCGCCGCGGTCCCGGACGACGACCGCGAGCGACACCACGGCGAGCGCGGCCGTCAGGTGCAGGCCGACCGGGGCCGCGAGCAGGCCGACGACGAAGAGGGCGACGAACGCAGAGACGACCGGCGAGCCCACGATGGCCGGGATCGCACTCGGTGCCGTTGCGAACCAGCCGGTCGCGAACGCGACGGCAACCGCCATTGCGAAGGTGAGGCCGGGGGCCTGGTCCCCCGGCCCGACGCCGGTGACGAAGAACCGCCCCGGCCGAACCAGTACCTCGGTCCACGAGCGGACGAGCGCGCGTGTCCCGCGAGCCCGACCGCCTTCCGGGTTCTCGATCCAGGTGGTCACGATTTCGGTTCAGACCGCCGAGCGTAATCCGGTTGCGGTTCGCCCCTGGTCGATTCCCACCGACCACAATCACGGCTCACGTCCAGCGGTCCAGTCCGGTCTGGACCATCGACTCCTCGATGCGCTCGAAGCCGCGCTCGACCTCGTCGGCGGCGACCTCCCACTCGTCGACGACGTACTCCCGGGCGGCCTCGACGTCCGGGTCGAGGTCGGTGTCGAACTCGTAGTCGTCGGTGACCGGCGGGTCGAAGAATAGCTCGCGGACGGCCTCCGCGTGGGCGATCTCCGCGTCCTCGGCCTCGAGGACCCCCCAGAGGTCGCCGTGCTCCCGGATCGCCTTGACGGCCGTCTTCGGGCCGATCCCGGAGACGCCCTCGTTGAAGTCGGTGCCACAGAGCATGGCGGCGTCGACGAGCTCCTGCCGCGAGAAGTCGAGGTCCTCGAGCGTCGCCTCCAGGTCCATCAGCTCGGGGTTGCCCTTGCTCGTCAGCTGGCGGAGCGTGCGCGGCGCGCCGAACAGCAGTGTGTCGTAGTCCTCACTGCCGGCGTAGTCGGCGTCGCCGACGGCGGCCATATGGGCACACTGCGCCTCCCCCTCCGCGGGCGCTTCGACGTACGGCACGTCGAGGCGGTCGAACAGCCCGCGCGTCGTCTCGTGGATCGTCTCCGTGAGTCGTTGTGTGCGGGCCTCCAGCCGGGCGGCCTCCTCCGTCCGGCCGGCCGCCTCCGCCTCGGCCTGTCGCTCCGCGGCGGCCTCCTTCTTCTCGCGGCGCTCCTCGATCTCCGCGCTCTTCAGCTCCGTCACCTCGCCGTCGAAGACGAACACCGGGATGAGGTCGTGCTCGTAGAACTTCGGGAGCCCCTGCACGACGCCCACGAGGTTCGCGACCTCGGTGCCGTCGCTGGTGGTGTAGATCTCGTCGCGCGTCCACTTCACCGTCGTCGTGAGGTACCGATAGAGCCAGTTGTGCGCGTCGATGGCGACGACGCTCTCTTCGATCTCCTCGAACTCGACCTCGCGGATCGATGCCAGCGAGCGGAGGTCAGCGTTTCCCATTGTCCGACCGTTGTCCCGGCGGTTTGTAAAAGTGCGATTCCGGTGGGCCGCCCTCGGCGCGCGCGTCGAGGAACGCCTTCTCCGCGCTCGACAGCTCCCGGTCTCTGTCGCGGAACCGGTCGAGTCCAGCCTGATACGTCTCGCGGTCGACGGTCGCGGGCGCGTCGAGCGGTCGCTCCAGCACGAGTTCGGCGATTCCCGTTTCCCGGCCCGTGAACCCGAAGCCGGCCTTGTGCAGCGCCTCGTAGGCGAAGGGGTTGTTGACCCCGATACGCGCCCGTTCGTAGCCACGATCGGCCGCGCGGTCGACGACCTCGCCGATAAGCTCCGGTCCGAGTCCCTCCCCGCGGCGAGCAGCGTGCACCGTCACGTACCGGAGCCACAGCGTTTCCGGTTCGGTCCGGTCCGGGCTGAACGCGACGGCGGCGGCGACGTCGTCCGCGAACGCGGCCGGGTCAAGCCCGTCGGGCAGCGGCTGGTCGGCGTCGAACGCGACCGGGTCGCCCGGGCGCAACACCGCGATGCCAGTCCCGCCGGTGACGAACTTGCCCGCGTAGCTGAACGCCCGGTAGTCCAGCCGGAGGGTCGGTTCGTCCTCGGGCCAGCCCAGCAGCGCGAACTCCATACCCCTGCTTGCGCGGCTTCCCTTAAGAGGAGTTGGGACGCAGGGGCTGCCCGAACCAGCGGAACAGGGGATGCGTTTACAGTGCCTCGCCACCTGCGACGACCATGCACGGCACCGGCGACGTGCGCTTCTTCGACCGGATCGCGCCGCTGTATGGCTGGCTCATGCCCGCCGCGGACCCCGACGCGCTGGGCGCCGGGTTCGCGCGGGCCGAACGCACCGTCGACCGCGTGCTCGACGTCGGCGGCGGCTCCGGCCGCGCGGCCGAGGCGGTGCCGGTCGAGGACCGGATCGTCGTCGACTTCTCCAGGGGGATGCTGTCGCGAGCGCGGGACCGCGGCCTCGCCGCCGTCCAGGGGGACGCTGGGACGCTCCCGGTCCCGGACGCCGTCGTCGACGCGGTCGTCATCGTCGACGCGCTGCACCACTTCCCGGATCAAGCCGGCGCGCTCCGCGAGGCCGCCCGCGTGCTCCGCCCCGGCGGAGTCCTGGTGGTCCGCGACTTCGACCCGAGCCACCCCCTCGGCGTGCTGCTCGTCGCCGCCGAGCGAGCCATGGGCATGGGTTCGACCTTCAGCGGACCGGAGGCGCTCGCCGCCGCCGTCGCCGACGCCGGCCTAGACGCCTCGGTCGTCGATTCCGGCTTCGGGTACACCGTTGCCGGCGTCGCTCCGAAGTCGGACTGATCGCCATCGACTCCTTCCAGGTCAGCGGCCGTCGCTCCGATCCGCACGAAACAAGAACCCCGACGACGCACCGTCCCCCATGGACTCGGACAGCTTCCTCGCGTCCCGGCTCGATCGGGGGGCCGCGCCCCTCGCGGTCGGCGACGTCATCGTCATTCTCGGACTGCTCACGTTCGGCGCACTGCAGCACAACTCGGTCACGTATCTCACCGAAAATCCGGCGTATCTCCTCGGGATCTACGCGCCGTTCCTCATCGGCTGGGTCCTCGTGGCGCCGCTCATCGGCGCGTACGCGCCGGGCGCCGCGGAGAGCGCGAAGTCGTCCGTCCCGCTGGTCGTTCGCTCGTGGGTGCCCGCGGCGATCGTCGGCCTGTTCCTGCGCTGGGTCGGCGTGTTCCACGGCGGCGCCGCGCTCGCCTTCGCCGTCGTCATCACGGTCACTGGCGCCGTCGGGCTCGGCGTCTGGCGATACGTCTACTTCAAAGTCCGCTAAGGAGAGCTCGCCCGCGGGCGAGCGAGCTGTTTTTGATGCGTTGCGCTTGGCGTCACGGTTGTCGTCACTACTATCCTCGTCGGTAAGCCGACCACTGCTGAGCAGCCGGTCCCGCAGAGAAACGGTCGGGACCGATTCAGCCGGGGCCGACGTCGATCGCGTTTTCCGCCCCTTCGTAGGGATGATCGGGGAGGTCGTCCAGCGTCTTTCGGATCTCGCGGAGGCGCTCGACCACCGACCGATACGGCTCGGCGTCGGTCGGGTCACCCACGTACTCGGCGTCGAGGATCGCTTTCGTCGCCGCGAGGCGAACGTATTCGCGGGCTCGTTCGCCGAGCGTCGCGTACGTCGCCAGCGTGTCGACCCGGTCGACGAGGAACTCCTCCTCGACCGGTTTGACGATGTAGTCGTCGAACGGGAGACCGACGACGTCGAGGTCCGGTTGCACGGCCGACACCATCGCGACTGGGACCGTGTTCCCGCGCTCCCGAAGGCGCTGGAGGACTTCGTCTCCGCTCATGGCCCCCATGCGTCGGTCCAGGAGGACGACGTCAACCGTCTCGTCCACGACTTCCAGCGCCTCGCTGCCGCTCGTCGCGGCACGCACCTCGTACGAGTCCTGCAGGAAGGTGCGATAGAGGTTGACGATCCCTGGCTGGTCGTCGACGACGAGAACCCGGTCGCTGTCCGTGCCCGGAGTGCCCATGTCGATGACGACGCAGCGAGAAGGGAAAACGGTTGTCGCGGATCCCTTCCCCTACGCGTTCCGTCGGCCCAGGTAGAGCCCGACGAGCGAGGCGACCGACGCGAAACCGGCCAGCACGAGGAACAGTGCCGGCTCGTTCAGGAACTGCAGGACGACGCCGGCGACGGTGCCGCCGAGCGCGCCGACGCCGAACACGCCGAGGTAGGTGTAGCCGTACGAGAGGCCACGCGTGCCGGCCGGAGTGTACTCCGCGACCGTCGCCTGGTACATCGGCTGAACGATGAACAGGGAGATGCCCATCAGGGCGCCGACGACGAGGAGCGGGCCGATTCCCAGCGCGGCCGCGGGGAGGAACACCAGCGCGAGCACGACGAGCGAGCCGAAGCCGCCGGCGATGCCGTACTCGACCGGGAACCGGTCGGTGAGCTTCCCGCCGGCGTACTGCCCGACGACGCCGATGAGCAGCAGGCCGGAGTAGAAGTAGTCGCTCGGGGCCAACGCGTTACTCGACGCCGGGTCGACGCCGAGGAGGTCGAGGACCGGCGCGGGCAACAGTGCCGCGAGCGGGATCGGCTGGAAGCCCGGTAGGCGACCGAGCAGCTCGGGGAGGAACGTGAGGAAGCTCCGGTAGTAGAGCCCGGAAGACATCACGACGAGGAAGACGAGAACGAAGCTCCCCGCGAACAGCTTCCGCGACTCGACGAGGAACTCGTCGAGCGACTCGACGCCGCTGTCCGCCTTGGAGTCGCCGCCACTGTCGCCGTCGCCGGAATCGACTGCGGCTTCGGGGTCGAAGTTCGCCTGCGAGGCGTACAGCGCGGCCGCCAGCGCCGGAATCGAGAGGATGCCGGCGACGGTCTGCCAGTCGAGGACCAGAAGCATCGTGGCGGTCAGCAGCGGCCCGAGGCCGATGCCCAGGTTCCCGGCGATGCCGTGGTAGGCGAAGCCAGTCCCTCGCTCGGAGACGCCCTTCGAGATGAGCGAGAGCCCGGCGGGGTGATACACCGAAGCGGAGATGCCCCACACGATGAGCGCCAGCGTGATCACGACGACGCTCGGCGCCAGCGACAGCAGGATGAACGAGGTACCCATCCCGACGAGACAGGCCGTGATGAGCCGACGCGAGCCCACCCGGTCGACGAGGACGCCGCCCGGGAGCGCGCCCAGCCCGAACAGTCCGTAGCCGATGGTGACGACCACGCCCAGCGTCGCCGTCGTCACCTCGAACGTCGCAAAGCCGAGGTCGATGACGGAGAACTCCACCAGCCAGATCGCAACGAAAATCGGGACCGCGAGCTCGTAGGTGTGGACCATCCCGTGGGCCAACATGACGAGCGCCGTGATCGCCTTGTCGTTTCGGTTCACTACTTTCGGGTGCGTTACGGGACGGTTTGAAAAATTCGATGTTGCTCCGGTCTACCGGGACGGTTTGACGTGCTTCGCGTCCCCGGCGCAGCAGCTTGCCGTCGCCTGCGACGATTGCTATCGGGTCGTCGCCTGCGCCGGCCACTGCTGGGTGTGTCGCCTGCGCCGGCCACTGCTGGGTGTGTCGCCTGCGCCGGCCACTGCCGGATACGTCGCCTGCGCTGACCACCGCTGCCTGAAACTTTACGTGGTGACGCACAAAGTCGAAGACATGACGGACACGCTGTTCCTGACGAGTGCGGAGGTCGCCGACCTCGCAGAACCCGCCGATTACGTCGACGCCGTGCGCGAGGGGTATCGACAGGTCGGCGAGGGCGCACCGGCCGAGCCGCGAACCAAGCTCACCAACGCCGACCCGCCGGGCATGCTGACAACCTACGCGGCCGTGCTGCCCGACACCGGCGCGATGGGCGGGTACATGTACTCGGCCGGCTTCGGCGCGGGCGACGCCTGGTTCATGACGCCGCTGTTCGACGCCGAGAGTGGCGAGCCGCTCGCGCTGCTTGACGGCGCGTCGATGAACCCGTTCAAGACCGGCGCGGCCGGGGCGGTCGGCGTCGACGCCCTCGCTCGCGAGGACGCGACGGAGATCGCGATCATCGGCTCCGGCGCGCAGGCCCGCGGGCAGTTCCGCGGGACGGCGACGGTGCGGGACTTCGAGGCGGGCCGAGTCTTCTCTCCCACCGAGGCCAACCGAGAAGCGTTCGCCGAGGAGATGACCGAGGACCTCGGGTTCCCGGTCGAGGCCGTCGACTCCAGCGCCGACGCCCTCGCCGACGCCGACGTGGTGATCACGGCGACGAGCGCGAGCGACCCCGTCATCGACGACGCCGACCTGGAGCCCGGCACGCACGTGACGGCGATGGGGCAGTACGCGACGGAAAAGAACGAGATTCCGCCCGAGACGGTCGCGCGCGCAACATACGTCCTCGACCTGCGGGAGCGCGCGACGCAGGACGCCGGCGCGTTCCTCGCGGCGCTGGAGCAGGGGCTCGTCGACGAGGACGACGTCGACGCCGAACTCGGCGAGGTCGTCGCCGGCGAGTCGCCGGGCCGGACCAGCGAGGTGGAGATCACCGTCTTCGACTCCGGTGGGACTGGCATCGAGACGACCGCGGCCACCTACATGCTCTACGAGCGCGCTCGCGACGCCGACCGTGGGCAGACGATCGACTTCGCGCCCGCGAGCGAGGCGCTGACCGGTCGCTGATCGGTTGTCGATCGGCCGTTGTTTAAAAAGACGCCGTTCAGTCCAGCCGATATCGAAGGATCGCCGCGATTCCACCGAGGTTGTGGAGCTGCTCGCCGGGCGCGAACTCCGAGGAGAAGACGACGACGTCGCCGCCCTGCTGCTCGACGGACTCGATGACGTCGTTGACGTCGATGTCCCAGTCGCCCTCCTCCTGGCGCTCCTGCCGAAGTCGGTCGTCGACGACGAGGAGGGTCTCGACGGCGCCGAACTCGGCGGCTTCGGCGACGTCGGCGGGGCCGTACGTCGCCTTCGCGCCCTCGCCGATCTTCTGGGTGAGCTCGTCGATGAGCTCGGCTTCCCGCGAGATGCGAGTCTCCTTCTGCACCTCGTCGACGGCGCCGCGCTTGAGCACTTCGTGAACCCCGCGGTCACCCGCCGCGGAGGTGTCGACGACGGAGATATTCTCGGCGACCTCGGGGTATTCGTCGTCGACGTAGTCGTGGGCGTCCTGCTTCGTGAAGCCCGGGCCGGCGAGGATGACGGCGTCGGGGTCGAGGTGCGCGAGGGCGCCGCCGAGCTCCTCGAACAGCTCCTCGCGGGGGCGCGCGTACTCGCCCTTGCCCGTCGGCGCGGTGAACGAGGCGTACTCGTCGGTCCCGTACTGTTTGACCGTGTGGACGTACGCCTCGCCCTCCTCGACCGTCGCGATGGCGACGTCGGGGTTTTCGGCGGCCTCCGTCGCCTCCTCGATGCGGCTGAGCTGGTCCGGTTTAAACACCTTCTCGACGGTCAGCTCGTCGCGCTCCTCGACGTTGATGGTGTGGTGCTGCCCGAGCTGGTCCTCGCGGGTACACTGGGTGATGATGCCACCAACCCGGAGCCGGTTGGCGAAGCGCGCGAACTCGACGTCCTGCACCTCCAGCGAGATGTGCATGTGCTCGCGCTCGCCGCCGGTGTCCCGCATCTGGTCGTCCGCACGCTGGATCCGGCGGGTCGTGTCGCCCTCGACGATGTCGCCGGGCTCCAGCACGTGCGAGAGATGCCAGAGGTCGTCGACGTTTTCGGGGACGAGCGTGATCCGCTCGCGGCCCTCCTCCCCGCGACCTCGCTCTGCGATGCGCATACCTGCCGTAGGATCCGCGGTGTAACAACTCTTGGTTTCTCGCCCCGAGAGGTCGGCGCCTCAGCGGTCGTCCGCCGTCCGGTCGTCGGGGGCGCGGTCGTCGTCGCCGCCCTCGTCGCCGTCTTGGTCGTCCTCAGCCCCACCGCCCTTTCCCTCGCTCGATTCGGTGGCTCCCCACGCGAACCCGGTCTCGTCCGGCTCCTCGCGTCGACGCGTCGCTTCCGGCTCGCGGGGTTCGTCGACGAGTTCGCCGCTGTCGTCGACGCCCGCGGCCCGGTCCGACGCGTCGCTCTCGGTCGCCTCAGCTGCCTCCGACTTGCCCCCCGATTCGCCGCCGCTCCGCACGCTCTTCGACAGGATGTCCGTTGCCGTCAGCGGCACGCGGCGCCCGGTCTGCACGGCCGGATCCGGCTCGCTTGCGGCCAGGAACTCGTCGCTGCCAGGTGGGAGGTCTTCGGTTGGGGTGGACGACGCTTCGGGCTCCGGCGTGGGCTCGGGTTCCGGCACTGGCTCGGGTTCCGGGGCCGGTTCGGGCTCCGACACCGACTCTGGTTCCGGCGTCGGCTCGATCACCCCGACGCTTTTCGGTTCGGCTGCCGTCGCATTCGGCGTCGTTCCCCGCAACGCGCCGGCTGCGCCGCGACCGTACAACGAGTTCGTCGCGACTGTCACGCCGAAAGCGAGGGGGATACCGACCAAGAGCGGGACGAACGGGAGCGCGACGAGGATTCCCGTCGCCAGCACCAGCGTGCCGAGGGCCCAGCCCTTCAGATAGTCGCCGTCGAGCGCGACGCGCAGGACGCGGCCGGGATGGAGTCCGTCCCGGAGCCGCCCGTCGTCGGCGAAGCAGGCCAGCGCGGCCGGACGCAGGTAGGCGTAGCAGGCCAGCCAGCCGAGCGCGACGACGGCAGTGAAGCCTGCGACGACGGCGCTCAGTTCCGTCCCGACGCCGGCGGCGTCGACGCGGCCGAGTCGGAGGACGCCCGCGGCCCCGCCACCGACGAGGAGGATGACCCACAGCGGGAGGAGAAGCAAGAGGCTCAGGACGGTCGATTTGACGCCGTCCCGCAGCAGGACGCCGGGACGGGAGAACGTCGGCGCCGCCGGGTCGCGCCGGAGCCCGGACGCAACGACGCGGACGCCGTAGCCGCGAAGCAGCAGATAGGGGACGAGCACAAGCGGAACGAGGAGGCCCAGCCGGGGGTCGACTGCCGTCGCGCCGGCCCAGAGGCCGACGGCAACGGCGCTGGCGACGAGGAGCGCGCTCCCGACGACGGCGGTCGCTGCGGCCGCGCTGCCCCTGCCCGGAGTCGCCAGCGCCTCGCGAAGCATGTCCGTTGATGCTCGGGGGTATATATAAAAGGCAATGGCGGCTCGGGGGGTCCCGACAGCTACAGGGGGTTGGGCGCGAATCGGTCGCTATGCACGGAGACTTTCGCGGTCGTGGCCAGTCGAGGGCGATTCCCTGTACGAACTCGACTCCGGCGCCCCCTGAGGCGCTGGGAGGTAAGCGTCGCTGATGTCGGGGTCCGGCAAGATCTCGCGGTCGTTCTTCGAGGCCCACGTCGCGCCGAACCTGGGCGCCGAGCGCGACGACGTGGCGCTCGGGCCGGCCCACGGCTGCGATTTCGGCGTGATTCGACCGGAGGAGTCGTCGCACGCGACGGTTCTCGCGACGGACCCGGTTTCGATCCTGCCGGCGCTCGGCTTCGACCGTGCGGCGCGGTTCGCGCTGCACATCGTCCTCTCCGACGTCGCCGTCTCCGGGATCCCGCCGTCGCACCTCTCGATCGCCTTCGCATTGCCGCCGGACCTCGCCGATTCGGAGTTCGCGACGCTCTGGGAAGCGATCCACGAGGAGTGCGCGGGCCTCGACGTCGCCGTCACGACCGGGCATACGGCGCGCTATCCCGGCTGCTCGTTCCCGTGGGTCGGCGCTGCCACGGCAATCGGCGTGGGCAACCCCGACCGGATCGTCCGGCCGGACGGCGCGCAACCGGGGGACCGCCTCGTCGTCACAAAGGGCCCAGCCGTGGAGGCGACGGGCCTGTTCGCCTCGCTCTACCCGGATCAGCTGGACCTGGCGGCCGAAACGGTCGCGGTCGCGCAGGAGCGGCTCGACGACGTACGGCTCGTGCGCGACGCCCTCGCCGCCCGCCAGGCCGGCGAGGTCCACGCGATGCACGACGCGACCGAGGGTGGACTCTTGGGCGCGTTCCACGAGATGGCCGCGGCGACCAATCAGCGACGGTCGGCGGAATCCGACACTGAGCGCAAGGTCCAGTTCACCGTCGAGAGCGACGCCGTCCCCAGACAGCCCGGCGTTACCGAACTCTGTGCGGCGCTGGACATGGACCCGTGGACTGCAACGACAGCGGGGACGCTGGTCGCGGCCGTCGACGCCGCCGACGCCGAGACCGCCACCGACGCGCTCCGGGAGCGGGGAACACCGGCCGCCGTCGTCGGCGAGGTCCGTACGGCGGCACCTGACGCTCCGGCTGTCGTGGTCGGCGGCGATGCGACGACGGCGCCGGACGGCGACGCCTCGTGGCCGGTGTACGAGCGACTCTCGGACGCTGGGGAGTAACCTGGCGAAACCGCAGGCTTCGAGTATCGTACCGATACCGTCGCCTACGGGAACCGTATCGAAATCGTAGAATGGAGGACCGGATGACGGCGCGTGCGGCGCTACTTGACGACGACGGCACCTTTCATGCCGGCCGTCCGGTGCGGGTTACAGAAGTACTTGTGAATCCCGGTCTCGTCGAACGTGTGCTTGAAGGTGGCACCCGCCTCGCTCTGCAGGGGGCTGCTGAAGGAGTCGTCCTTTGCGACGACGTTGTGTTCGCCGCCCGTGCCGGTCCACTCCCAGACGACCGTGGTGCCGCTCGAAACCTGGACCGCGGCCGGGCCGAAGGCGAAGCCGTTGCCGGCGCCGACTTTGACCGTGACCGTGTCCTTGCCGGTCGCGTCGACCGTGCGGTCGTAGTTGTTGGCGCCTTCCATCCAGCCGCCATAGTTGGGCTCCTCCTCGACGTAGTTGGCCGACTCCGTCGCAGTGGCCGTGGGTGTTTCCGCCTCGGTTTCGGTCGCCATCGCTTCCGTCTCCGTCTTTTCGCCGCCACCTTCGCTGTCGCCACCGCTGCCGGAACAGCCCGCGAGCCCGATACCGACTGTGACGGCGCCTGTCGCCCGGAGGAACTTTCGGCGGTTGAGTTGGGACATACACTGCTATGTTCGGTCTCGATAAATAAAAAGGCGGACCCGATTTTCCTCCGGTGACAACCCGACCACCCTTTAGTCATGTTCGGCCCGAAGATGTTCGCTTGTCGCTCAGCCCGGCGCTTTCCGGAGGTCTCGTGACCGATCGCAAACAGCGGTCATTTATGAGTCCGTAGTGGAAACGGCGGGTATGGAGCGGGATCCGTTGCAGCGGGACGACACGCCGGAGCCGAGCGAGGTGCTTGACGCCCTCAGCGACGACGCTGCGACGTCGATCATCGCCGCCCTGGACGAGCCCTTGACGGCAAGCCAGGTTTCGGAGGAGTGTGATATCCCGCTGTCGACGACGTACCGAAAGCTGGACACGCTAGCGGAGGTGGACCTCTTGGAGGAATCGACGGAGATCCGTCGTGACGGCCAACACACGACCCGCTACACGGTCGCGTTCGACGAGATCACCGTCAGCGTGACCGACGACAACGAGCTGGTCGTCGAGATGTCTCGTCCGGAGCGACCCGCGGACGAGCGGTTGGCCGATCTGTGGTCGCGAGTCAGGGAGGAAACCTGAACATGCACCTGAACACACTCATCATCATCGCGCAAACGGTCGTCCTGATCCTCGGTGGAAGTATCACGTTCTACGCGACGCGAGCGTATCGGAACACCGGCGATCCCTCGTTGCGCGCGCTGGCGGTCGGCTTCGGGATCGTGACGCTCGGCACGCTCGTGGCCGGTATTATCCACCAGTTCCTCGGCTTCGAGCTCTCCGTCGGCGTCGCGACCAGTAGCTGGCTGACCGCGGTCGGCTTCGGCGCGATCGTCTACTCGCTGTACATCGAGTAACGAGGCCGCGTGGTCGGGGGCGGCGTCAGTCGTTGTGTGCCTGTCCCGGTCGCATCGTTCCCGTTTCCTTCTTCACGCCGACGAGCAACACGACCCCGGCGAGCAGCGGCACCAGCGCGCTGGTCGCGTAAACGATTTCGAACCCAAACCGTTCGACGAGCGGGAGCGAGATGAGCGGGCCGACGCCGCCACCGACGTCACCGAAGACGTTGTTCGTCCCGGTCGCGCGGCCCATTCGCTCGTCCGGCGTCAGGTCGGCCAGGAGTGCCATCATCGGGCCACTCGTCCCGCCCTGGCCGGCCCCGATGAACACGCAAGCGACGGCGAGCGAGAGGAGGGAGTGGGCCTGCGACAGCAGGAGGAACCCGGCAACGAACGTTCCGATGAAAACCACGAGCACGGGGAGCCGCGATTCGCGAGTGTCGGAGATCCGTCCCCCGACCAGCATGAAGACCGCCGCGGACAGCACCGTCCCCGCCATGAACATCCCGGAAGCTGCCTGCGGCTCCATGCCGCCGATCGCGACGTCCGTCGCCCCCAGGAACAGGACGAGCGTCGCGAACAGGGTGCCGAAGAAGGAGAACAGCAGCCCGAAGTTCACGAAGCCGACCGTCAGCGCCGGCAGCGACGTGTCGATGTCCCACGGTTTCACCGACTCCTTCTCGCCCCCCTCGACGTGGGTTTCCGGCACGTATCGATAGGCGACGACGCTCGCGAACAGGGCGAACGCGGCCGCCACCGAGAACGCGACGGCGTTCGAGTACCGGGCGCTGATGACGCCCCCGAGGACAAGCCCGGCCGGGAACCCCATCGTGATCCCGCCGCGAACGACGCCCATGTTGGTGCCACGGTCGCCTCCCTCGGAGATGTCCGCCGCGATGGTCGTCGCCGTCGCGAAGACGGCCGCGGAGCCGAGCCCCCAGAGGACCCGGGCGAGCAGGAACCACGCTTCCGGCGGCGGGACGAACAGGGCCACGACGTAGCCGAGCGTCGCGACACCCTCGATGAACAGCCCGTAGACGAACGGCCGCCGAACGCCGACTCGGTCGATAAGCGCGCCGGCGGGCGCGTTCGCCACCAGCCGGACGAAGCGGTTCGCCGAGAGGATGAGGCCGACCATGAACGCGGAAAAGCCCATGACTTTCCCGAGGTTCGGCAGGATCGGGAAGACGACGCCGCCGCCGAAGCCGACGAAGAAGGTGCTGGCGATCACGGCGAGCAGGACGACCGGCGGTCGTTCGATTTCGAAGAGTGAGCGTATCGCAGCCATAGTTAGTCATCCGCCGGTGTGGCGGTCGGGAGGTCGTCTTCGACGACGTTGTTCGCCCATTCACCGCGCCGGAACCACCAGATGGTCGTGAGGGCGGAGCCGACGTAGGAGACGATGTAGGCGTACCAGACGCCGGTGATGCCCATGCCGGCGACGGCGAGGAGTACGTAGGCAACGGGGATCCTGAACAGCCAGAGCTCCTGGATCGAGAAGATCATCGCGGACCGGGTCGAGCCCGCGCCGCGGAACGTCCCGAGCAGGACCTGAAACACGCCGAGGAAGACGTAGGAGGGGCCGGCGATGGTGATGAAGCCCGCGCTCATCAGGATGACCTCCGTCGCGTTCGGCGACCCCGAGTCGATGAAGAAGCCGGCGATGCCCTCAGCGAAGGGGTACGCCAGCGCGATCACTGCGACGAACACGACAGCGATCATCCCGCTACTGAGATAGGCGGTGCGGGTCGCCCGCTCGGGCTGGTTCGCGCCGAGGTTCTGGCCGACGACCGTCTCCGTTCCCCGGGCGAGCCCGAGCGCTGGCAGGAATAGCAGCGAGGAGAGTCGGCTTGCGATCCCGTAGGCCGCGACGGCGTTCGCGCCGGCGAGCGCGACGACCGCGGTCAACACCGTGATGCCGAACGCGCGCGAGCCCTGTTCGGCGGCGGTTGGCGCGCCGATGTCGAGGATGCGTCGGACGGTCTCCCGTTCGAGCACGAGGTCCCGCAGCGTCGGTTTGAGCCCGACGCGGCCGGTGAACAGCATGAACAGGCCGATCCCGGCGCCGACGCCCCGAGAGAAGACCGTCGCGTAGGCGGCCCCGGCGACGCCGAAGCCGTCGAAGCCGGTCCTGGCGTACAGCGTCGTCTGGAGCGCTTCGTAGCCGACCCAGCTGAAGATCGGGTTCCCCTGGAAGCCGAGGATGAGGAAGGGATCGAGGACGACGTTGATCGCGACGGAGATCGCCATCAGGTACAGCGGCGTCTTCGTGTCACCCCAGCCGCGGGAGAGGGCGTCGTAGATGAAGAACCAGAACATGAACGCGACGCCGACGAAGATCACTCTGGTGTAGTCGACGGCGTAGGCGTACGCGGCCCCGGTTGGGTCGGCACCGATGGTCCGCATCATCCACGGCGTCAGGAGGTAGCCGATCGCGCCGAACGTGATCGCGACGATCGTGACGAACGAGAGTGTCTGTCCCGCGACGTGGTGCGTTTTCGCCAGCTCATCGGCGCCCTTGTGCTGGGCGATCAGGACGGTGCCGGCCGTGGTGAGACCCCCGCCGATGGAGACCATCAGGAACACGACCGCCCAGGAGTACGACAGCGCGGCGACGGCGTCGCTGCCGAGCCGACCGACCCAGTAGGTGTCGGCGATGTTGTACGCGACCTGGAGCACCATCGAGCCGACTATCGGCAGCGCGAGCAGGAGCAGCGGCTTGAACAGCTTCCCGGAGGTCACGTCGACTGCGCGGTCTGTCCCGGCCGGTCCGCTCATTCCGTCTCGTTCTCGGTCGAGTCCCGTGATTCCTCGTCGCTCTCGGTTCTACTCTCCGGCGCTTCGTCTGCTTCGTCCGCTTCGTCCACGTCGGCCACTCCGTCCGCGCTGTCGGACATCGATTCCAACACGGATTCCAGATCGGGCAGTGTCGTCTCCGGCGTCAGGATCGGTTCGATCACGCGCTCGATAGCCGCGTGCGCGACGGTGTGCGTGTAGGCGTCGCCGTCGAGGACGTCCCGGCCCAGCGTGATCTGTCGCGTGCGGGCGCCGTCGAGCGTCGCGACGAGCAGCGCCGCGGTCTCGTCGACGTCGATCGGCTCGAAGTGACCGGAGTCGATGCCGTCGCGAACGATGTCGGCTGCAGTCTCGCGCAGGTGGTGGTCGCTCCGCTCGAGCTGCTCACGTATGCGGTCGTTGAACGGTCCCTGCGAGCGCAGCTCCAGCAGCGCGATGTGGAAGGATTCGCGTTCGACTTCCTCGGGTTCGAAGACGAACCAGGCAGCGAACTGAACGATCCGCTCGGTCGCCGGCCGGTCGGCGCTCTCCTCGACCTTGGTCTCGAAGTCCGAGATGATGTGGTCCAGAAACGCGACCAGCAGGTCCTCCTTCGTGTCGTAGTGATAGTGGAGAAGCGACTTGCTCTTCGAGCACTCGTCAGCGATGTCCTGCATCGTCAGCCCGGCGTACCCATGTTCACAGAGCGCCTGATAGACGCCCTCCATGATCTCGTCGGCTGCACTCGGCTCGTCGTCACCCATTGACTGACCAGTCAGTCAGCCAGCCCTTTATCCGTATCGGAACACCGAGCCGTCTGCCGGTACGTACCATGGATCTGTTTATAAAAGACGGGGTGGTGCGTGCTGCTCAGAGTACCTGGTTTCGAAGTTGGTGGGGACATCACCCCCTTAGCCACGAAAGCTCAGTTGGTGAGGGCCCGTTTCGCTTCGGTTGGTTGTCTGCCATGGCTGGCGACACCACTCGGCACATCTAGAAAGCCCCAGCCGCTGAGCGGTCGCTTTCTGCGTGGTTTGGTTGGTTGTCGTCATTTGCGATACCACTCAGCATGCCCAGAAAGCCCCAGCCGCTGAGCGCTCGCGCTGC
>JBDGPU010000118.1:0-31147 GCA_042219525.1 Halopenitus sp.
CCACCACTCCCGGGCGGGACTGAAAGGGGCAGCCGCTGAGCGGGACGCCCTGCGAAGCTAGCACCGCAACCCGGCGAGCGAACGCAGTGAGCGAGCCGGGTGAGGAGCGCAGCGAGCAGCGCGACCGTCTCAGCGGCTGGGGCTTTCTGGGTGTGCCGAGTGGTGTCGTCGGCGACGCCTATCGATCATCCGGATAGCGCGACCGTCTCAGCGGCTGGGGCTTTCTGGATATGCTGAGTGGTGTCGCCGACGACGACTATCGATCATCCGGATAGCGCGACCGTCTCAGCGGCTGGGGTTTTCTGAACATGCTGAGTGGTGTCGCCGACGACGACTATCGATCATCCGGATAGCGCGACCGTTTCAGCGGCTGTGACTTTCCGGGCATGCTGAGTGGTGTCGCCCACGACGATAACCGATCAAAGGACGCGGAAAATGATCGCCTCATCAATCGGCGATTTCTGGGTGTAGCGAGTGGTGTCATTCGCGACGATACCTGATCGAATGAACCAGACTCCGAATCGCGCTGAGTTGGTGCACAGTCTTCCGAGATCGGATTTATGGAATCACAAGCAGGAGTCGGCGAAACTTTCGGACACAACTTCGGAGCCCACCTCCAACCCATTCGAATCAGCAATTTTGGGCCTGAATATGCCGGGATATCGTGAAGAACCGGGAAGAATCCCACAAGTCGCCGAAGCGCGCGCGAGGCGCGGCCGAGGTCTGAACAGCCGTCCAGATGGGGTATAAACGAGTTTTTGAATGAAAACTCAAGGGTGTGTATAAGGCTCCTAATATCCCTAAGCTGTCCCCTACCACGATTATGTCTGGCGATTTTCGAACCATCAATTTTGATCGTGATGATTCGATATGGCGCGAAATCTGACTCGTCGAAATCCTTTAATAGGTGGTCGGCCCTTCAACCGAATGCGATGACACACCATACGGAGGATACGTCGGCCAAGCCGGCGGATCGAGATCTTCAAGGGCACAATAGCCTCAACCGCTGAGATCGGTCCGGTTCGGATTTTCGACACCACGTTACGCGACGGCGAACAGTCCCCGCGGACGTCGTTCAGCTACGACGAGAAACGGCAGATAGCCGAACGGCTGGACGACATGGGCACCCACGTGATCGAAGCTGGGTTCCCGGTGAACTCGGAGGCCGAGTTCGAAGCCGTGAGCGACATCGCCGCCGCGACTGACGTCACGACCTGCGGGCTCGCCCGCGTCGTCGACAAGGACGTGGAGGCAGCGATCGATTCCGGCGTGGAGATGGTCCACGTGTTCGTATCTACGAGCGAAGTGCAACTCCAGGATTCGATGCACGCGACCCGCTCGGATGCCATCGAGCGCGCCGTGAAAAGCGTCAAACGAGTGAAGGAGGCGGGCGTCGAGTGCATGTTCTCGCCCATGGACGCGACGCGCACCGACCCCGACTTCCTCACGGAGATCGTCCAGGCGGTCAGCGAGGTCGACGTCGACTGGATCAACATCCCGGACACCTGCGGGGTAGCGACGCCGACGGCGTTCGGTGAAACCGTCGCCGCAGTCGACGCCGTGACCGACGCGCGCATCGACGTGCACACTCACGACGACTTCGGGCTGGCCGCGGCGAACGCGCTGGCCGGCTTCGAGAACGGCGCGGACCAGGCGCAGGTGTCGGTGAACGGCATCGGCGAACGCGCCGGCAACGCCGCCTACGAGGAGGTCGTCATGGCCGCCGAATCGATGTACGGCGTCGACACCGGCATCGAGACGGAGGGCATCACGGCGCTCTCGCGCATGGTCGAGGACGCGTCCGAAATCCCGGTCACGGGCAACAAGCCCGTGGTCGGTCGGAACGCGTTCTCCCACGAGTCCGGGATCCACGCCGCGGGCGTGATCGAGAACTCGGACACGTTCGAACCCGGCGTCATGACCCCCGAGATGGTCGGCGCCGAGCGCGAGTTCGTCCTGGGGAAGCACACCGGCACCCACAGCGTGCGCAAGCACCTGGAGGAGGCCGGCTTCGACCCGACCGACGACGAGGTACGCACCATCACGAAGAAGGTGAAAAAGCAGGGCGCCGAGAAACGGCGCGTCACCGTCGGCGACGTCGAGCGGTTCGCCAACGAGATGGGCGTCCTGAAAGAGGAGGAGGTTCGGGTCAGATGAGCTCTCCCCCGTTTCGATACAGCCGCCAGCACCTGCTGCAGCGACGGCCACGCGGCGAAACTGACGAATCCTCAGCGATCCACCCAGTATCGCCGACGGGGTCGTGCAACCCTTGCGCGTCGCGTAAGGGATTTATAGGCGGCACCCATTTTGCCGGACACGATGGGACGACAGGACACTCCGCAGGCTCGGTCCCGTGGAGCGCTCGCTGTCGTCGCGATACTCACGCGTATTGTAGGGGCGTAGCCCCCTACTCACCCACCTTTTCACGGCTTTCAGGTATCGTTCACCAGCGCCGTGGCCGTCGCGTGCGGGCCGAAGTCGGTCCCACCGCGACGGCCGCGGACGGATACTATCGCGACAACAGCAGCCACAACAGATGACTGAGCACGCAGCACAGACGGAACCGACGGACGCGGACCCGGACACGGGATCGGCGGCGGACGACGCTGCCGACCCGACTACGGATACGGCCGCGTCTACCGAGACTGAACACGCATCGACCGCCGGGGCCGAGGCTGACTCCAACGCCGACGACGCGTCGCCGGCAGCGGACGCACCACCGGCCGACGGCGCGACGCCGGCCGCCGACGCACCACCAGCTGACAGTGCGACGCCGGACCCCGCCAAGTCGCCGCCGGAAGAACCCAGGACCGGCGCGGATTCGGTCGTCACCGCTCTCGAAAACGCCGGCGCCAAGACGGCGTTCGGCGTGCAGGGCGGGGCGATCATGCCGGTGTACGACGCCCTCTACGAGTCCGACGTCAACCACGTCACGATGGCCCACGAGCAGGGCGCCGCCCACGCCGCCGACGCCTACGGCGTCGTCACCGGCGAACCCGGCGTCGCGCTCGCGACCTCGGGCCCGGGCGCGACGAACCTCGTCACCGGCATTGCCGACGCCTCGATGGACTCTGACGCGCTCCTGGCGCTCACCGGCCAGGTCCCGACGGAATTCGTCGGCAACGACGCCTTCCAGGAGACGGACACGACCGGCGTCACCGCGCCAATAACGAAGCACAACTACTTCGCTGACAACCCGGACACGGTCGGCGACACCGTCGGAGAGGCGTTCGCCTACGCGGAGTCCGGCCGTCCGGGCCCAACGCTCGTCGACCTGCCGAAGGACACGACGATGACGGAGACGGACACGGAGCCCGGTCCCGCGGAGCCGCCCGCCGGAACGAAACCCACGCCCGACGCCGACCCCGACGCTGTCGAGCGCGCCGCACGCGCGATCGAATCCGCCGAACGGCCCCTCTGCCTCTTCGGCGGCGGCGTCATCAAGGGCGAAGCCAGCGAGGAAGCCCGCGAGTTCGCTCGCGAGAACGGCATTCCGGTCGTCACGACGATGCCGGGCATCGGCGCGTTCCCCGAGGACGACCCGCTCTGTCTGGAGTGGGCTGGCATGCACGGCACCGGCTACGCCAACATGGCGATCACCCACACCGACTGCCTCGTCGCGGTCGGGACCCGGTTCGACGACCGGCTGACCGGCGGCATCCCGACGTTCGCGCCGGAAGCGGAGGTCGTCCACGTCGACATCGACCCGGCGGAAATCAGCAAGAACGTCCACGCGGACTACCCGCTGATCGGCGACGCCGGAACGGTCCTCGACCAGCTGACCGACGCCGTCACCGAGGCCCCGGACGCGGCCGAGTGGCGCGACCAGTGCGAGGACTGGCAGGAGGAGTACCCGATGACGTACGCCACCCCTGCTGACGAGCCGCTGAAGCCGCAGTTCGTCGTCGAGGCCTTCGACGAGGCGACCGACGACGACACCATCGTCACCACCGGCGTCGGCCAGCACCAGATGTGGGCCGCGCAGTTCTGGACGTACACCGAGCCGCGCACCTGGGTTTCCTCGCACGGCCTGGGGACGATGGGGTACGGCATCCCCGCCGCGATCGGCGCCCGCATGGCCGCCGACGTGGAGGGCCACGAGGACCGCGACGTCGTCTGCTTCGACGGCGACGGCTCCTTCCTGATGACGATCCAGGAGCTGTCGGTCGCGGTCCGCGAGAACATGGACATCACCGTCGCCGTCCTGAACAACGAGTACATCGGGATGGTCCGCCAGTGGCAGGACGCCTTCTTCGAGGGGCGCCACATAGCCTCCGACTACGACTGGATGCCGGAGTTCGACAAGATCGCCGAGGCGTTCGGCGCGCGCGGCTTCCGCATCGACGAGTACGACGAGGTCGCCGACACCGTCGAGGACGCCATCGACTACGACGGTCCCTCCGTCGTCGACGTCCACATCGACCCCGAGGAGAACGTCCTGCCGATGGTGCCATCGGGCGGTGCAAACGGCCAGTTCGCCCTCTCGGAGGATCATTTATGAGTGAAGAGCATCCCGAAGGCGACGACCAGCCGGACCACGTCGACTACCGGACCCGCGCCGACGGCGGCAGCGACTCGGCCCGGATGCCGGGTCCGGCGCCGGAGGAGCGCCCACACCCCTCCGGCCGCCGCAACGAGGAGGGGATCCGCATCGACCCCGCGGCCGAGGCGGAACACGAGCCCCGGCGCGCGACCATCTCGGCGCTGGTCGACGACGAACCCGGTGTCCTCTCGCGGATCTCCGGGCTCGTCTCCCGGCGCCAGTTCAACATCGAGAGCCTCACCGTCGGCCCGACGACGGTCGAGAACCACAGCCGGCTCACCATGGTCGTCGAGGAGACCGACCCGGAGATCGAACAGGTGAAAAAGCAGCTCTCGAAGCTGAAGCCGGTTATCTCCGTCGGCGAGCTCGCCGACGACGCCGTCGCCACCGAGCTGATTCTGCTGAAGGTGCGCGGCGACGAGCCGGACAAGGTCCAGGCCATCACCGAGATGTACGGCGGGACCACCCGCGACGCCGGCCCCCGGACCATTACGGTCCAGCTGACCGGCGACGAGGACAAGATCGACGACGCGCTCGACGCCTTCGAGCAATTCGGCATCATCGAGGTCGCCCGCACCGGCCAGGCAGCGCTGGCGCGCGGCGACACCGCGACCGTCCCCGGAGAGGAACCCGGCACCTCCGGCGAACCGACCACTCACGAAACCCCTTATAACAAATGACCGACACTCTCGACGCGACGATTTACTACGACGACGACGCGGACAGTTCCCAGATCATCGACAAGACAGTAGCCGTCCTCGGCTATGGCTCGCAGGGCCACGCCCACGCGCAGAACCTCGCCGACAGCGGCGTCGACGTCGTCGTCGGCCTCCGCGAGAGTTCATCCTCGCGCAAGGCCGCCGAGGCCGACGGCCTGCAGGTGGAGACGCCCGCGGTCGCCGCCGAGGCCGCCGACGTCGTCTCCGTGCTGGTCCCGGACACGGTCCAGCCGGACGTCTACGAGAACGCCATCGAACCGAACCTCGAGGCGGGCGACACGCTGCAGTTCGCGCACGGCTTCAACATCCACTACAACCAGATCCAGCCGCCCGAGGACGTCGACGTGACGATGATCGCGCCGAAGTCGCCGGGCCACCTCGTCCGCCGCAACTACGAACACAGCGAGGGCACGCCGGGACTCCTGGCGGTCTACCAGGACGCCACCGGCGACGCGAAAGCCGAGGCGCTGGCGTACGCGAAGGCCATCGGTTGCACGCGCGCCGGCGTCGTCGAGACGACGTTCCGCGAGGAGACCGAGACCGACCTGTTCGGCGAGCAGGCCGTCCTCTGTGGCGGCATCGCCGAGCTGATCAAGCAGGGGTACGAGACGCTCGTCGACGCGGGCTACTCCCCGGAGATGGCCTACTTCGAGTGTCTCAACGAGATGAAGCTCATCGTCGACCTGATGTACGAAGGTGGAATTGGCGACATGTGGGATTCCGTCTCCGACACCGCCGAGTTCGGCGGCCTCACGAAGGGTGACGTCGTCATCGACGACCACGCCCGCGAGAACATGGAGGAGGTCCTGGAGGGCGTCCAGGACGGCACCTTCGCTCGCGAGTGGATCGCCGAGAACCAGGCCGGTCGCCCCTCCTACACCCAGTTGAAGGAGGCCGAGCGCAACCACGAGATCGAGGCCGTCGGAGAGGAGCTCCGCGGCCTGTTCGCCTGGGCCGACGAGGACGAGGAGTCGACCGACGAGAAGGCCGAGGTGAGCGCGGATGACTGAGGAAGAAGGCCGAGACGCGGACGGTCGAGGGGCCGACGACCGAGCCGTCGACAGCCAAGACGCCGACGAGCGAGCCGCCGACGGCCGAGATACCGACGCAGCGACGCAAACGCTCGGCGACATCTCGCACACGCACCCGTACACCAACGAGACGTTCGGCGGGATCTACCGCCGTGGCCCGGCCATCGCCGACGGTGGCGCCGAGCCGACGGCTGTCGGTAGCGAGGGTGAAAGTTCGGCGGATGCCGAGTCCGACGACTGCTCCCAGACGATGGGCGAAATCGACCACACCCCGCGGGACCTGAACGTGAACAACGTCTGGGACCGCGGGTCCGCCAGATCCGTACCGGGTGACGACTGAATGAGCGAGGGCACGCTGTACGACAAGGTCTGGGACGAGCACAAGGTGACGGAGCTGCCGACGGGACAGGACCAGCTGTTCGTCGGGCTCCACCTCGTCCACGAAGTAACGAGCCCGCAGGCGTTCGGCATGCTGCAGGAGCGCGACATGGACGTCGCCTACCCGGAGCGCACGCACGCGACGGTGGACCACATCGTCCCGACAGGCAACCGCGACCGTCCCTTCGCGGACGACGCCGCCGAGGAGATGCTCTCCGAACTGGAGACGAACGTGCGCGACGCCGGTATCGAGTTCTCCCACCCGGGAACCGGCGACCAGGGCATCGTTCACGTCATCGGGCCGGAGCAGGGGCTCACCCAGCCCGGCATGACGATCGTCTGTGGCGACTCTCATACGTCGACCCACGGCGCGTTCGGCGCGCTCGCGTTCGGGATCGGCACCTCGCAGATCCGCGACGTGCTGGCAACCGGTTGCGTCGCGATGGAGAAGCAACAGGTCCGGAAGATCGAGGTCACCGGCGAACTGGGCGAGCACGTCACCGCCAAGGACGTCATCCTCACCATCATCCGGAAGCTCGGCACCGACGGCGGCGTCGGCTACGTCTACGAGTACGCGGGCGAGGCCATCGAGAGCCTCGGAATGGAAGGCCGGATGTCCATCTGTAACATGTCCATCGAGGGCGGTGCCCGCGCGGGCTACGTCAACCCCGACGAGACCACCTACGAGTGGCTGAAGGGCACTGACGCCTTCGAGGACGATCCTGAGAAGTTTGAGGAGCTGAAGCCGTACTGGGAGTCCATCGCCAGCGACGGCGACGCCGAGTACGACGACGTCGTCACCATCGACGGCTCCGAAATCGAGCCGACGGTCACGTGGGGCACGACGCCTGGCCAGGGCGTCGGCGTTACGGAACCGATTCCGGACCCCGAAACGCTGCCGGCCGACAAGCAGAAGACGGCCCGGCAGGCGATGGAGCACATGGACGTCGAACCCGGCGACACGATGGAGGGCTACAACGTCGACGTCGCGTTCCTGGGGTCGTGTACGAACGCGCGCCTGAAGGACCTGCGCGACGCCGCCACGTTCGTCGAGGGCCGCGAGGTCGCCGACGACGTGCGCGCGATGGTCGTCCCCGGCAGCCAGCGCGTCCAGCGCGCCGCCGAGGAGGAGAGCCTCGACGAAATCTTCAAGCAAGCCGGCTTCGACTGGCGCGAGCCCGGCTGCTCGATGTGTCTCGGGATGAACGACGACCAGCTGGAGGGCGCCGAGACGAGCGCGTCCTCCTCGAACCGGAACTTCGTCGGCCGCCAGGGCTCGAAGGAGGGCCGCACGGTCCTCATGAGTCCGGCCATGGTCGCAGCAGCGGCGGTGACCGGCGAGGTCACCGACGTGCGGCAGCTGAAGGAGGTGACTTCCGCATGAGCGTCGACCACGACCAGTTCGCGAACGGCGAGGCACCGGCCGAGAAGGTGACGGACGTCTCCGGCACCGGAATCCCCGTCCGCGGCAACGATATCGACACGGACCAGATCATCCCGGCCCGGTTCCTGAAGGTCGTCACCTTCGACGGGCTCGGGCAGTTCGCCTTCTTCGACCAGCGATTCGACGGCGCGACTCCGGAGGAGTCGCGAGACGGAGACGGTGAAACCGTCGGAGCGGACACCGAGAAGGACCACCCCTTCAACGAGGAGCAGTACCAGGGCGCGAACGTCCTCGTCACCAACAGCAACTTCGGCTGTGGCTCCTCCCGCGAGCACGCGCCACAGGCCCTGATGCGCTGGGGGATCGACGTCATCGTCGGCGAGTCGTTCGCGGAGATCTTCGCGGGCAACTGCCTCGCGCTCGGCATCCCGACGGTCACGGCGAGCCAGGAGGCGATCGAGGACCTCCAGGACTTCGTCGCGGCCAACCCCGACGCCGAGATCGACGTCGACGTCGAGAACGAGGAAGTCCATTACGGCGACACGATCATCGATGCTAGCGTTAGCGACGCCCAGCGGAAGGCCCTCGTCGAGGGCGTCTGGGACACGACGGCGCTGATGGGCGCCAACGCCACCGCGGTCGCCGACACGGCACGCTCGCTCCCCTATGTGCCGGACGACCACGTACCTGAACCGGAGGAGCAAGCGTGACGGAACGGATCGCCGTCGTTCCCGGCGATGGAATCGGTCAGGAAGTTGTCCCGGCCGCGGTCGAGGTCCTCGAATCCGTCGAGGACGCGAACGCCGACGTCGACTTCGAGTTCGTCGAGGCCGACGCCGGCGACGCCGTGATGGCCGAAACCGGCGAGGCCCTGCCGGAGACGACCTACGACACCGTCGCCGCGGCGGACGCGACCCTGTTCGGCGCCGCCGGCGAGTCCGCGGCCGACGTCATCCTCCCGCTCCGGGAGGCCGTCGGTTCGTTCGTCAACGTCCGCCCGGCGCGGGCCTATCCCGGCGTCGACGCCGTGCGCCCGGAGACGGACGTCGTCTTCCTCCGCGAGAACACCGAGGGCGTCTACGCGGGCCACGAGGACCGCCTGAGCGATGACCTCTCGACGCTCACGCGCGTCGTCACCTCCTCCGCCTCCCGTCAGCTCGCCGCGTTCGCCTGCGAGTTCGTCGCCGAGGGCCGCGGGCCTGACAACGGCGACGGCTTCACCGTCGTGCACAAGTCGAACGTGATGCGCGAGACGGACGGGCGCTTTCTCGAGGAGGTCCACGACGTCGCCGACGACCACGGGGTCGAGGCCGACGAAGAGCTGATGGACGCGTTTGCGACGAAGCTGCCGATGAACCCGGGCCAGTACGGCGTCGTCGTCACGCCGAACCTCGCCGGCGACGTGCTTTCGGACCTCGCTGCCGGCCTCGTCGGCGGCCTCGGCCTGCTCCCGTCGGCCAACGTCGGCGCGGAGAACGCGCTGTTCGAGCCGGTCCACGGCACCGCCCCGGACATCGCCGGCGAGGGCGTTGCGAACCCCGCGGCCACTGTTCTCTCCGCCGCGATGCTGCTCGAATACCTCGGCCACGACGCCGCGGGCCAGCAGGTCCGTGACGCCGTCGAATCCGTCCTCGCGGATGGCCCGCGGACACCCGACCTGGGTGGTGCCGCGTCGACGGCGGCTGTGACCGAGGCCATCGTCGAGCACCTCTGATCGTCGTCGGCGACGGCGACCGCCACTACTGTCGTCCGCGCCCACCACCTACTGACCTCGACCGTTGGCCGCGCTCTTTTACCCGATGCCCCACCAGGGGCAGATATGCGACGCGTAGGTCCCGTCGGAGGAGGCGATAGCGATGCCCGATGAGGAGCTGCGCCCACCGGCTGGCATCCATCACGTCACGGCGATGGTCGGCGACGCGCAGGAGGCGGTCGACTTCTACGCCGGCACGCTCGGCCTGCGGCTCGTCAAGCGCACCGTGAACTACGAGGACATGCTCCAGCACCACCTCTACTTCGGGGACGCGAGGGGCACGCCCGGCACCGTCTTCACCGTATTTCCGGACCCGCACGGCGATCCTGGGCGACTCGGTCGGCCACAGCCGTCGGCGACGGCGTTCGCGGTGCCGGCGGGTTCGCTCGACTTCTGGGCAGATCGGCTCGCCGACCACGGCGTCGAGACCACGCGCGAGACGCGGTTCGGCGAGGACCTGCTAACGTTCTCGGATCCAGCTGGCACGCCGCTGGAACTCGTCGCGGTCGCCGAGGCCGAGGCTGGGGCTGCAGCGGAGACCGACGCAGCGGCGGAGCCGACGCCAAGGACCGAACTCGTCCCCGAACACGCCGCAATCCGGCGGATCCGCGGCGTGACGCTGCTCCCGGTGAATCCCTACGCGACAGCGAGCGCACTGGAACTACTCGGGTTCGAGCACGTCGACGGCGCCGGCGACCGCGTTCGGTACGCGAAGGAAGTGAGCGGCGATTCCGGAGTCGCCGGCGACACCGTCGTCGACGTCGTCGACCGCGACGAGGGCTTCGGACGGGAGGGACCGGGCACGATCCACCACGTCGCGCTCCGGGCGGCCGACCAGGACGCGCTGTTGGCCTGGCGCGAACAGTTCGACGAGCGCGGCTTCGACGTGTCAGACGTGAAGGACCGGCACCTGTTCCACTCGCTGTACGCCCGTGATCCCGGCGGGATCCTCTTCGAACTGGCGACCACGGAACCGGGGCTCGCCGGCGTGGAGTCGGTCGCAGAACTCGGCGAATCGCTGTACCTGCCGGACACCTTCGAACCGGATCGCGAGCTGATCGAGAGCCAGCTCCCCGACCTCGAACTCCCATACGAGATCGACCATGACTGAGGACGCGCTGGGGGCCGACGGAGCGACTGACCCGAGCGCGGGAACGATGGGGGACGTTACGGGACCGCATGGGGGCGAGCGGTTCGTTACCGCGGGCGCGCCGGCGATGGCGGCGGAGGCCGCGGTCGTCCTGCTCCACGGCCGGGGGGCGACGCCTGAGGGGTTCGTTCGCGGCGTCGCCAGCGACTTCTACCGCCACGGGGTCACGTTCCTCGCGCCGGCGGCTCACCACGGTAGCTGGTACCCACGCGCGTTCGACGCGCCCATCGACGCGAACGAGCCGCACCTCTCCTCGGCCGTCGACTGCGTTCGGCACGCGCTGGACCGCGCGAGCGACGCCGGAGTTCCGCCAGAGCGTACCGTCCTCGTCGGGTTCTCGCAGGGCGCCTGCGTCGCCGCCGAGTACGCCATCCGGAACCGGCGACGATACGGCGGCCTGGCGGTGCTCTCCGGCGCGATACCGGGAACCGGCGCCGGCAACGACGGTGATGGCGGTGGCGATGGCGGTGGCGGTGGCGATGGCGGTGGCAATGGCGGTGGCGGTGGCGATGGCGGTGGCAATGGCGGAGTCGACTCTCGCGTCGGAATCGGCACAGATGACCGCGGGTCCCTCGCGGGCACGCCCGCGCTCGTCGGCTGCGACGAGGGGGACCCGCACGTCGGCATCGACGCAATTCGCGAAACGACGGCGATACTGGGCGAACTGGGAGCGGAGGTCTCCGAGCGCGTTTACCCCGACGCGGGCCACGCGGTCACCGACGACGAGATGGAGTGGATCGGCGACCGGCTCGATGCACTCGTCGCCGCCGACGATTGATCGCCGGATTCCGCTATCCGGCTATCGACCCGAGACAACTTAACGGATGCCGCGTAACAGGCGTCCATGCGAACGCTCGACGACGTGGACCGCGAGATTCTGCGGTTGCTCCTGGAGGACGCTCGCCGGCCCTACAGCGACATCGCCGACCAGGTCGACCTCTCGGCGCCGGCCGTCTCCGACCGCGTCGACCGGCTCGAAGAGATCGGCGTCATCGAGGGGTTCTCGGTCCGGATCGACGACGAAACCGTCTCCGAGGGGATCCAGGCGCTCGTCACGCTAACCGTCAGCACCGACGCTGTCGACGCCGTCGCGGAGTGCCGAGAGGGCCTGGTCGCCTCCGACCGTGTAGACCACGTGTTCGTCGCGGCCGACGGGACGATCCAGTTCACGACCACCGTCGAGGGCGAGGTTCGTCCCTTCCTCGCGGAGACGGTCGGGCTGGGCGCCATCGAGGACGTCGAGGTCACGATGCTGGCCAGCCACGAGTGGACGCCCTCGCTCGGCGACGCGGAACTCGCCATCGACTGCGTCGAGTGCGGGAACACCGTCGGCAGCGAGGGCGAAACCGCCCGCATCGACGGCACTCGCTACCACTTCTGCTGTGACTCCTGTCTCGCGAACTTCGAAGCGCGATACGACCAGTTCGAGGAGGGCGCCTGACGAGGCGGCCCAGCTGATGACCATTGCAGCCGCTCCGTGAGGGGTAACCTCAAGGCAGCGTGTCGCTTTGGATATGATATGAACGAGACCGACCGGATCCCGCGGGCGACGGAGATCGGTCGGGTGTCGCTACGCGTCGCGGACCTCGAACGGATGGCGACGTTCTACGCGACGGTCGTCGGGCTCAGTCGCCTGCGCGAGTCCCCCGACCGGGTCGTGCTGGGGGCCGGCGATGAGCCGCTGCTGGTGTTGACCGCGGCGCCCGACGCGCCCGAACGGGGTCGCGCGGAGGCCGGACTGTTTCACACGGCGTTTCTGGTTTCCTCGCGCGAGGCGCTCGGGGTCGCGCTCGAGCGGATCGAGGCGGAGTCCACCCTGACGGGCGCCTCCGACCACCTCGTCAGCGAGGCGCTCTATTTGCGCGACCCCGAGGGCAACGGCGTCGAGATATACTGCGACGCGCCGCGCTCGGAGTGGCAGGAGGAAAACGGCAAGGTCGCTATCGACAGCCGGCCGCTGGACCTGGCCGACCTCCGGGCGCACGCGAGCCGGGCCGACGCGACCGCCGCGGATGGGGTCCCGGCGGAGACGACCGTGGGTCACGTCCACCTCGAGGTGACCGACCTGCCGGCGGCGAGGTCGCTGTTCGTCGACGGGGTGGGGATGCGCGTCCGCCAGACGTGGAACGAGTCCGCCGCGTTCGTGGCCGCCAGCGACTACCACCACCACGTCGGCCTCAACACCTGGAACAACAGAACCGAGCCCCAGCGCGGCCGCGGACTGGACTGGTTCGAGATCCGAGTCCCGGACGACGAGGCGCTGACTGCGGCTCGCGAGCGGATCCGGCAGGCGGGCTACGCGGTCAACGAGGACACGAACGGAATCACGTTCGACGGGATGGAGTGCCGGCTCGTCGTGGGCGACGGCTCAGCGAACTAAAAGGACTCCAGCGGGCCGGCTCAGTCGAACAGTCGGTAGACTGGCCGGAGGATGGCCGGATGGTACTCCTCGTTCGGATCCCAGCGCCGGAACGCGAGGCTGTTCGTGACGACCGAGACCGACGACATCGACATCGCCAGCCCCGCCAGCGCCGGATTTAAGAGTCCGAGTGAGGCGATCGGGATGAGCGTCGCGTTGTACGCGAGGGCCCAGAACAGGTTCTGGCGGACCTTCGCGATGGTCGCGTCCGAGATCCGGAGCGCCTTCAGCGCGTCCGCGGGGTCGTCCCGCATCAGCGTCACGTCCGCGGACTCGATGGCGACGTCGGTGCCGGAGCCGATGGCGATGCCGACGTGGGCCGTCGTCAGCGCCGGCGCGTCGTTGACGCCGTCGCCGACCATCACCGCCCGCGTGCCGTCGGCCTGAATCTCGTCGATGACGTCTGCCTTGTCGTCCGGGAGCACCTCCGCGCGCACGTTATCGGGGTCGATGCCGACCTCATTGGCGACCGCGCGGGCGGTCCGCTCGTTGTCGCCGGTAAGAAGGAGGACCTCGACGCCGCGCTCCTGGAAGGCCTGCACGGTTTCGCGCGCGCTCTCGCGAACCGTGTCCGCGCAGGCGACGACGCCGACGAGCCGGCCGTTGACGGCGACGAGCATCGCGGTTTTCCCCTCGCGTTCGAGCCGTTCCATCGTCTCGGCGGCGGGGGCCGGGTCGACGTCGTCGTCCCGGAGCAGCTTCCGGTTCCCGACGATGACCTCGCCGAGTTCGGTCGTCGCCCGCACGCCGTGACCCGGGACGTTCTCGAACGACGAGGTGTCGAGGACGTCGACGTCGCGCTCCGCGGCCCCTGTGACGATAGCCTCGCCGAGCGGGTGCTCGCTGTCGCCCTCCGCGCTCGCGGCGGCCTGCAGGACGAGTTCCGCCGTCGCCGCGGGCTGCTCGGAGCCTGCTTCGGGGCCCTCGGCGTCCGGCGCGGTGGCGACGCCGCCGTCAGTGGCTTCGGTGGCTTCGGTCGCCTCGGTCGCTTCGGTCGCTTCGGTCGGATAGCCTCCGTCGGCCGCCGCTGGCTCGTCGACGTCGACAGCGACCACGTCCGTCAGCTCCATCTCGCCGTGCGTCAGCGTCCCCGTCTTATCGAAGACGACGACGTCGACGTCGCGAACGCGCTCAAGGATGTCGGCTCCTTTGAACAGGATGCCGGAGGTCGCGGCGATGGTGGAGCCGACCATCGTCGCCGCGGGCGTCGCGAGCCCGAGCGCGCACGGGCACGCGATGAGGACCGCGGAGGCGAAGACGATTATCGAGAACTCCAGGACGGGCACCCCAGCGGCGACTGGGCCGCCCCCGACCGGCCCCCAGAGCGGGAGGGCGTTCGCGAACGCGGTCAGCTGCTCGGGGAAGAGGAACCAGAGGATCGCCCAGACCGTCGCGTTGAGCAGGACGATCGGGACGAAGACGCCCGAGACCTTGTCGACGAGGCGCTGGATGTCGGGCTGGCGGGCCTGCGCCTCGCGCACGCGGTCGACGATCTGCTGGATGGCGGTGTCCTCACCGACCTTCGTCGCCTCGACGAGCAGGACGCCGTTCTCGTTGACCGTCGAGCCGACCACCTCGTCGCCGGCTTTCTTCTCGACCGGCACGGACTCGCCGGTTATCATCGACTCGTCGACCGCGGACTCGCCGTCGACGACGACGCCGTCGGTCGGGACCTTCTCGCCCGGCCGGACCTTCATCACGTCGCCGACCTCGACCTCGGAGAGCGGGACGGTTCGCTCCTCGCCGTCCTCGACGAGGGTCGCCTCCTCGGCCTCGCGTTCGAGCAGCGAGCGAAGGGCGTCGCTGGCGGTGGCCTTCGAGCGCGCCTCCAGCCAGTTACCGACGGTGATAAACCAGAGGATGAACGCGACCGCCTCGAAGTAGAGGCCGCTCCCGACCGAGAGCAGCCCGAACAGGACGACGGTCGAGTAGATGTAGCCGGCCGAGGAGCCGACCGCGACGAGCGTGTCCATGTTGACGTCGCGGCTATTGAGGAACGCGCGGCCGGCGCTCACGAGGAACTCCTTGCCCAGCGTCGCCATCATGAGCGTCGCGATGGCGAACTCGAACCAGCCGTTCCGGACGCCGGCGACGGTTTCGGGAACCGAGTAGAGCCCGACCAGGCTCCCCATCAGGATCCAGAACGGGATCGTCAGGAGCCCGCCGCCGACGACGAGCCGTCGCTGGCGACGGAGCTCGGCCTGGACCGCGCTCTCCCGGGCGCCGGTTTCCGCCGCCGTCTCGCGCACGGGTTCGTAGCCGGCGGCCTCGATGGCGTCGTAGACGGCGTCGAGGTCGGCGTCCATCGGGTTGTACTCGACCCGGGCCTCCTCGCTGGCCGCGTTGACGTCGACGTCGATGACGCCGGGGACGTCGGCGACCGCACGCGGGGTCGTCTCCGCGCAGGTCGCGCAGGTCATCCCCATCACCGTCACGGAGGCGGACTCGGCGACCGGCTCGTAGCCCGCGTCCTCAATGGCCGCGTAGATCTCACCCAGAGAGACCGCCTCCGGGTCGTACGTGACGGTCCCCTCGTCGGTGGCGAAGTTGACGCTGGCCCCCTCGACCCCGTCGAGGGCGGATAGCGCCTCCTGCACCGTCCCGGAACAGGTTGCACAGGACATCCCCCGGTCTCGAGGTGCGCACGCTGGGTACTCATGTTAGGGTGTTCTACGAGCTCCTCATTGATGCCGGTTGTGCCTTAAAACGAGAACTCAGATGCGGATACACTTGGGAATCTAAACCCAACCCACGAGTTCAGCTTTAGGGCTGAACCCAACGTCGCAGTATATTAGTCGTCAGCGGCCGTAAATTGTTCCCCAAACGTTTATTTCCGCGTTGGGTGTCTGTGGTAATGCGATGGCGACAGGAACGGTTGCCTTCTTCAATGACACAGGAGGCTACGGCTTTATCGAGACCGAGGAAGCGGATGAGGACGTTTTCTTCCACATGGAAGACATCGGCGGCCCGGACCTCGAGGAGGGACAGGAAGTTGAATTCGAGATCGAGCAGGCCGACAAGGGCCCGCGCGCCAAGAACCTGACGCGCCTGTAGGCCCACCCGGCACCTTTTATTGGGTCTCGTCCGCCGAAAGCGACGCGTCCCCGAGTGGTTTCGCCATCACGATCTCGTCGTACTTCCGATACTCGAGGGGATAATCCCCGACGATTTCGTAGCCCCGAGACCGGTAGAAGTCCGGGAGGACCGGGTGCTCTCCCGGCGTTGTCAGTCGAACGGAGTCGTACTTGCGCTCGCGACAGACCCCTTCGGCGTGCTCGAGCAGCGTGGTACCGATCCCTCGTCGCTTCCAGTCCTCGTGCACGCCGAACCGACTGATCTTGCCGTGATCGACGTCGACCTCGGTCAGGCGCACCCCACCGACGACGGTGCCGTCGCCGGCGTCGTCGCCATCCTCGCCGTCGAACGCGCCGGAACCGCCTTCGTCGCCTTTGTCGTTGCCGTCGAACGCGCCGGAACCGCCTTCGTCGCCGTTGTCGTTGCCGTCGAACGCGCCGGAACCGCCTTCGTCGCTGTTGTCGTTGCCGTCGAACGCGCCGGAACCGCCTTCGTCGACGACCGCGACGAAGACGGTGTTCGCCGCGATCCACTCGGACACCTCCGCCGCGGTCGCCGACTCGGCGCTCGCGGGGAACCCGAGGGCCCGGTTTTCGGCGTACGCGCTCCGATAGACTGCCGCCAACCGCTCGGCGTCCGCGAGTGTCGCCTCGCGGACCTCGACGTCGCTGTGCGGCATCGACTCAGAGCTCCCCCCGTCTGGCCTGCTCGCGGACCTCGGTCGCTCGCTCGCGGATCGCCGCGAGTTCGACCGCGTCCTTGTCGTCGAGGTGTGAGTACATCAATCCCATCCGTCCCGTGCCGCGGAGCGTCTCCTCGTGCTCGTCGAGGAAGTCCCAGTAGAGCGCGTTGAACGGGCAGGCGCCCTCGCCCGTCGTCCGGGAGACCGCGTAGGGGCACGACGAACAGTAGTCGCTCATCCGGTTGATGTAGCTCCCGGAGGAGGCGTACGGCTTCGAGGAGACGACGTCGGACGCGAACGTCCCCATGCCGACGACGTTCGGCGTGGTCACCCAGTGGTACGCGTCGAGGAAGCCCAGATGGAACCACTCGTTGAGCTCGTGGGGATCGGCGCCGTAGACGAGCGCGAAGTTCGACAGCACCATCAGGCGCTCGATGTGGTGAGCATACCCGCGCTCGTGCACGTGCCCGACGGCCTCGGAGAGGCAGGTCATGTCGGTGTCGCCGTCCCAGTAAGCGGGCGGGAGATCACGCTCCTGCCCGAGCTGGTTCGCCTCGGCGAGGCCCGGCATCGCCTCGCGGTAGGCGTGTCGCATGAACTCCCGCCAACCGATCAACTGCCGGATGAACCCCTCGACGCTGTTGAGCGGGGCCTCGCCCGCCCCGAAGGCGGCTTCCGCGGCCTCGACGGCCTCCATCGGATGCAACAGCCCGAGGTTGAACGCGGGCGAGAGCAGCGAATGCGACAGCGCCCACTCCCCCTCGACCATGGCGTCCTGATACGGCCCGAACGCGCCGAGCCGGTGCTCGACGAAGTGGTCTAGCGCGGCGAGCGCCTGCGCCCGCGTCACGGGCCAGTCGAACCCGCCCGGCGGCTCCTCGGCGCCCCAGTGGTCCCCATACCGATCGGCGACCTCACCGGTGACCTGTCGGGTAATTCCGTCCGGCTCGAACGTCGCGCGCGACGGCGGGGTCCAGTCGTCCGGCGGCGTCTCCCGGTTCTCCTCGTCGTAGTTCCACTCCCCGCCGACGGGGTCGCCGTCGTCCAGCAGGACGCCGGTTTTCCGGCGCACGTGGCGGTACCAGTGCTCCTGGCGATAGGAGGGGGTCGCGTCGTCGCCGTCGCCGGCATCGTCGCCGTTGCTGTCACCGTCGCCGTTGCTGTCGCCGGCGCCGTTGCTGTCGCCGGCGCCGCCGTCTCCGTCGCCGACCCAGTCGTCCCACTCGGCCGGGGTCGTGACGAACCGCTCGTCTGGGACGAACGAGAGCGACCCCCCGCAAGCGGTGACGAGGTCCCGAAAGCGTTCGGGAGCGCCGTGGCTGGGCGGGCGTTGCATCACGAGGTCGTCACCGGGCTCGGCCGCGAAGTACTCGTCAAGGCCCTCGCCGAACGTGTCGGCCTGGACGTAGACGACCTCGTGGCCACGGTCGTGGAGGTCGTCGCGGGCGTGCCGCATTGCCGAGAAGAGGTACGTTAGCTTCTGTGGATGGTACGGTTTCCGGTCGCCGACCTCGTGGGCTTCGACGAGCAGCACGCGGTCGGCGGATTTGAGGACGTCCGCCTCGGGATACAGTTGGTCGCCGAGCAACCAGACGGTCATACCACGTCGTCGGCGGGAGGGACCAAATACGTCGGGGTCGGGGAGTGCTATTTATAAGTATGAGTGGCGAACTCAGGACTGCTTGACGACGATGCGGACGTCGTCGCCCTTCTCGAGCACGTACTCGCTCGGCGTCACCGGCTCGCCGTTGACGGTAATCGTGACGGTGGTGTTGGCGTCGGCGTCGGTGTAGGTCGTTCCCTCGTAGGTGACGCTCGTTGCGTTAACCTGGATACCGAGGCTGTCCATTGCGTAGGCGAGCGTGACGCCCTTGGCGTGCGCGTGCCAGCGCGACCCGTCGCCGCCCTCGAAGTGGAACGCGTCCTCGCCCGTGTTCGAGTACTGGTATTTCGGCTGTGAGAAGTCGACCGTTTCATTCGCTATCGTCGCGTTGATGGTTCCGTGATAATGGACGCTGCCGACGGCGGTTGGGCCGTTTGCGTCCCCACCGCTGCTGCTCGTCAGGTACATCGAGGCGCCGACGGCGATCAGCGCGAGCGCCATGACCGCGCCGAGCATGACGATTCCCGCCGAGACGCCGTCCTCGTCGTTGCCATCGAGATCGAGGCGGCGGCGGTCGATCCGGCCGAGTTCGTCGCGGTGCGTCGCGAGCAGGTGCTCGTCGTGGGCGTCGTCGTCATCGAAGGTCTCCCCGCAGTAATCACACTTCGGCACGACTGAGGGAACGGGAGGCGGCAAATTGAGGGTTGTGGTTCGAGTGACCCGGTCGTCTCGGCGGCTGTCCCCTCCGCAGTCGGCTTACTTCCCGAAGCGCTGCTCCTCTCGTTCCCGGAGCTCGATCCGGCGAATCTTCCCGGAGGACGTTTTCGGCAGCTCGTCGACGAACTCGATGCGGCGGGGATACTTGTACGGCGCCGTCTGCTCCTTCATGAACGCCTGAAGCTCCTCGGCGAGCTCGTCGGTGCCCTCGTACCCCTCCGCGAGGATGACGTAGGCCTTGACGACGTCGCCGCGCTCCTCGTGGGGGCTGGCAACGGCAGCGGCCGAGGCGACCGCCTCGTGGGAGACCAGCGCGTCCTCCACTTCGAACGGGCCGATGCGGTAGCCGGCGGAGATGATGATGTCGTCGGCGCGCCCCTCGAAGTAGAAGAAGCCGTCCTCGTCGCGGGAGGCCAGGTCACCCGTCCGGTAGTAGTCGCCGCGGAACGTCTCCTCGTCGAGGTCGGGCTTCTCGAAGTAGCCGTCGAAGATGCCGGGGCAGTCGACGGGGACGGCGATCTCCCCGATTTCGTCGACGCCGACCTCCTCGCCGTCCTCGTCGATGATCGTCGCCCCCATCCCCGGGGCGGGCAGGCCCATGCTGCCGGGCCGGACCTCCATGTTCGGGCGGTTGGTGACGACCGCGACGGTCTCGGTCTGGCCGTAGCCGTCACGCGGGGTCACGCCGAAGGCGTCCTCGATGGCCTGAATGGGCTCGCGATTGAGGGGCTCGCCGGCGGAGACGGCCTCGGTGAGCGGCGGGTCGTACGCCTCGAGGTCGATCTGGGTGAACATCCGGTACTGCGTCGGCACCGCGCAGAGTCGGGTGACACCCTCCTCCTCCATCACCGCGAGGAAGTCGTCTGGGTCGAACTCGGCCTCGTAGATGAGCTGCGTTGCGCCCGCGGTGAGCCCGACGCCGACGGGACTCCAGAACCACTTCGCCCAGCCCGTGCCGGTCGTGGCCCACAGCAGCTCGTCGGAGAGGTCGTCCTCGGCCGTGATCCCCCACCAGTACTCGCCGTTCACCTGCTCGAAACAGCGCATCCAGCGGTGCTTGTGCAGGACCGGCTTCGGCTTTCCGGTGGTCCCCGAAGTGTAGTTGATCGACATCGGGTCCTCGGCTGCGAGGTCGGGCCCGTCGTGATCGGCGGGCTGGCCCTCGATCAGGGCCTCGAACGACTCCCAACCCTCAGGGGCACCGTCCAGCGCGACGAACGTCTCGAGCGGCGTCCCGTCCCGGACGTCGTCGACCATGTCGACGAGGCTCTCGTGGACGACCGCCGCCGTAGCCTCGCAGTCATTCGCGCGGAACTTCATGTCCTTCGCCTGCAACATCGCGGAGCAGGGCACCACCAGGGCGCCGCGCTTCAGGATCCCGAGCTGAACCGCGAAGGCGTCCGGATGCCGGGGGAAGAGGTGCATCACGCGGTCGCCCTCGCCGATCCCACGCGCCGCGAGCGCGTTGGCGAACCGGTTCATGTCGTCACGTAGGTCCGCGTACGTTCGTGATTCGCGCGTTCCCTCTTCGTCCCGGAAGTGGACCGCCACGCGATCACCGAAGGAGTCTGCGTGCGATTCGATCACGTCCGGGAGGTTGTAGCCGGCAGGGATGTCCCACTCGAAGTCGACGGTCTGCGGTGACGCCATGGTAGCAGCCATGGAATGACATACCATAATCGTTTGCCACTGATAGGGTCACGCTCCGTATCTGTAGCGAAAGCGACGAACACACCGGATTTCGACGGTTCAGGATATTTCCACAGAATAACTGAGAAAAAAGCAAGTTTCAAGCAGGGGCCCGAGAGTTCCTGACTTATGAGTGAACACGGGTTCGAAGCGATCACACTCGACGACGACACGTACACCGTCGTGCAGTCGATCGTTCGGAACAAGTACGCCGCGTACGACGGGGACGGCGACGTCGTCCTGCGGGGCAAAAAGAAGCTGCTCAAGCTGAAAGAGCAGTTCCCGTTCGTCGACGGCGACGGTAACGAGGTGTTCGAGGTGAAGGCCGGCGGTATCATCGACGTTGCCGGCAACTATGTCCTCTCGGACTCCGTATCGGGGGAGGACGTCGTCGTGCTCGACAACGACTACTCCATTTTCAAGGACACCTGGCACGTCCGGGACGCGAAGACGGAGGCGCTTATCGCGACGATTAGCTCCCGTGGCGCACTAACGACACTGGCGCGGAACAGCCTCCCGTTCGGGGAGCTGATTCCGCATAAGTACGAGATCGTCGACGCCGACGGCGGGCACGTGGGAACCATCGGCGGCAAGCTCTCGATCAAGGACAAGTACGAGATCACGATCGACGACGGGAGCGACGTCCCGAAGGAGCCGGTCGTCGCCGCCGCGATGGTAATCGACGCGATTCAGGGCAACAGAGGCGCCCGAGCGGGACGCTGAGGCCCACGGGCAACTCGCCCCGGAAGGGACCTTTTTGCCACCCGGCACCGACACCCTTCCCATGGAGTACACCACCCTCGGCGACACCGGCATGGAGGTCTCGAAGATCTGCCTCGGCTGCATGAGCTTCGGTGACCCGGAGTGGCGCGAGTGGGTCCTCGGAGAGGAAGCGGGGAAGGAGCTCGTCGAGCGCGCGCTCGACCTCGGGATCAACTTCTTCGACACCGCCAACATGTACTCGAACGGCGAGTCCGAGCGCGTACTCGGCGAGGCGCTGGAGGGCCACCGCGAGGAGGCCGTGGTCGCGACGAAGGGCTTCTTCCAGATGGACGAGGACAACCCGAACTCGGGCGGCCTCTCGCGGAAGGCCATCGAGCAGGAGCTCGAGGCGAGCCTCGACCGGCTCGGCATGGACACCGTCGACCTGTACCAGATCCACCGCTACGATTACGACACGCCGCCGGCGACGACGCTCCGTGCGCTCGACGACGCCGTTCGCCGCAACAAGGTCCGGTACATCGGCGCGTCGTCGATGTGGACCCACCAGTTCCAGGACATGCTGCACACCAGCCACGACCTGGGACTGGAGCGTTTCGTCACGATGCAGAACCACTACAACCTCGTTTATCGCGAGGAGGAGCGTGAAATGCTCCCGTTCTGCGACAGGGAGAACGTCGGCGTCATGCCCTGGAGTCCCCTCGCCCGCGGCTACCTCACCCGCCCGGACGAGAAGATCGATGCGACGCTCCGCGGGCAGACGGAAGAGCACATGTACGAGCACCCGTACCGCGAGGGCGGCGGCCGGTCGATCAACCAGCGCGTGGAGGAGCTCGCCGCCGAGAAGGGTGTCGAGATGGCCCAGATCGCGCTCGCGTGGCTGTTCCACAAGGACTCGGTCGACGCACCCATCGTCGGCACCACCAGCGTCGACCACCTGGAGGACGCCGTCGAGGCGCTCGACATCGACCTGAGCGACTCCGACGTGGAGTACCTCGAAGAGCCCTACGAGCCGGTGCCGGTGTCCGGTCACGAGTAGGCCGAGTCGTTCACAGTAGCTGGAAATACAATTTCTTTATTCAGTGTTGGTGACGAAACCGAGTCTACTGAATCGGTCAGTACAGACGAACGCTATATCACGTCCATCGCATAACTATCCATACCCTGTCAAGAACCGCCTGCTGAATATAGAGGATGAGTTCAGCATTTTGAGGGTGAGTTATCCAGACACGCCACCCCTATCAGGTACGACAGTCAACCTATCACCGTAGATTTTACCAGGTATCGTCGACGCTCAGGGAGCGATGCTGGGGACCGAGCGCAGGTGCAGCCCGGGGAAACGTTCATCCGTACTGGTTGTGAGCGAATGAGTATGCAGACTGTTCGCACGCGAGTGTGGAGAACACTCGAACGCCGGAGCGGAGATGCGTTCCTCTTAGCGGGAGTATTGTTACTCGCTTCCCCTGCTCATATCGTCTTCGAACAGTACATGAGCGTTCCCCTCCCCACGTGGCTGGTTGCATTGGTCATCCTGCCCGGACTGATAACCACCCTCGTCGGATTGATTGGGTTGTATCCTCTAATCGCCGACCGAGCACCTCGAATGGCGGCCATCGGTGGCCTGTTCACAACACTCGCTGTGACGACACTCGTCGTACTCCTCGGGTGGATACTCGGAAACGGTGTCCTGACCACAGCGTGGGGGGTGACTATCGGTCCACCGCCTGAAATCGCCTTCCTGAGTCTCGCCGTGACCATGACACTCGCGTTCGTTTCGTTCGGCACCGCCAGTCTGCGAGTTGCCGTCCCCTCTCGTCTAGTAGGGGCGCTGTTGCTATCGTTTGCCCTCCCGTGGTTCGTGAGTCTGGCTGCGACGTCCGTCTACGGTTCCGCGTTTCCCAGGTGGCTCACGCTGGCCATCTACGGTCCGATTCCGGTCGTGATGCTGGCGACGGGATACACGCTCCGGGTCAAATCTATGCCGACTGTCCGGGACGACTCCACATTCGAGTCAGCCCCGGGGTGAGAAGAACCGGTCTCCCCTGCTCCCGTGGCGGGTGGGGCCGAACATCGCTGACCTTCATGAGGTTGGGTGAGTAACATCCGCTATGGCTGACGCAGAGTTGGATTCGCCTCTGGAATCGGCAGCTGGGGCCGCCGGGCCTCACGCGACCGAAGCGTTCGCACTCCTGGCAAACGAGACGCGGCTGGCAATCCTGCTCGCCCTCTGGGAGTTACACGAACCCGGAACCGAGGATACTTCCGTGTCGTTCTCCGAGCTGTACGGGCGAATCGACTACGACAATCCCGGTAATTTCAGCTACCACCTCGAGAAGCTTGAAGGGCAGTTCATCCGGAAGCGGCCTGACGACGAGCGGTACGAACTCCGGAAGACGGGTCTCGAACTCGTTCGGTCAGTCATCGCAGGCTCGGGCGTCCAGGACACGAGTCTCGAATCGACGGAGATCGACCGGGCGTGCTACCTCTGTGGTGCCCCGACAGCTGTCAGCTACGAGGACGGGACGGTCTATCAGGTGTGTACTGAGTGTGAGGGCATGACCACCAGAGATGACCTTCCCGACGGCTGGCTGAACGGGATGAAGTTCGATCCGGCTGGCCTGACGGATCGGTCCGCCGAGGAGTTGCTCGCTGCCGCCGAAATTGCTGCCTACCGCCACATGCGGACGATGTTCGCGGCACTCTGCAGCGCGTGTTCCGGACCTGTCGACGCCTCGCTCGAAATCTGTGAGGACCACGATTCCGAGGGCGTCTGTTCGACCTGTGGACGAGTGCCGGAGTACACGGCACAGTTCCAGTGTCGCGCCTGCAAAGATTTTCACGGGACAACGCCCGACGTGCTATGCGTATTCCACCCGGCAGTGATCGCCTTTTACTACGAGCACGGGGTGTCGCCACGGTGGCACGCGGACGAGTACGATGGGCTCACGTACGTCGGGGACCACGAACCGGAACACGAGACGGAACTGGTCTCCGAGAACCCACCACAAGTCGAAGTCACGGTCACGCTTGATGATGAGGAGCTTCGGGTGACGTTTGACGAGACGGTGTCCATTATTGACGTGACATGGTAATCACGAGCCTGCGGGGGTGAGGCGGGTTATCTGGGAGTGAACGGCTCATGTCAGGATTTCTACTTTACTATGGTACTATAATCGTACCAACTTTAATGTCATACAAATAATCCTTATTGTCCATCGCGTTCTGGGTATGGTGTCCTGCCACAGTCCTGAGACGGGTCAGGGCTAGTGGCGGACTGGGGAGGTACCATGAGAACCACACCGCAGGAGAACGCAGCACTCGTCCGCAGGTTTCTCACCGACGTCGTCGTCGGTGGCGATACTGACGCCATCGATACCTTCCTCACCGACGACCCCGTCGATCACAACCTCGTTTTCGGTGAGCGACGGAGGCAAGATGCGATGATGACGTTAGGCTGGCGAGTGCTCGCAGCCGCCGATGTCGGTGTCGAGATAGACGATGTCGTGGCGACCGGTGAGCAGGTTGCTGTTCGCGCCACGGTCATCGGGACACACACGAAGTCCCTGATGGACCTCGCGCCGACTGGCGCGTCGTTCGAGATCGACTACGTGTGGTTCTTCCGGATACACGACGGATCCATCGCGGAGATCTGGTCGCTTCCCGATGGGCTCGGATTGATGCAACAACTCGGTGCTCTCCCCGAACCGTCAGTGAACCGACTGCGCACTGAACAGAATCAACATCTGGAGTAAATCAATGAATCCAAGCAACACGTGTCGACGAACGGTACTGGAAATGGGTCGTACAGACGCCACTAGCGGAGGAAGGGTGTGATATGACTCGATTACAGTCGCTTGAACAACGGATTTCGACGCTGGTTCTCGTCGCTGGGGGGTTGATGGTCGTGCATACAGGAGTCCACGTCCTCATTGCGTACACGAATACGAACTACCCGTTGCATCACGAGATGCCCTTCGGCTTCCTCGGACACCTTGTTGCACTCGTGGCGCTGCTCGGACTGTACCCCAGATTGGTCACCCGAAGTCCCAAGCTGACCCGTGTTGGCGCCGGGGTGGTAGTCCTTGCTATGGTGGGTTTATCCGCGGTAGGGACGATGACTCTTGCGGAGAGCCTCGGTGTGACTCCGCCCGCGTTTCTCCGCCCCGTGGGTCTCCTGTTCATCCTTGGGGTAATCCTGGGATACCTCGCATTCGGCGTCGCCGGTCTTCGTACCGATGTCGTCACCAGAACGACCGCCCTCGCCATATTGACACCGGTCATCGTCATGATCTACAACATGGCAGTTGCACTAACCACCGGCGGCACCCGGGAGGGCCAGATTATCGTGGCCGGTGGGTTCGCACTGACGCATCTCGCCATCGGTGCTGCCCTCCGGTCCGAAGAGTTCCCGACTGGCGATGCGGAGCCTGCGGCCAGTCCGGCTGCTTGACTCCACCCCGCTGGGGAACTCTCTGCGAGACATGTTGTAGGGAAGGATCCCCCTCCGTGTCATCCCCATCGAACGATTCCAATCTGGCGTTGGGTCAGTGCTGCATTCGCGCGTTGTATGCAGCACGCCGCTATGAACATAAACGCAATCTGGTAGAAATATCAGCGGTACATTCGCAGTCTCGCTGTAACGGCTGTTTCAGCCTATTTCTGAATAAAGAAACCGTGTTTCCAACTACTGTTCAAGCGGGGCGGTCGATCACCGTCGCTGGCAACGGCCCCACCCCATCCGCTTAGAACTCCGGGAGACCACCGAGATTGTCCGCGGGGTTGTCGCCGGCTTTCGTCCGCAGGTAGTGGTCGCCGTCAATGTCGAAAGCGGTCACCTGGTCGCCGGGGATCCACTCGTCGTCCTCCTGGATCGCCGTCCGGTACTCCAGTCCGAGCTCCAGGTCCTGCGCGACGATCTCGCGGGAGACCTCGACGGGGTCGGCGAGGTCGCCGTCCTCGACTCGCCACCGACGAACGTTCTCGATGTGGTGGCCGACGTACCTGACGTGCGTGATCACGTACTCCGCGTCCCAATCGGACATGTCCGCCGTTGCTCCCGGCGAGACCTTAAGAACGCTGGCGGGTGGACTGGGTTTTCCCGTTGATAGGTTGCACGCAGTGGGCGTCGGGCGCTCAGCGCCGGGCGTTCGTCACGAGGAACAACCCTTTTCGGGTGTGGCGCACTACCGCGATGTATGGCTGACGACGAACAAGCCGACTCCGGCGAGAACGGCGAGGAAGCCGACGGCGAAGAGAAGTCCTTCCGCGAGCGGGTCGAGGAGATCCGCGAGCGACGTGAACAGGAACGCGAAGAAGGCGAGGGCGAGCGCCCGAGCCCCGAAGAGATGATGGGCGGCGGTGGCGGCCCGCCCGGCATGGGCGGCGGCGGTGGCGGCGGCAACCCGTTCGCACAGATGATGTCCGGCATGATGGGCGGCGGCGGTGGCGGCCCGCCCGGCATGGGCGGTGGCCCCGGCGGTCCCGGCGGTCGTCCCGGCGAAGAGGGCGGCGAGAGCGTCGGCAACGAGGAACTCGTCCGTGAAGTGCGCCAGCTCCGCGACGAAGTGCGCGATGCGACACGCCAGCTCCAGCGCATCGCACAGGCGCTCGAAGACTGAGATTCCGGCAGCGTCCGCGTTTCCAGGAGCTTCCGCATTTCCGCGCTCTTCCGCGTTTCCGACTTCCTCCGCTATTTCGATTGGTGGCCCAGACCGGTAGTCGCGTCGCCCGCTTCGCAATACCTTTGGCCCGCGGCGCCTGCCTACCTGCATGGGAATCCCGGAGGAGCGAATCGACCGGCTGCTGACGCTCGCCCGCGACGCCGTCGTCGAGGGAGAGCCGGACCGGTCCCGGGAGTACGTGCAGCTCGCGCGGCGGATCGCCGAACGGCACCGTACCGGCCTCCCGCGCGAGTTCGCGCGTAAAACGTGCGACGACTGTGACGTGTATCTCCGCCCGGGCGTCACCGCCCGCGTCCGGACCCAGTCCGGTCACGTCGTCGTCCGCTGTCTTTCCTGCGGCGCGACACATCGCTACCCGTTTGAGGAGTCCGGCGACGAGGGGTCGGATGCGACGTCCAGCACCTGACGCGCTGGCGACGGCCGCGTACCTCAAGTTTCAATGTCTCGGGGGGTGTTCACCTTTTCATGACCGATCAGACACTCCGAGAGGAGGCCCACGACGTCGACGTGACGGTCTGGGTTGGCAAGAGCGGTATCGAGTCGGTCGTCGACGAACTCGACGACCAGCTGGACAATCGACGGCTGGTGAAAGTGAAGTTCCTCCGCTCGGCGCGCGCCGGCACATCGACGGAGGAGCTCGCCGAGGAGCTGGCCGACATGGTCGACGCTGAGCTGGTCGAAACCCGAGGGAACACCGCGGTACTCCACTGATGGCGGGAATCGGAGAGTCCGTACCGCCAGTTGCACAGTTCGCCCCGGCAGAAGAGGCGCTTGCGCCGTTCCTCGGCGCGAGCCTCGCGTCTATCGTCGTCTCGGGAGCCATCTTCCTGCTCGTCGTCGCCGTCTTCTACGTGCTGAACAAGGCGGTCCTCAACTCGCTCGTCAACTCCATGCTGGACAAGCGGGGGCTCGACGCACACGCACGCCGGCCGCTGAACAAACTCGCGACGTTCATCGTGCTGTTCGCCGGTGTCAGCATCGGCTTCGGCCTGGCAGGGTTCGGCAACTTCCTGCAGTCGCTCGCGACCATCGCGGCTGCCGCCACGCTCGCCATCGGGTTCGCGATGCAGGACATCATCAAGAACTTCGTCTCCGGTGTGTTCATCTACACGGACAAACCGTTCCGTATCGGCGACTGGATCGAGTGGGGTGACTACTCGGGCATCGTCGAGGACATCTCACTGCGTGTGACGCGCGTGCGGACATTCGACAACGAGCTGCTCACCGTACCGAACAACGAGCTGACCAGCGGCGTGGTGAAGAACCCGGTCGACAAGGACCAGCTCCGGCTGAAGATCGTCTTCGGCATCGACTACGACGACGACATCGACCAGGCGACGAACGTCATCATCGAGGAGGCGGAGAAGAACGACGACATTCTCGGTGACCCTGCACCGTCGGTTCGCCTGACGGAACTGGCCAACTCCTACGTCGGCCTCCAGTCCCGCATCTGGATCGAGAACCCGTCGCGTGCCGACTTCGTGAAAACGCGCGCCGAGTACGTGAAGGCGGTCAAACAGCGGTTCGACGAGGAGGGCATCTCCTTCCCGTTCCCGCAGATGACCGTTTCGGGCCGGGACAACTGGGAGGATCCCGCCGAGTTCGGCAAGGGCGTCTCGCCCGAAGACGTGGAATCGTAAATAAAAGCCCGCAGCTGACGCCGACTCCCGGGTTCTTTTAAACAATGCGACGCCCGACCAGCTACTCGCTCAGTTCGGGGCGGCCTACCCGCTCAGTTCGAGGCCGAGTTACTCGCTCACTTCAACGTCAACCTCGTCGCGGGCGACGGCCAGCCGGAACGTCGGGACGGTCCGATACTCGATCTCGACGACGCCCTTCCGACGGAGACTCTGGAGCGCGCTTCGAACGTCTTCGGCTTCCGGGTCCGCGTCGAACCGGTCGCGTACTTTGTTGAGCACGCTGACGACGGACTCGGAGCGTTCGTCCGGGCCGGCGACGACCTCGAACACCTGCGCTTCCAGCTCGGGGACGCGGACGACGCTGGGGACGCCGCCCTCCTCGCCGCCCTCGCCGCTCTCGATGCCTGGCTCGACGTCGACGAGGTCGGCCGCCTCGGACGTCGCGCGGATGAGGCTGTTGTCGTCGCGGAAGTAGTAATCCTTCAGGTGCGACTGGAGGTAGCTATGGACCTCGCTGCCGCTTTCCATGTCCCAGGCGTCCTGCAGCTCCGAGTTCTTCGTCGGCTGCAGGCGGACGACGTCGGCTAGTCGCTCTCGTTCCTCCTCCGACAGATCCATGCCGTCTCGTAGGCGAACCCACCTAAAGGGCGTTCCGAATCCCAGGTTCGGGCCGCGAGCCGGCCTGCACCCTGGTGGACGGAACGGTCGACGCTCGCCGAGGGTGCGGCCGACGCTCGCCGACGGAGCAGACGACGCTTGCCGACGGAGCGGTCGACGCTCGCCGACGGAGCAGACGACGCTTGCCGACGGAGCGGTCGACGCTCGCCGACCCGCGGCTCCGTTGGGGAACGATTTTGGTGATGCCGCCGAACGGTCACAGCATGACGTGGGAAACCATTTCACTGGACGTCGACGAGGACGGCGTGGCGACGCTCACCATCGACCGACCGGAGAAGCTCAACTCGCTCAACGTGACGACGCTGGAGGCGATTCGCGAGGCCCTCACCGAAGCCGAGGAAGCCGACGCCCGCGTCCTGGTGCTCACCGGCGCTGGCGAGGAAGCGTTCATCGCCGGAGCGGACATCTCCTACATGAAGGACCTTTCCACGCCGGAAGCGCAGGCGTACGCGGAGCTCGGCCACGAGGTCGCGGACCGGCTCGAGCAGTTCCCGGCGCCGGTCATTGCCGCCGTCAACGGCTACGCCTTCGGCGGCGGCTGTGAACTCGCGCTTGCCTGTGACCTCCGGGTCGCCTCCGAAAACGCCCTCATCGGGCAGACCGAGATCGACCTGGGCATCGTACCGGGCTGGGGCGGCTCCCAGCGCCTCTCGCGGCTGGTCGGCGACGAGACGGCCCGCCGACTCATCTTCTTCGGCGACCGCATCGACGCGACCGACGCCAACGAGATCGGCCTCGTCGGCGAGGTCGTCGCCCACGACCAGATCGACGACCACGTCGCGGAGCTGGCCGCCGAGCTGGCTGCGAAGCCGCGCTTCGCGCTGAGCACTGCCAAGGAAGCGTTGAACATCGTCCACGAGGAACCCCAGCAGGCCGGCCTCGCGTTCGAGCGCCGCGCCTGGTCCGGGCTCTTCGGCACTCACGACCAGCGCGAGGGCATGGAAGCGTTCGTCGAAGACCGCGAAGCCGACTTCGAATAGCGCAATCGTGTTCTTGCCGGCGGATTTTCTTTTTATATGCGTACTGAAGGATTGGTTACCGTCAGCACCACTCGGCATGCCCATAAACCCCCAGCCGCTGAGGCGGTCGTTTTCTGCGTGGTTTGGATGGTTATCGTCGCCAGCGACACCACTCAGCACACCCAGAAAGCCCCAGCCGCTGAGGCGGTCGCGCTGCTCGCTGCGCTCCTCACCCGGCTCGCTCACTGCGTTCGCTCGCCGGGATTGCGGTGCTATAGTAAGAACTAGAAGTAATTGCTCACTTTAGGAACAGAGAGTTTGTCGAG
>JBDGPU010000078.1:0-30374 GCA_042219525.1 Halopenitus sp.
AGCGCGAACTGGAGGTTGCGCTCGCCCGCGTCCTTGGTCCGGATGCGCTCCTGCCACTTTCGGAGCCGGTGCATCTGGGAGCGCTTCTTGGAAGAGATCGACCGTCCGTAGGCGTCCTTGTCCTTCCAGTCGATCGTCGTCGTCAACCCTTTGTCGTGCATCGTCTTCGTCACGGGGGCGCCGACGCGGGACTTCGACTGCCGCTCGGAGTGGTTGAACGCGCGCCACTCCGGGCCCCTGTCGATCTGCTGGCCGTCCAGCACGAGACCGCAGTCGTCACAGATTCGCTCGTGGTCGGTATCCGTGACGATCTCCGAGGAATCACACTCCGGGCAGGTGAGGGTTTCGTCCGATTCCTGCTCAGTCGTTTCCTCCGTCTGGCGCTGGCGAGTCGGACGTTCCATTATAAGATTTGTGGTCACAAGTTTATTTAAGACTTTGTGACAGCATGTCGACATTTCACACGAATGTGTTCATTTCACGCACGAAGCGGATTCCGGATACTCCCTCAAATATTATCCTTGGACATTCACAAAGGCTTTTGTATTACCATCGCATATGTGCTGGTATGAGTACCAGCGAGTCCGCCGCCACGACCCGAACGATTTCCGGTTGTCGACCAGCAGACGTTGACTCCGTCATCGTCGACGGAACAGACCTCGAATCGACCGCCCCCGAATATCTCCGTGACCTCAAGCGCGACCTCTCCGAGCAGGGCCTCCAGCCCGCGACGCTCGCGGTCGACGCCTGCTTTGCCGAGGACTGCTCCCTGAAGACCCAGGAGGAGGCCGACCGCCTCCGCTCGCACGTCCGCGCTGCCGCGTTCCTCGGCGCTGGCCGGATCGAGATCACGGTCGACGAAGTCGCCGAGCCCGCCAAGGTCGAGCCCGCGCTCGCGGCCCTCGCGGAGCGTGCCTCCCGAGAGGGCGTCGCACTCTCGGTCGCCGGCGACGCGGACCTCGAACTCTCCGCCTGAGATGGCGACCAGACAGGCGCTCGAGACTCGCCTCGGCGTCGTCGCTGGGTTCGAGGAGCCACACGCATCGCTCGAACAGTATCCGACCCCACCAGGACTCGCTGCCCACGTCGTTCACCTCGCCGACCTGCAGGGAGATATCGAAGCCCAAACCGTCGTCGATCTGGGCACCGGTACCGGAATGCTCGGCCTCGCCGCCGCGCTTCGCGGCCCGGCCCGCGTCGTCGGCGTCGAACTCGACGCCAACGCGCTCGCGACCGCCAAGAGGAACCGACGCCGCGTCGGGGCCACCGCGCCGGTCCACTGGATCCATGGCGACGCGACGACACCGCCACTCGACATCGCCGAACCGGTAACCGTCGTCATGAATCCGCCGTTCGGTGCCCAGACCGGACAGCGGCACGCCGACCGCAAGTTTCTCTCCACCGCGGCCGACCTCGCCGACGTATCCTACTCCGTCCACAACAGCGGGAGCCAGGAGTTCGTCGAGTCGTTCGCCGCCGACAACGGGGGCGAGGTGACCCACGCCTTCGCCGCCGACTTCGAAATGGAGCACCAGTTCGATCACCACACAGAGCGCAAAACTGAGATCGACGTCGAAGTATTCCGTATCGAGTGGACCTGAGACGCTCGGTAAAGGACCTGAGACGTTTGGAAACGTAGGCGCGCACGCTAACGCCCCGGTCCCTTACTGATACGTTTCTGCGTTCGCGATTCGGACGCGCGTGTCCCCACGGACCGCGAAGAGCTTCTTGTCGACGCGCTCGAAGGTGATGCCGCCGACCTGCACGCTCTCGTTCGTCGCCGGCAGCGGTGCCGTCGCCGCGTCCGCGGTGCCGTTCTGGGTAACGCGGATCTGGAAGCCGTCCTCGACGGCGGCGATCGAGACGTTTCTCCCGTCGATCGTCGCCTCCGCAGTGCTCGGGGCGGAGACGAACGACGTGACGTTCCTGTCTTCGTGTGACAGAACGATCCGGTAGGTCGGGTCGCCGCCGACCGCGCGCCAGCCGGTTCGTTTCGCGGTGACCGTCACCCGCCAGCCGATTCCGCCGAGCTCGACGCGACTCGTGCCAGTGAACGCGAGCTGGCCCTTCGATATCGCGTTCAGCCAGATGTGCCGCTCGTCGTTGTAGACGATCACGCCGGAGGTGTTGACCGTCGTCGACTGCCCGAAGGCTTCGACGTCGACGACGGACACCATCCCGTTGGGAACGTTCTCGGCGTACGTCACCTCGTAACCGTCGACGCTCATCGACTGGCCCGGGACCGGGTCGTCGGCCGTCGTCATCATGTTGACCGGCACGGCCGGCCCGGCGATGGCCCCGAACGCGAGCAGTAGCGCCACGAACGCGACCGTTCGCGGCGTGGCGGACCGGATAGACTCCGAGAATGTCTGCGGGTCCGGAACCGCCCACTCCTCGACGAACGGTTTCGCTTTCGCCGCGCCGGCGGCCGCGATCACCGCCGCGAGCAACACGACGAGCGCCGTCCCGATACCGCGATACAGCACGTATCGCTCGCTCCCGAGGTACCAGTACACCGCCCAGAGCGCCTGCGAGACCGAGAAGAGAAGCCCGCCGGCGAACAGCCGAAGTGCGCTCGGGCGCTCTCCGCGCCGCTCGAGCACGGACAGCCCGACGATGGCGCCGATAAACAGCCCGATAGCGTGCCCCTGCACGGCGATACCGGCCCACCAGGGTCCTCCGTACGAGGGGCCGGCCGAGCCGGTCACGATGGGGTTTCGCCAGACGCTCCAGAGGAGCCCGACGAGCCGCGAGCCCGCGAGCGCCACGATGGCGCCGAGCGGGTAGTGGACCAGGGCGAACCCCCAGAGCGCGAAGACGACCCCGGAGAAGCCGATGACGGGGCCGAGCGCGAACAGCGCCGTCAGCACTCCAGTGATAAGGATCGCCGCGGGCGCGAACACGAGCGCGCGGACATATGGGTTCGACCGCAGCGAGGCGAACGCCGCCGACCCCCGCTCTCGGGGGAAATGGCCGAATGCGTACTCGGCAAGGGAACCGGCGACGAGCGTCCCGATCAGGTTCCCCGTGAGGTGACCGAAGCTCGCGTGGGAGAACCCCGCGAGCAACATGCCCTCGGGGTAGAGGTACGACCACGCACGAAACGGGATGACGACCGGTCGGTAACGGTGCTCGAGACCACCCTGTGCGAAGAGGTAGACGGCGACGACGAACGCCATTGCGAGCAGCGTTCCCCAGGGGACGCCGAACAGAAGCCGCGACCGGAGCCGGCGCCCCCAGGTGCCACGCGGGCGGTCGACGGCGTAGACGATGCCGAACGCGACGAGAAACGCGAAAAGGACGGCGAGCCGATGGATCGGCAGCCACTCCGGGACCATACGGGCAGGTCCGGCCCGTGATTAATGAAACCGTGGATCGGACGCAACGATATCACGAGGGTCTCCGACCGTGGATGGCCATCCGCTACTGACTGCGAACAGCCGTCCCCTACTGACCGAGAATGGCCATCTGCTACTGACTACCGGTCGTTTTCGCCTCCACCGGATGTTCGAGACCGCGGATCATGTCGTAGATGTTCTCCGCCTCGTCGACCTGCCGGTGGTGAATCCCGATCGGGAGGATCACGTCGCTCTCGTGGGCGACCTTGCCGACGTACAGCGTCACCTCGACCGCGCTTCCGCCCCGACGGAAGGTCGCGTCGTAGGAACTGACCGTCATCTCCGTTCCCCACTTGTCGATGGTGACGTCTTCCTGGTGCTTGACGTCCTCAAGTTGGCCGCCGCCGAGTCGACCCGAAAAGCGTTCGAGCAGCTCGCGGTTATTCAGATGAACCAGCGGGTTGAGTTGCTGGCCCGCGATCGACTTGCCCGGCGTCGACACGGCGACGAACTTCGAGGCTTCCTTGACCAGCGAGTCGTCCTCGACGACCTTGTCGTACATCGTGATCCACGTCGTCGCCCGGAAGTGGCGTGAGCTCCCCGCGACCTCGACCTGGCGCTCGATAACCGTCGAGTCGATGCTCGCGCGTTCGAACTTCGCCGCCGCGGCGGTTTGCTCCGCCACCGCCGCCGGCTCAGCCTTGGCCTCGATGCCGTCGCCCAGCACGGCGTCGACACACCCTGCGAGCGAGGTCACTGCGAGCGATCCGGCCGTTGCGATGACGGTTCGGCGGCTAGGCATGGGTATACTACCCCCCAACCGCCGCAGGAATAAATCGCTGTTCGTGCCCGACATCCGGGTCCGGAAACAGAAGTGGCTGCAGGGGACGTCAGCAGCGGCTAAGCAGAGCTCACGGGGTCAGGGAGCAGGCGTCGCGATCGATCTGCGATTCCAGAAATTAGATCCGGCTTTCGGCGTCCTCGGCGAGTTCCTTCATTCGCTTGCCGACGCGGCCGGCGTCGGAGAACTCGTCCTCGCTCATCGCGGTCGCGAGCGCGTTCCCGAGCACGAACACGGCGTGTTTGTGTTCGCTCTTCGACTTGTGAACGTGGGAGGGGTCCACGTCGAGCTCCTCGTAGGGATCGAAGAGCTCGGAGTCGACGTCCTCGCGCTCACGGAAGTGTTCCATGATCGTCACCATTTCATCGTGAAGCTCGAGCAGTTCGTCCTTGTGCATGAATATGGGTAGGGTCGTGGGACGTTTAAGGGTTATTGGGGAATCATCTCACACACGGCACAGAGACGCCGTTGCTACCGCTCAGACCGCGAACGAAGTCGCTCACGTGTAGCGAGATCCTGTGAAAATCGACCGGTCAGAAGACGTACTCGTCCTCGTGGCCCATCATGCTCTCCTCTTCGAACTCGGGGCCCTCCTCTTCGTCTTTCGGTCCGCTCGTCTTGTACGCCTTCATGCCCGTCGACAGCAGGTCCTCGATCGCCTCCTCGCGGTTCAGGAATTCTCCCTTTTCGACCATCTGGGCGATCTGCATCTCCAAGTGTTCGGGGACGGTGATCTCTACTTTCGGCATTCTCTATTGGAGCATAACGAGAGGGTGTATTTAAAGATAGCGGCAATCATTCAAGCTTGAGAAAAGTTCGCTCCCGCCGTTACGAACTCAGTTTTGAGCTGCATGAATATTGGTTCGTCAAATCCGAACTCGCCCGCATCTGTCACTACTCGGAGTCGATATCCATACGTGGGTAGAGGTGGAACTGTGTGTATGGCTCAGGACGTCACCGACCTCTACCGGGAGTTCGGCGAGGACCGACTCCCGGCCGGGCAACGAAAGACGGAGCGGTTCCCCGTGCTCTCGAAGAGCGGGACCCCCTCCTGTAACCGGGAGGACTGGGAGTTCGAGGTGTGGGGGGCCGTCGAGAACGAGCTCAGCTACGACTACGAGGAGTTCCGCGACCTCCCCTCGGTGACGCAGATCCAGGATTTCCACTGTGTCACCGGCTGGAGCAAGTTCGACTGCGAGTTCACGGGCGTCACCTTCCCCGAGATCGTCGATCGCGCCGGCGTCGAGGACGACGTGGAGGAGGTCATGTTCCACGCACTCGACGGCTACACGACGAACCTCCCGTTCGAGGACTGCAATCGCGAGGAGGTCATGTTCGTGTACGGCTTCGGCGACGCCGACCTCCCGGCTGACCACGGTGGCCCGCTCCGGGTCGTCACCCCACACAAGTACGCGTACAAGGGGGCGAAGTGGGTGACTGGCGTTGAGTTCCTCACGGAGCGCGAGCGCGGCTACTGGGAGAAGCGTGGTTACTCGAACACGGCCAATCCGTGGAACGAGGAGCGGTACAGCTAATTCGATAGTTAGCGTAAAGGGCCCAGGGCCCGGAGCCTTTTTTAATGAAAACGCCGCGTAGCACGGACAAGCCCACGCTCGTCAGTCGGGCGCGGCGGGTCGAGACGCCGGACTTTCGGGCTGCCTTCGACCTGCTTCCGTCCCCGAAGACCGTCTGGGGCGCGACGGAGGAAGCCACAGTGGTCGGCGGCGGAGCGGCGGCGACGCTACGCGCTTCGGGCGACGATCGATTCGAATCGATCCGGAAAGCTGCGGACTCGCTGTTCGACTCCGGGGACGTTCACGCCGGAACCGAGGCGGCCTGTCCGCGGCTCTTCGGCGGGTTCGCGTTCCACGCCGCGGGCGCCGACGACGAGCCCTGGACGGAGTTCCCGGGCGCGAGGTTCGTCCTCCCCCGTGTGCAGGTGACTTACGCGGACAATGGCACCTGGGTAACGGTGAACGCCGTCGGCCAGGAGATGGACGTCGAGGACGTCGAGACGCGACTCGCGACGGTCGCTACCGACGTCGGCGACGCGACCGCCTCGGACCCCCGACCGCCTCGCCCCGGCATCGCCAAGAAGCATCGGACGACGACACTGGAGGAATGGCGGCGGAGCGTCGACTCCGCGGTCGACCACATCGAAGCCGGTCGGCTTCGCAAGGTCGTCCTCGCGCAGGCGTTGCGCGCGGACCTGGCTGGCGACCTCTCGCGGTCGGCGACGCTCGAACGGCTCGACGAGCGATACCCGGAGTGTCACCTGTTTCTCACGGAGCCCGCGACCGGTGAGCAGTCGTTCCTGGGAGCGACGCCGGAAACCCTCGTCTCCCTGCAGGGGCGAACCGTCGAGACGGCGGCGCTCGCGGGAACGACCGGCCGCGGCGAGACGCCGGCCGAAGACGAGTGGCTTGCGGACGAGTTGCTGGCCGACGAGAAGAACGTCCACGAACACGAACTCGTCGTCGACGCGATCCGGGACCAGCTATCCCCGTTCACGGCCTCGATCTCGACCGGTGAGCGGCAGATCAAGCGGCTGGCGACCGTCCAGCATCTCCACACGCCGATGACGGCCGAACTCGCGAGCGACCAGCACGTTCTCGAACTGGTCGAGGCACTCCACCCGACCCCTGCCGTCGGCGGACTGCCGCCCGATGCAGCCCTGGATACGATCCGAGAGACGGAACCGTTCGACCGTGGCTGGTACGCCGCGCCGGTCGGCTGGATAGACGCCGCCGGCAACGGGACCTTCGCGGTCGCGTTGCGCTCCGCGGTCGTGGAACCCAGGCAGGCGACGTTGTTCGCCGGGGTCGGTATCGTCGCCGATTCGGACCCGGACCGCGAGTGGGACGAAGTTCAGCTAAAGTACCGGCCGATCCTCGACGAGCTCGAGGCTACCGACCGGGAGTGAGACTGCCGGTAACGCACTGCTCGCCGACGTTCCTCCGAAACCGACAAAGCCGCTGCCGCTGAAGGTGACGTATGAACCCGTTAGAGCGGTACCTGCCGCTCGTGGACGACCCCGACGCCTTCCTCGCGGCCTGCGACCGGTCGCTCCCGTCAGTCGTTCGCGTGAACGGCATCAAGGCAACGCGTGACCGCGTCACCGACGCCCTCGAGACCGAGGGCGTCACGTTCGAACCCGTGGACTGGCACGACGAGCTGTTCCGGCTTCCGGACCGGAGCCCCGGAACGAACTGGCCGTACTTCCACGGGTGGCTACACGGGCAGGAGGAGGTGTCCGTCCTCCCCGGACTCGCGCTCGACCCGGAGCCGGGCGAGCGGGTCTGGGACGCCTGTGCGGCGCCCGGCAGCAAGACGACACAGCTGGCCGACGCGATGGACGACGAGGGCACGATCGTCGCCAACGACAGCAATCTGGGCCGGCTCTCCGCCCTGCGGCACAACAGCGAGCGGCTCGGGATCACGAATACCGCCGTGACGAACCAGGACGCGCGTAACTTCTCGCTGAAGCCACTCGCGTTCGACGAGTTCGACCGGTCGCTGGTCGACGTTCCCTGCTCGTGTGAGGGGACGTGCCGGAAGAACCCGGACGTCCTCGACGAGTGGACCCTCGGCCACGTCGAGCAGATCGCCGGCATCCAGAAGAGCATCCTCACCCGCGCAGTGCAGGCGACGAAGGCCGGCGGGACCGTCGTCTACTCGACGTGTACCTTCGCGCCGGAGGAGAACGAGGCGGTCCTCGACCACGCCCTCGACGTCGAGGACTGCGAGCTGGTCGAGTTCGACCTGCCGCTGGAGACACGCCCCGGAGTGACCGAGTGGGAAGACGAGTCCTTCGACGAGAGCGTGAGGAAGGCCCACCGCGTGTATCCCCACCACAACGACACGGGTGGCTTCTTCTGTGCGAAGCTCCGCGTCGGCGGGGAGGTGTCCGCATGAGCGACGAGCCAGCGTCTGGCGGCGACGCGGCAGGTGACGACCGGCCGACGAACGACGGCCAGCGCTTCGACCGGCTGCCGGCGACGTCCGACGACCGGATCGTCCCTGGTCGCGCCTCCCGGGAAGAGGTCGTCGACTGGTGGGAGACCCGCTTCGGCGTCGACCCGGACGTCTTCGACGGTTACAGCTTCTGGGAGAAGGGTGCCGGGAAGATCTGGATCTACAACGGTGAGGCATCGGACCCGGCCCACATCGAGGCGGTCGGCATGACGATCCTGCGGACGCGACAGGAGCACTGGAAGCCGACGACGCGAGGGGCGGCCAGGTTCGGCCGCCACGCAACCAGCAACGTCGTCGTCCTCGACCCCGCGGAAGCGACGACCTTCGCTGCGGGCGAGGACCAGGAGCTGCCGCGCTGGGACGGCGACTGGGGCTACCTCATCGCGGCCCACGAGATCGCCGGCGACCTCGAACCGATCGGCGTCGGGCTCTACCTCCACGGCGAGCTTCGGTCCCGGATTCCGAAGGGCAGCCGCGAGGAGCTGGGCGAACTGGAATAACGCGGGCCGAGGGAAGCCGGGAGCTGGAGGAGCAACATCGAGCTGTGGCTCGCGATTATGGCGAACAGGCGACGCTTCCTGCTGCGCGGCGACGCGTCGCGCACCCGTAGCCCGCCGCGCGGCGATCGGTCAGGGCATACGCCGGATGGCGCGGAATCGGTGAAAAAGTTCAGGAGGGGTCCTTCGCCCGCACCGTCCCGCCACCCAGTCCCTCCCACTCGACGCGGTAGCCGAGTTCCGAGAGCAGGGCGCTCGAATCCTCGATTTCGTACTCGTCGAGGAGTGCTTCCACGTCGGCCAGTGCGTCACCGGGGCTTATCGCCTCCTCTACCTCCTCCAGCACAGCCGGGCGAACGAGCGTCCGGCCGACCCGCTCGTGGTCGGGGAACGAGCGGTCCGCTATCGCCTCGACCGCGACACCCTGCTCGGAGGCGACGGTCTCCAGCGTGGTAACGGCGGCATCGGGGGCGATCGTCTCCGGAAGCTCGGCCGACGCGTCGGCGACGAGGTCGGCTTCGTACTCCCGGAGGACCTCGACGACGCCCTTGATGGGGACAGTCCCCGAGTAGGTGACCACGCGATGGTCGCGGGCAGCGATCTCCTCGCCAACCCCCAGGCTCTCGTCGACGGCGACGACCAGCTCCACGTCCTCGACGGCCGCGAGCTGGCCGAGCTTCTTCTCGACGTACTCCGGCGTCCAGAAGCCCATTACCTCGAAGAACACCCGGAAGTCGGCGTGGTCGTAGTCGAACGCGAAGTCGGGGATCATCACGCTCGATCCCGTTTCCAGCGGCTCCGGCTCGCGCACCAGCGTCCAGTCGAGGTCGAGCGCCCGGAAGCGCCCCGCGAAGTCGGCCTCGACGCCGCTGTCGAAGCTCGGCTCCGCGAGGGGCTCCACGCCGGGGACCGTCACGTCACCGTCGGTGAGCGTCATGGTGCGCTCGGTGCCGCGGTCGTCGATCATCGCCTCGATCCGCCAGTCCGGCGCTTCCGCGACGGTGCGGAGCAGCCGGGCGAAGGCCGTCCCGTACCGTCGCGTTCGCCGGAAGAGCCCGTCAGGTCCCGTGACGACGACCTCACGCCCCAGGTCGGTCGTCCGGATCTCGTACATGAGCCCCAGCCGCTTGACGGCCGAGACCAGCCGTTTCGGGTCAGCCGAACGGACGCGGAGTTCCGTCGCGTCGAAGAGCGCGGTCTGGGCGAGCGAGAGGTTGTACCGCTCGACGAGGAGCTCCGGCGACTCCCAGCGCGGGTCGAACTCGGTCAGGACCTGGTTCTCGTCCCGGTCGGCGTACAGCGAGTCGTCGACTGCACGGGGGGTAACGCCCAGCCCGTCGGCGGCGCGTTCCATCGCTTGCTCGCGATCCGTCGACGAGGCGACCCCGACTGCCTCCGCAGCCTCGAACGCGACGCGCCGGGCGCGAGCGGGCGGAATGGTTGCGTCCGCCTCGAAGGACGCCTCGCGTTCGAGAAGTGCGGCCAGGCCCCTGACGAGCTTGAAGTCGTCGACGTCGGCTTCGACGGCCGCGATGGCGTCGTCCAGATCGCCGCGGCGCTCGCCGACGTGGTCTCGGAACACGTCGAGGACGCGCGTGACGAGTGGCTCCGCGTCCTCGTCGACGAATTCGGGATGGTAGCCGCCGCCGGCACGGGACACGCGGAGGTGGTCCTTGCGCAGCACGGGCAGCCTTAGACGGTCGCTCCGGTAAAAGGCGACGGAGCCGCGAGGACAACGCATTTGTAGGTTCGCGGGAAGGGATGGGTATGCGACGACGTGCGCTGCTCGCGAGCGTGGCCATGGCGGTCAGCGCCGGCTGTGCCTCCGAGTACGCACCGTCGGGCCCCCGCACCCCGCCAGGCGCGGACGACGCGCGAAGCGAGCCGCAGACGGAGTCCGGAGACGGGGACGAGGACACGCCGGGGCTCTTCATCCTGAAATGGGATTTCTCGAAGGACGAGAACGGAAAGCTCGTCGTCGAGGCCGTCGTCGGCAACGACGCGGACACGGAACTGAGTGGGACGGTCGTCGCGGTCGCGTCCGGCTCGGGACGAACCGTCGAGGCCACGAAGGACGTCACGGTCGGCCCCGACGAGACGGTCGAGGTGACGATCCGAACCGACCTCAACTACGACGCGTTCGCGTCGGACGGCAACCTCTCGGTCAACGTGAAGTCCTCATGATGGGAGCGGAACGTGGTATTCCAGCCTCCATGCCCTGTTAGCGACGCCGACTCGCGACGCGTTCCTCCGCGGTTTCGTTGCTCACGAGTTCGTACAGTGTCGCACGACCACCGTCGTCTTTGGGTCGGAGGATCCGGCCGAGGCGCTGCGTGAACTCGCGCTCGCTGCCGGAGCCGGAGAGCAGCACCGCCACGTTCGCGTCCGGCACGTCGACGCCCTCGTCGAGAACGTTCGCGGAGACCACACGACTGTAGGTCCCGTCGCGGAACCGGCTGAGGATCTCCCGCCGCTCCTTCGCTCCGGTTTCGCTCGTGATCGCCGGGATCAGGAATCGTTCGGAGAGCCGATAGACGAGGTCCGTGTGCGCGGTGAAAATGATTACTCGGTCGTCGGCGTGGCGGTCGAGGATCGAGGCCAGCTCCGCGACCTTGTTGTCCGCGTTCATCATGATCTCGCGAGCTTCCTGCTTCGCCAGCAGCGCCTCGCGAGCCCGGGGGTCCGACCCGGAGCGTTTGACCAGCTTCTGGTAGTCGCTCCCGCTGGTGAACGTCATGCCCGAATCCCGGAGGTAGTTGACGAAGGTCTCCTGCTGTTCCTCGTAGCGCTCGCGTTCCGCCGGGGTGAGCTCGACTTCGACGCGCCGAATGTCGTACGGCGCGAGGTGGTCGCCGGCTAGGTCCTCGATTGCGAGGTCGTACACCTTCGGTCCAACGAGGTCGGCGACCACCTCGTGGGCGTCGTCAGGGCGCTCGAACGTCGCCGTGAGGCCCAGTCTGGCCGGGGCAGCGAGCAGGCGAGCCACGTCGCGATAGCCTTCGCCGCCGAGGTGGTGAGCCTCGTCGAACACGACGAGGCCGAAGTCGTCGCCGACGTTCTCCGCCTTCAGGTAAGCGGAATCGTACGTCGACACCGTCAGGAGTTCCTGGCGTTGCTCGCCGCCACCGAACCGACCGACCGGCACGTCGAACTCGGTTTCCAGTTCCCGCTGCCACTGGTCGAGCAGGTCCACCGTCGGCACCACGACCAGCGTCGGGACGCCGAGTTCGACCATCGCCCCGATGGCGACGACCGTCTTCCCCGCGCCGGTCGGGAGTTCGAGGACGCCCCGGTCGTCGGCTTCGTGCCACGCGTCGAGCGCGCGCTCCTGATACTCACGCAGGTCGTACGCCGTCGACAGCGACAGGGTCGAGAGGTCCAGCACTCGGTCGTCGACCTCGACTCCCGCGACCTCGAGCGCCTTTGTGATCTCGGCGTAGCGAAAGCCGGGAGCGCGAGCGGTTTCCGACCGTGGGTCGGTCTCGACGCCCGGGAGCGGTGGCAACGCCTCGTCGGCGTCGACGCGGATCGTGCCGTCCTCGTACCGGAGAGTCACCGCCATCGCCGGAGATCGGCGGCCCATTTTTAAAGACCCACCGCCTCGATGGCTCCATGCGCGCTTCCGAACTGGACCCACAGCTTGCAGCCGCGATCGACGAGATCGAGGCCACCGGCGTGCCGGAGTGGCACCAGCTCTCCGTCTCCGCCGCCCGTCGCGTCGAGGACGAGGTGTTCGCCGGCGGCGACGTGCCGGACGTCGACCTCGTTCGTGACCTCGCGTTCGATGGCCCGCATGGGGAGGTCCCGCTCCGCGTCTATCGCCCGGAAACCACGACGCCGACGCGGACGCTGGTCTACTTCCACGGCGGCGGCTGGACGCTCGGGACGCTCGACTCCATCGACGGCGTCTGCCGGGAACTCGCGACGCGAGCCGACGCAGTCGTCGTTTCCGTGGATTACCGGCTCGCGCCCGAACACCCCTTCCCCGTCGCCGTCGACGAGGCGGCAGCAGCAGTTAACTGGGTTCGGGCCAACGCCCCCTCCTTCGGCGGCGATCCGGACAGAATCGGCGTTGCTGGCACCAGCGCCGGCGGAAACCTCGCGGCCGTCACCTGTCTCCGCGATCGCGACCACGACAGCGGCGGGATCGACGGCCCGATCATCGACAGCCAGTTCCTCCTCTACCCGATCACGGACCATGCGTTCGACACCGACTCGTACGCGGAGAACGCGGGTGGACCCCTGCTGACTCGGGAGGACATGGAATGGTTCTTCGAGCAGTACCTCCGGAGCCCGGTCGACGGGCTTAATCCATACGTCTCCCCGCTACGCGCGGACTCGCACGAGAGCCTCCCACCCGCGACCGTCGTCACCGCGGGGTTCGATCCGCTACGGGACGACGGCGTCGCCTATGCCGACGCGCTCGCAGGCGACGGCGTCGACGTTCGGCATCGACACTATCCGGCGATGGCCCACGGCTTCCTCAGCCTGGCCGACCGGGTTGGTGTCGCCGACGAGGTCCTGGAAACCGTCGCAGCCGACGTTCGCGAGCGGTTGTAATCGAAGTCGGGCGGGTAGAGAACGGCGTCCGGAGCACGGAGCCTTAAATCGGATAGCGAGCCAGGTACCCCATGACCTGAGTTCCTGCACCGGACCGGTTCGCGGGAGCGCGACACGCCGGTTCGGAGTCGCTGTCGTCGCCTGTTCGCTAAGCCCCTCGCCTCCAGTCCGACCTCGCCGGTGCCAGTGGCTGGGATGGTGTCGGCGATGACGACTGCAACTGGGGAAGCGTCACTGGGGCGGCCCCTGCGCTGAAGCCGCCGGGCTGTGCAGCATTCGCTATGACCGAGGCCGGGCCGTTCGTCATCGTTGCCGACGGCTTGCTCGTCGGCGGGATAGCGACGTACGTCGCCGCGAGACTCGTCGCTGGTGCTCGTAGCTACACGTACGCCGCGGTAACCGCGCTGTTCGGGGCGAGCGGCTGGGGCGTCGCCGTCCTGCTGCTGGGGGCGGGGTCACCGGGGAGTTGGGTCGTCCTGTTGCTCGTCTGGGTCGCCGTCGTCAAGTGGCGGTATCGCGAGACCTGGACACGGGCCGCCAGCATCGGCTTCGTCGCCTGGGCGGCGGTGCTCGTCGGCCTCGCGCTGCTGACGCCCTCCGCTAGCGGAGCCGTTCTCGGCTCGATCATCCGGTGAATCGACGGAGGTCGGTCCTCGAAACGGACTGTCGGCCCGATTAGAACAGCGCGTCGGACGCGGGCAGCACTTCGGCCGGGCCGCCGATCTCCCAGACGTCGGTCTCGATACCGATCTCGTCGATACGAGCCTGCACCTCGTCGACGTAGTCAGCCCGCGTGTTGACGTAAACGGAGGCGCCGGTGTCGGTCGAGAAGTACACCGGAACGTCCTGCTCCTGGCGGAGTTCACGGACCGCATTGAACACCGCGATCGTCTCCGGCTGCCAGTAGACCCAGCCCGAGGGGCCGGTCATCGTCGTCGCCGTCAGCGACAGCGAATCGTGCTCCGCGAGCTCGAAGATGCCGGCGAAGTCGCCGTCGCGCAGCGAGTCCCGCATCTTCTGGAGCTGCTGGTGAACGTGGGCCATCCGGGCGTCGAACATGTGGCTAGCCTCCGCTTCACGGTGGGCCTCCTCGGTCTCCTTGTACGCGGGCACGTGCGCAGCCACGATCCGGAGATCCTCCTCCGGGTGAAAGCCGTCCGGGCCCTCGCCGACGTCGAGGCGCTCGGACCGGCAGTCCTCGTCGTTCAGTCCGGCGTACAGCTGTGAGTACGCGCCGGTCACGGCACGCGCGGCCGACGACGACCCGCGGCGGGCGACCGTCGAGATCTCCGGTCGCGTCATGTCGAGGCCGGCTGCTTCGACGAGTGCCATCGCCGCGGCCGCGAAGCCGGACGAGGAGGAGCCGAAGCCGATGTTCGATGGGAAGGAGTTGACGCTCTCGAACCGGACCGCGTGGTCGAAGTCGGCAAGCTCGCGGACGTGGTCCGTGACGATTTCGACCCGCTCGGCCTCCCGGCCCGCCAGCTCCTCGCCCCCGATGATGAACGTGTCCTCGCGGGTGTCGGGCTGCCACTCGACGGTCGTCGTCGTCGCCGTGGGCGCCGTACAGAGGCTGATGCTGTCGTGGTAGGGGAGCCGAAGCTCCGGGTCCTGCATGCCGTGGTACTTGACGAGCCCCTGGATCGGATGGGCTCGCGCAGTGGCTTTCATACACTCGCAACTGAGCGGCGGCGGATTAGTCGTTGCGGAACGCGAGCCGGTCGATCCAGTCGTTCAGCAGCCAACGAAACATGGCGTGAGAGCCACAACTGATGGTAAACGTTTTGCTCGGGGGTCCGGAAGTCACGGAACATGTCCGAGTTCACCGTCGAGTTCGTCGGCACCGGTGAGGAGATCCAGGTGACCGACAAGGAGAACATCCTGTCGCGATGCATCGAGGAGGGGATCGCACAGGAGTACTCCTGTCGCGTCGGGATGTGTCTCGCTTGCTGTGCGGAGATCGTCGAGGGCGAGGTGAACCAGCCGGCCGCGACCGCCCGCGGGCTGACCGAGGAGGAAGGTGAGAACTACGTGCTTACCTGTATGGCACAGCCGCAGTCGGACCTGAAGCTCGACCGCGGCAAGTACCCGCCAACGATCGAGGATTCGGTCGCCGCGGAGGCGGGCGCCGGCGACGCGGAACCCGGCACCGACGTCGCCGCCGACGACTGAAGAGACGGCTTTCCGTCGCGGTCAGTTCCCAGTCGCCGCACAGTTGTTGGGCCCGAGTTCGACCTCGAAGGCCGCCGAGTCGTCCAGCTCTCTTTGTCCCAGATTCGTCTCCACAATCTCGTCGTAGTTGGCCGGTCTGTCAGGCAGATTCGAGAGGATCCGGTCGGCGAACCCATTGGGATCCGGTTCGAGAGCCGTCCGGTCGCGGAGGTCGCCAACGGGCACCCCGAATATTTCTCCGAGTTCCGGCCCCTCACCCACCGCATGGTGACCCGGTAGCACGACGGTTTCCTCGGGCAGTTCGAAGATTCGGTTCCGCAGTGTGGCCCAGAGGTCGCGGGCGAGCGCCCGTGCACCATCCACTCCGGCTTCGAGATCCGGCCGGGCGACGGAGTGCTGAAAGAGGAGGTCGCCGCCGAACAGAAGCTCCACGTTGGGCGTCGAAAGCCGCAGGGCCGTCATCTCGGAGGTGTGTCCGGGGGCGTGAACCGCGCGCAGTGAATTATCACCGACCTGGATTTCATCGTTGTCCGACAGCAGGGTTGCGTCGAACTCGACTCCCCTGTCGAGGGCGCCGGCCGGGAGATACGGCGTTGCGCCGGTGGCTTCCGCGACGGATCGGAGCCCGCTCACGTGGTCCGCGTGAACGTGCGTGTCGACGACGGCCGTGAGTGTCGCGTCACGTTCGGTAACGATATCGGCGTACTGGTCGGCGAACGCGCGTAACGGGTCGATCACCACTGCGGCCCCGTCGGAGATGACAACGTGCGCAAGACAGCCGGATGCCGGTCGGTCACATTGTATAACGGTGAGGTCGTTGGCCTGGTCTTCCTCCTCGACAGTGGGTTCGCTATCCCCCAAGGGCGTTCCGAGTTCCCGGACTCGATGGACCCGGGCCCAACCCTCCATGCCGTCGGCCAGATTTCGGGCATCGACGTCGTGCGCGCGGAGCTGTTCGGCGACCTCCGCGCTCGCTGCTCCGCGACCGCAGACAGCGAGGATCGGTTCCGGCAACTCGTCGACGTAGTCGGTTGGATCGCCATCGACCTGTGCCTGGAGGAATTTGACGTGGGCGACCTGCTTCGAGGTCACGCCTGGGCCCTCGATCCGCCACTGGTCGTACTCGACCCGGTCCCGCACGTCGAGTACGCCGAACCGCTCTTCGCCGGCCAGCCAGTCCCCGAGTTCGTCGGGAGAGACCACGGCGGAGTCGGTCATACGTCGAACACGACCCCGTCGGGCTAAAACCTGCTCCCGACTCGCGTCGGTCGGCGTCCGCTCCAGGGCCTCATTTTAACCCCTTCGCGACCGGATTCGGACCATGGACCCGGAGACGTTTCGAGCGCAGGTGGAGTCAGCCGCGGGAACCGAACTCGACCGCCTCGGCTCGAACAAGTTGCTGCTGGCGGTTACCCGGGGAGATCTGACAACTGAGACAGTGCTCCGGAGCGCGGCCACGGCTGAACGGGCGTCGCGTGACACGTTCGCTGGGTGGGCCGACGACGAGGCCGACCCCGACGTTAAGGCCGTTTTCGAGCGCGTCGCCGACGAGGAACGTGCCCACCTCGACCGCGTGCAGGCGGAGCTCGAGGCTGTCGTCGATGGCGACGACGAGAGCGACACCGAGAAAGCCGGGAGCGGGGGCGCGGTCCACGAATCGCTCCGGGAGCGAACCGAGACGGTCGAGCGTGTCGCCGCGGGGCTGGTCGGGCGAAGGCTCGTGAGTCTGCGAACGCATACTCAGTACGTGAGCTTCTTCGTCAACGAGGCGGACCCGACGCGGGCCGACCTCTTCCGAGAACTGAAGACGGACGTGGAATCCCAGATCGAGACGGGACTCGACCTGCTGGTCGAACGCTGTGACGACCCCGATTGGGACGCTGCAGAGGAAGCAGCCCTGGAGACGATCGAGGCGGCCTACGGGGAGTACGAGTCCGCGCTCACGGAGTTGGGGATGGATCCGAAGCCGGTGTGTTGATCGGGGTCTGACCTCGGGATCAGGGCGAAAGTTCGATATTCGAAATCAGCCGTCATCGGGTGATCACGATGCTGAATATCGCGGAGAGCGGTCCGACCCGCGGGATTCAAGGTGGTGCCAGACGGCTACTTCAATAATGCGTCAGGACCACCTCATCAGCGCGACACAGCTGTCGCGAGCGGACGTGGAGGCGGTACTCGACAGGGCACGCGAGGTCGCCGCCGACCCGGGGAAGTTCCGGGAGCGACACGCCGGGTCGGTGCTCGCGCTCTGTTTCTTCGAACCGAGCACGCGGACGAAAATGAGCTTCGAGTCCGCGGCCAAGCGACTCGGCGTCGACACCGTCGACATGGGCTCGGTTGAGTCCTCGTCGGTGAAGAAGGGCGAGAGCCTTGCGGACACCGTCCGGGTCATCGAGGGCTACGGCGACGCCATCGTCCTCCGGCATCCGAGCGAGGGCGCGGCAAAGCTGGCCGCGGAGTTCGTCGACGTCCCCGTCATCAACGCGGGCGACGGCGCCGGCCAACACCCCTCCCAGACGCTGCTCGACTTACACACGATCCGGGAGGACCACGGCCTCGACGACCTCACCGTCGGGATCATGGGCGACCTGAAGTACGGGCGGACGGTCCACTCGCTGGCCGCGGCGTTGACGAACTTCGACGCCCGCCAGCACTTCATCAGTCCGGAGTCGCTGAAGCTGCCGCGCTCGGTGCGCTTCGACCTCCACGAGGCCGGCGCACAGGTGCGTGAACACACCGAGCTCGAGGAGGTCCTGTCGGAGCTGGACGTGCTGTACGTCACCCGAATCCAGCGCGAGCGGTTCCCCGACGAGAACGAGTACCGAAAAGTCGCGGGCGAGTACCAGATCGACGCGGAGACGCTCGAGGCCGCCACCGACGACCTCACCGTGATGCATCCACTGCCCCGCGTCGACGAAATCGCACCCGACGTCGACGAGACGAAGTACGCCAGGTACTTCGAGCAGGCCCACAACGGCGTCCCAGTTCGCATGGCCCTGCTCGACACGCTGCTTGGAGGGAGCCAATGAGCCCAGAACGAGAACTCCGTGTTTCGAAGATCCGCAACGGTACCGTCATCGACCACGTCGCCGGCGGCCAGGCGCTGAACGTCCTCGCGATCCTCGGTATCGACGGGTCCGAGGGGTTCGGCGTCTCCATCGGGATGAACGTCCCCTCCGACCGACTCGGCCGCAAGGACGTCGTGAAGGTCGAGGAGCGGGAACTCTCCCAGTCCGAGGTCGACGTCCTCTCGCTCATCGCACCGGAGGCGACGATCAACATCATCCGCGACTACGAGGTGGTCGAGAAGAACCGGGTCGAGCGCCCCGATTCGGTCACAGGCGTGCTATCGTGCCCGAACCACAACTGCATCACAAACGAGGACGAGCCGGTTCTCCCCCGCTTCGACGTCGTCTCCGAAGGCGTCCGCTGTGGCTACTGTTCGGAGATCATCCGCGAAGACATCGCGGAGCACATCAACGTCTGATCGGGCGCCGGCGGGGCCACGGCACCCGACGAATTCGAGGTTTTCTGGCGGTAGTTTTTAGCGCTCGCCGCACGAACGCGGAAGTATGAGTTCGAAGATCAAGCTGCTCCTCGTACTGGCGTTTCTGATTCTCGTGTACTTCCTGTTCACCAAGGACGACGAACCGGTCGAAGTCGAGTAACCCCCCGTCTTCGCAGGTGGCTGTTCGTTTTTTGCGACGGCGGCGATAGCGACGTTGCCAGCGACAGGGACGTCGCCCGCCACGGCGAATGCGAGACTCTGCCGCCGAGACGCCTTCTTTAACCACGACCGTCACGAACAGCGACGCATGTACGGGGTCGTCACGCGGAACGCGGACGAGGTCGAGATGGGCGAGTTCGATCTCGGCTTCTACGAGGTGAAAGACGTCACGGGGCGGGCGGCCGCGCCCCTGCCGAACGCCGTGAACATGGTCTCCTGCTTCGGCGACAACGCTGCGGCCGAGGAGAGCCCGGACCTGGTACCGGTCGACGCGCGCGGCGAGCGCGCGACGCGCGACCGCGACTACTTCGACTGGGCGTACATCTGCCCGACCCACCCGGACTACCGCGAGGGGCTCTTCGAGATCATCGAGGACTGCGCCGCGGAGAACGAGGACGTGCGTCTTGACGACGTCGGGTTCCCACGTGAGGGGTACTGTCACTGTGACCGTTGCGAGCGGCTGTTCGCCGAAAGCGAGTTCGACGACCGCAACGAGTGGCGCGCGAACGTCATCACCGAGTTCGTCGCCGAGGCGAACGAGCGGATCCCGGGTCGGACGTTCCTCACGCTGTACCCCGACCCCTGCCCGGACCATCTCTACGAGCGCGCTGGCCTCGACGTCGAGGCGCTCAGCGAGCACGTCGACGAGTTCGTGATCCCGCTGTACGACATGGAGTACAGTACGACGTACTGGCTGGAGACCATTACCCGTGGGTTCCGAACGCTGCTCGGCGGCGACTACGACGTCCACGGGGCCCCGGCGGGGACGCCCTTCTCGGTCGAGCTGTACGCCGTCAACGTCGACCTCGACAACCTCGTCAAAGCCGTCGAGGTCGTCGAGACGTATGCGAAGGACGTGTTCCTCGGCTACGACGCGTCGAACGCGGCGGCCGCGTTGCGCCGGAAGGACGCGGATTCCCGGAGCGGCGAAGTTCACCACCCGGAGTAGCGGAACCGCAGGCGCGTCGACGACGCTACTCGTCCGGGAAGATGCTGTCCGGGATGAACGCCGTCACGGTCCAGTTCGGCGCGTCGACGACCTCACTGATCTTCAGGTCCATCGCGGCCGAACAGAGGATGTAGGCCTCCCCACGCGTCAGGTCGCGGTTCTCGTGGAGGTGGTCGATCATGTGGCTCGTCGCCTTCTTCGTCGCGTCCATCAGGTCGTCGCTGATGCCCGTCGTCGCGTACATCGGTTCGTCGTGGCCGGCCGCCGTGAACGGCCCGGACGTTTCCATCTGCGGCTGCTCGATGTCCATGTCCTTCCGCAGGGTGAAGCGCGCAGTTACGAACATCGGCGCCTCGATTCCCGTCACGCACACTTCACCGTCGCCCTGGGCCGCGTGACAGTCGGCGGTCGAGAAGAGCGCACCCTCGGTCTCGACCGGGAGGTAGACGGTCGAGCCTGCGGTCATCTGTTTCACGTCCATGTTGCCACCGGTCGAGAGCGGCGGGAGTGTGTCGTGCTCGCCGTCCTCGCCGGGCGCGACGCCGATGACGCCCGGGAAGGGGTCGAGCTGCACCTCGATTCCGTTGACGAACTTGCCCACGTCGCCCTCGAGGTCCCAGATGTGGACGCCAGCCTCTGGGAACTCCTCGGGGAGCAGGCCGAGGTCCATCTCGCCCGGGAGGTAGCCGGTGTACCCCCAGCCCTTGTGCTGGAAGTCGAGCAGTTCGACCTCGAGCACGTCGCCGGGTTCGGCACCCTCGACGGCGACGGGGCCAGTCAGCGGGTGAACCGGGTCGAAGCTGACATCGGCGAACTCCTCGACGCCGGATTCGACGTCAATCTGGCGGTCCACCGCGTCGCGACACTCGAACCGAACGACGTCGCCGTCCTCGACTTCGAGGACCGGGTCCAGCGAGTTGTCCCATACACGGTGGATGTTCGCTTCCTTATCCGAGAGCCGATAGTCGACGGTGTAGTCGGCTGCCTCGTCGCCGTCGGAATGGGTGTGTGCCATACAACAACAAATGTCGATACTGGATTATAAAACGGACCGTTGGCTCAACTCCTGAGAACGGTGTCGACGACGAACTGGTGAAAGTGGCCCGTCGACAGCTTACTCGCCGCCGAACCAGTCGAGCGCCTCGTTCAGGTCCGTCTTGGGTTGGGAGCAGGTGAAGTTCTCGCAGGCGTACACGGTGGGCGCGCCGTCGAGAGCGTCCCGCTCCGCCCAGACGGGTGGTGCCGAGTCGAACCCGAGCCTGTCGAGCCAGGTGTCGAGCCCCTCGGCAGTCGGCGGTCGTCGAGCCAACACCGCACCCCGAAGATATGTGTGGGACAACGTCTCTCCCCAGTCCTCAGGCAGTTCGTCGGCCGCGATAGTGAGCTCGGTACTCCCACGGGCAGCCTTCCCGGCCGCCATCGACAGCGAGACGTGTTCCAGCGGTCGTCCCTGGATACGGTCGGCGTGAGTGTCGAGTGCAGCCTCGGCCACTTCGCGATAGTCGCGGTCCGGGTGGAAGCCGTCGAGGTCCAGCAACAGGTCCACCGCGATTCCCAGACTGGAGGGAGTAGACTGGTCCGTCAGCTCCTGCGGGCGAGCGATCAGTTCCTCACCCTCGGCCGACGTGAAGTATATCGTGCCGGCTTCCGCGTCGTAGAACTCATCAACGATGCCGTCCGCGAGGTCGAACGCGAACGCGAGGTGGTCGACGTCGCCGGTCGTCTGGTAGAGGTCGAAGGCGCCCCGGGCGACGAAGGCGTAGTCCTCCAGATACCCCGGTCCTTGCAGGTCGCCGTCGAGCCAGCGGCGGGCGAGCTGCTCGCCGTCCCAGAGGTAGTCGCGCACGAACGTCAGCGCGTCCTCGCCGATGTCGGTGAATTCGGGGCCAAGCGTCTGCCCGGCTGCCGCGAAGGCCGAGATGGTTCGGCCGTTCCAGCTCGCGAGCACCTTCTCGTCGCGGGCCGGGCGGGGTCGCTCCTCGCGTGCGTCGTACAGCTTCGGTCGAGCGTCCAGCAATCGCTCGTTCACTTCCTCGCCCGAGAGATCGTACTCCTCGGCGAGTGAGTCGATGGATTCGGAAACCTCGAGAACGGTCGTGCCGCGCTCGAAGTTCCCTCGCTTCGTTACACCGTACCGATCCTTCACGAGTGACGCGTCGGGGTCGTCGAGGACCGCATCGATCTCACTCGGCGTCCAGGTGTAGAAGGCCCCCTCCTCGGGGTCGTTCCCGGAACCACTGCGAGATTCGGGTGGGAGGCTCCGCGCGTCGAGCGTGCTGAAGAACCCGCCTTCCGCGTGCTGCAGCTCCCGGGTGAGGAACGTGAGCGTGTCCTGTGCGACGTGGGCGTATTTCGGGTCGCCCGTGCGCCGGTACGCGTCCAGATACACGCGCGGCAGCTCGGCGTTGTCGTACAGCATCTTCTCGAAGTGCGGGACCGTCCACGATCGGTCCGTGGCGTATCGGTGGAATCCGCCGCCGATCTGGTCGTAGACGCCACCCCTGGCCATGCCGTCGAGGGTGCCGATCGCTGCGTCGAGGGCGGCGGTCTGCCCTGTCTGCGCGTACGCCCGCAACAGCAGGTCGATCCGGCCGGGCTGTGGGAACTTCGGCCCCGAGGAGCCAAATCCGCCGTGGTCCTCGTCGAACGCGCGGATCGCCGCGGCGGCTGCCTCGTCGATGATCTCCGGCCCCGGCGCCTCCCCGGGCTGGTCCGGGACCGATTCGAGCTGGTCCTTCGCGGCCGCGACCCACTGATCCGCCCGGTTCTCCATCTCGGTGCGCTGCTCCGGGTCGTTCCAGGAGTCGGCGATCTGCTCACAGAGCTGCTTGAATCCGGGACGGTTGCGCTTGGGTTCCGGCGGGAAGTAGGTCCCCACGTAGAACGGGTCGCCATCGGGCGTACACCAGGCCGACAGCGGCCAGCCGCCACCGCCGGAAACCAGCTGACAGACGGTCATGTAGACGCTGTCGACGTCCGGGCGTTCCTCGCGGTCGACTTTGATCGGGACGAACTCCTCGTTGATCAGTTCGGCGACCTCCTCGTCCGCGAAGCTCTCCTCCTCCATGACGTGACACCAGTGGCAGGCGGAGTAGCCGATCGAGACGAACACCGGGACGTCGTGCTCCTTGGCTTTCTCGAACGCCTCGTCGTCCCAGGGCTGCCAGTTGACCGGGTTGTCGTCGTGCTGCCGGAGATATGGACTGGCCTCGTCGGCCAGTCGATTCCGGTCCGTGGGCGTTGTCATGGTGCATCGTAGGCGAGCCGGCCATGAAAAAGGACGCTTCGGGAACGAGCACCGGGGCAGACACGATTGTGTATAGATCCTCTTCAGACAAGAGCAAGGTTTACACTACCGTGCGTAGATCGAGGAGATATGACGGAATCCGTCCTGTTGGTCGGCGGCGGCGGCCGGGAACACGCGATCGCCCGGTCGCTGGCGGACGACTGCGAACTGCACGCCTGTGCGAGCAACCGCAACCCGGGTATCGCCTCGCTCGCTGAAACGTTCGAGAACGTCGAGGAAACCGCGGCCGACGACATCGTCGCCGTCGCTGAGGAGGTCGATGCCGATACGGCGGTCATCGGCCCGGAGTCGGCGCTGGCGGCCGGGGTCGCCGACGCGCTGGACGCCGCCGGGGTCTACACGTTCGGCCCGCAGGAGTCGGACGCGCGCATCGAGACCGATAAGGCGTTTCAGCGGCGCTTCATGGCGGACAACGACATCCCGGGGAGCCCGGACTACGCGGTGTTCGAAGACCTCGACGCCGCCTGTGACTACATTGACGAGTACGACGGCGACCTGGCGGTCAAGCCGATCGGCCTCACGGGCGGCAAGGGCGTCCGCGTCATCGGTGACCAGGTCACTGCCGCCGAAGCGACGGAGTACCTCCGTGGAGCTGACTACGACGGCGTCGTCCTCGAGGAGCGGCTCGTCGGCGAGGAGTTCACGATCCAGGCGTTCGTCGCCAACGGCGACGTGCGAACGACCCCGGCAGTGCAGGACCACAAGCGCGCCTACGAGGGCGACGAGGGGCCGAACACGGGCGGGATGGGCTCATATTCGGACACGACGATGGAACTCCCGTTCATGACCCCGGACGACTACAAGGACGCCGTCGCCATTATGGAGCAGGTCGTGGCGGCCCTGGACGAGTACAAGGGCATCCTTTACGGCCAGTTCATGCTGACCGCGGACGGGCCGAGAGTCGTCGAGTTCAACGCGCGGTTCGGCGACCCGGAAGCGATGAACACGCTGCCGGTGCTGGAGACGCCGCTGCTCGACGTGATCACGGCCGCACGCGACGGCGACCCGTTGCCGGCGCTCTCCTTCAGGGAGCAGGCCACCGTCTGCAAGTACGCCGTCCCCGATGGCTACCCGACGGACCCGGACGCCGGGGCGCGCATCGAGGTCGACGAGGAGAACGTTGGCGACGCCGAGCTCTACTACGCCAGCGTCGACGAGCGCGAGGACGGCCTCTATACGACGACCTCGCGGTCCTTCGCGGTCGTGGGCCTCGGCGACACCATCAGCGAGGCCGAGCAGATCGCCGAGGAAGGCCTCGCAGCTGCCGGCGACGGACTCCGGATCCGCCACGACATCGGCAAGCCGGAGCTCGTCCAGCAACGGATCGACCACATGACCGAGCTTCGAACGCAATAGCGAACAGGCGACGGCGACGACGAGTTTCCGCGGGAGGGCGCCGCGCTCCCTCCTCGTCTCCCGCGGGGCGGTGGTCAGGTCACGGGCCGTTTGCTTCGTTATCCCGGATAAATGGTTGGCCGAGCGGTGTCGTGGCGACCACCGGTCGCTCAATCCTTTTATCACCCGGGCGCGAAGCAGCGGACGTGACTGACGAACGCGACGAACGGCGACGGGAACGACTGGATAACGTGCGGACTGGCGGCCCCCGGAACTCGCTCTGGTCGTGGCCGGACGCGAAATCGCCGCTGGTCGTCGTGCGGAACTACGTTTTCATCGTGCTCGCGCGGATCTCGCCGAGCCTGCGGTTGAAGAACTGGCTGCTTTCGCTGCTCGGAGTGACGGTCGGGACCGGCGTCGCCTGGGGGCTGGAGTCGACGCCCGACGTGTTCTGGCCGGAACGAATCACGGTCGGCGACGACGTTATCATCGGCTACGACGCGACCCTGCTGTGTCACGAGTTCCTGCAGGACGAATATCGACTCGGCGACGTCGTCCTGGAGGACCGGGCGATGGTCGGCGCTGGCGCAATCGTGTTGCCGGGGGTCACCGTCGGCGAGGGTGCGCAAGTGGCGGCGAACTCACTCGTCGCCGATGACGTGCCGGCCCACTCCACGGTCGCGGGGGTCCCAGCGGAAGTCGTGTCCGAGTCCAGCGAAGGGCCGGACTCCGCCGACAGCTGAGTGGGACCTCGATAGGACGAGCCGGCTTCTTAGCTACGAACGCGGGCAACCCCGTTCCGGAACACGACGTGGTTCGGGAACACGTGTTCCTCCGTGTCGGTCTCGACGTGGGTCACGAACAGGTCGACTTCCTGGACGATGCCCCGATGGCCATCGATCTCGACCTCGTCGCCGATGCTGTACGGCTGGTTCAAGAGCAGATAGACGCCGGCCGCCGCCGACGCGAGCAGGTCCTTCGTCGCCAGCCCCGTCAAGAGGACCACGGCGAAGGCGTAGGCCGCGAGTAGGACGATGAGCGCGAGGGTGGCGACGCCGATCTGGGCCAGGGCGATCAGCGCGGCCACGTAGACGACGCTGTACTTCGCGGCGGTCGGGACGACGCCGATCTCAGGGACCTTGACTCCGCGGAGGCGCTCGGTGACGTACAACTCGACTTTGTCGCCGACGACAATGCCGACGATCAGGACGAAGACGGCGACGAACAGCTTGGGGACGAACGTCGCGACGTCGCTCCAGAACAGCTGGACGTACTGGATCTCCGCGACGGTGAGCGCGACGACGATGGCGATGCCGATGACGAAGTAGCTCGTGAGCTTCGCAATGATGCTCACCGTCGAGGTGCCGAACTCCCGTGCCGTTCGCTCGAACGCCGTTCCCTCGATCGCTTCCGGAACGCCGGCTCGTTCGAGCAAGCGGCGGTTGACGACGCCGACGACGTACCCGAACACGAGCCCTAGCAGGAGGACGAATAGCGCGAGCCAGACGCGGGTCGAGACGAAGCCGAGATACTCCCAGATCGTCGATTGCAGTAGCCCGTCGGCTTCGAGCGGCCCGGATGCGATCGACGTGGGTTCGAGCGGCACGGATGAGACCGCCGGGTGTGTCGGGACGAGCATCAGTATTCCTCCGGATCGATCTCCAGGATTAGTTTGCCGCCTTTAAACGCCCGAACGAGGCCGTCGGACTCCGAGAGGACGACCGCCGTCGCGTTCGTGTCCCGCGTGATCGCCCCGGCGGCCATGTGGCGGGCGCCGAGCCCTTTCGGGATGTCGACCCCTTCGGCCGCGGGTTCGAGGTACCGGTACGCGGAGACGATCTTTCCCGAGTCCGAGATGACGAAGGCGCCGTCGAGCCGGGAGAATTCCTTGAGCATGACGTTCACGATGGGGTCGCCGACGTGAACGTGGGACTTCTCGAACGGGTTGTAGCTCAGCGGCCGGGACTTGTTCATCACCTTGCCCGCGTCGCCGACGACGAACAGCGCGCCGACCGGCTTGCCCTTCTGGCCCTTCTTCCCGAGCTCGACGGCCACCTCGAAGACGTTGCGGATGACCCCCGGCTCGGCCCGTGAGTTGACGAACAGGTCGTAGATGCCGGATTCGACCGTCTCGTCCACCCGAACGCGGATGACCGAGTCCTGGTCACCGCCGAAGACGGAGACGCCGCAGGCGACGTCGTCGCCCTCGCTGACGTATTCGTCGTCCATCGCACCCTGGATGCCGAACTTGATCCGGTCGCGCACGTTGTCGAACTCCAGCGGGAGCTCGACGAAGTCGTCGGCATCGACGTCGTTGTCGGGCGCGACGACCACGACCTCCTCCTCGGAGTCCTGAAACCGATCGTACAGCGAGCTGGTAGGCGAGAAGAGAAAGACTGCGTCGACGCTCGTGACAATATCGCCGAGGAGGTCGGTTAGTGACGCCATTACTGGTTAGATACACCAAGGGGAACTCATAAAGGATTTGTGTCATAGACGAACAGTTTCCGGGACGATTGCCCGAGGGGGAGGGAGTGGCCCGTGATGAATAGCCGAACTGTGTCGTCTTCCGCGACGGACACGTCTTTTTACGTGGCCGTCGCAGTCCCGGGTATGAACGTATCCGTCGACGAGGACCGTCTCCGCGCGGACCTCGAAGCCAACGCCGAGTTCGGCCGAGTCGAATACGACGACCCGGAGAAACGCGGCCGGACGAACCTCACTGGCACCGAGGCGAACGAACGAGCCCGCGATTACCTGGTGGAACGCATGGAAGACGCCGACCTCAACGTCCGCATCGACGCCGTCGGCAACGTCGCCGGCGAGTGGTGCCCACCCTCGGCGGACCCGGACGCCGCCCCCGTTGCCACTGGCAGCCACGTCGACTCCGTCCCGGAAGGCGGCATCTTCGACGGCCCGCTCGGCACCTACGGCGCGCTGGAGGCGGTCCGAGCGATGCAGGAGGCCGGCGTCGAACCCGACCGCCCAATCCTCGTCGTCAACTTCACCGAGGAGGAGGGGCAGACGTTCGCCGACGGGCTCCTGGGCTCCTCGGTTGCCGTTGGGGAGCGAACGGTCGAGGAAGCGCTCGGGCTCGAGAACGACGAGGGGGAGACCCTCGAAGCGGCCTTAGAGCGCATCGGCTACCACGGCGCCGGGGCGCTCGACGCGAGCACCTGGGACGCCTTCTACGAGATTCACGTCGAACAGGACACGACCCTCGAAACGGAGGGTGCCGCCGCCGGCGTCGTCACGACGATCACGGGCATCACGCACTGTGACGTCGCTATCGAGGGCGAGGCGAACCACGCCGGAGCGACGGCGATGGGCGACCGGACTGACGCGCTCGCGGCCGCCAGTGAGTTCGTGCTGGACGTCGAAGCCGCGGCCAACGACGTCGTCGCGGAATCCTCCGAGTCGGCCGTCGGGACCGTCGGCTCCTTCGACGTCTCGCCGAACGCGACGAACGTGGTGCCGGGAGCCGTCGAGATGGGCGTCGACGTCCGCGACGTCGAGTACGAGTCGATGGAGACCATCGTCGAGGCAGCCAGGGACTCGCTGGGTCTGCTGGAGGCGAGTCGCGGGGTCGACACGAGCTTCGAGCGTCCGTTCGACCTGCGCCCCACGCCGATGAGCGAGCGGCTTCGCGACGCAGTTCACCGCGCCGGCGACGACGCCGGGATCGAAACGATGGACCTGCACTCGGGGGCCGCCCACGACACGATGCACGTCGCGAGCGTGACGGACGCGGCGCTGGTGTTTGCCCCCTCGCGTGACGGGATCTCACACAACCCGCGCGAGTGGACGGACTGGGCGGACTGCGCGGCCACGACGCGCGTCCTCGCCGGTGCGCTGGCCGACGTCGCGACCGAGTAGGACGGCGAAGTCGCTGGCGGCTCGGACCGCGCCGTCGCCCGGTCGGCCCGGCACCGTCGCCCGGGCGGGCCGGAGCGATGGAGTCCCAGCGCCGACTATTTCTCCGCGGGCGGCCAGAGCGCCTGCTCGTAGACTGTCTCCTCGTACTCCTGGCCGAGTATCTCCGTCGTCTCCGTGTCGACTTCGCGGAAGTCGATCGCCTCGTAGAAGCTGCAGCCGACGTCGTTGTCCGCGAGGACGAACGCGTAGAGGTCGGAGACGCCCACCTCGCGGCAGTGGTCGGCGAACGCGTCGTGGAGCGACTGACCGACACCGGCGCGCTGGTGGTCAGGGTGGACGTAGATCCGGAGGATGTCGGCTTCGTCCTGCCCGACGTATCCGTGACAGAAGCCGACGATGCGGTCGGCGACCTCGGCGACGAGGAAGAGCTCGTCCGGCGCCGCGAATCGTTCCTCGAGGTCCGTGGGGTCGTACCAGTCGTCGATTATCGTCCCCACCTCGGCCTCGTCGAACGCCTCGTAGGTGTCCTGCCAGGCCGCCTTCGCGACCTCCCTGACGGCCTCGAGGTCGTTTCCGTTCGCTCGGCGAATCGTCACCTCCGCCACTTCCGCATCGTCATCGGTCATGGAACCCGTTAGAACCCCAAACAGGTCGTGATTTGTGGCCATTTTCACGCGTTCGTCGCGTATTGGCTCGGGAACAGGACGATGGCTGCGTGATCGACCGGCCGGTCGGCCAGTTGATCGGTAACGCGGGAAGCGGTGGAATTACGTTACATCGTGTTGAGTACGAAATAGATGGAGGCGGCGCTCTGGTACGTGCTGACCGGGACGCGTGGTGGCAAGAACCGCGTACGCTTGCTTCGTGCGTTATCGGAGCGTCCGCGAAACGCAAACCAGCTAGCCGAAGATCTGGACCTCGATTATAAGACGGTCCGGCATCATCTTGACGTTCTGATGGAAAACGGCGTCGTCGAAAACAGCGGTGAGGATTACGGCGCCGTCTATCTGCCGACGGGACAGGTTCGGCAGCACTGGGACACGGTCGAGAATATTTTCGAGGAGGTGGACGATGACTGAGCATGGACAACCGAGAACTGGCGGGGTGGAGCACAGCGCGCCCGTCGACCGGCGTGCCCGCATGCGGGTTCGAAGTCGGTCGCATTGGGAACGTATTCGGAACGAATTTGGGAAAGCCGTTATACCCGACAACAAGATAAGAGGAGTACGATGAGTCTCTGGTTCGATATCGCCCGCCTCGCGGTTGGCGTGAACGTCGCCCTCCTGTTCGTCCTAGTTGCGATCTGGGGTCGCAACTACTACGAGTTCCGCTCGAAGCATTCGCTCGGGCTGGCAATGTTCGGCAGCTTCCTGCTCGCGGAGAACGCCCTCTCGCTTTACATCTACCTGATGGACCCCACGCTGTCCGCGTGGTTCTCCTCGGCCGTCCCCGCAGTCGCGTGGCGCGCGATGATGATGCTCCACGTCCTGGAAACCTTCGGGCTCGCCGTGCTGGTCTGGATCACCTGGGATTGAGGCGTTTTTTGGAGTTCGCTGCGTTTCGGTATCGTCCGACCTGGCGTTTGGCTGTTGACCTCTTCTTGTTCAGGTGATACGTCTTAGTTACGAGCGACAGCGCTCAGCATTCCCCAAGACGCTCAGTTACAGGTACCACTCGGCGCACTCAGAAAACCTCAGCCGCTGACCGGTCGCGCTATTCGGTTGATTGGCTGTCGTCGCCATCAACACCACTCAGCATGCCCAGAAAGCCCCAGCCGCTGAGGCGGTCGCGCTGCTC
>JBDGPU010000195.1:0-29675 GCA_042219525.1 Halopenitus sp.
CGGGACTGAAAGGGGCAGCCGCTGAGCGGGACGCCCTGCGACGTAAGCACCGCAATCCCGGCGAACGAGCGACCGGAGGGAGCGAGTGAGCCGGGTGAGGAGCGCAGCGAGCAGCGCGACCGCTCAGCGGCTGGGGCTTTCTGGGCATGCTGAGTGGTGTCGCAAACGACGACAACCAAGCAAACCACACAGAAAGCGACCGCCTCGGCGGCTGTGGCTTTCGGGGGTTGCTGAGAGGTGACACAAGGGGAACTTTCCCGAACCAACTCTTCTCGACCGCGCCGTTACAGTTCCAATTCCGTCACTGAGTCGACCTCGAACCGAAGCACCTCGGGCTCCCCGGCGAGGTACTCGGGGAGCGCCGCCTCGAACTCCTGGAAGTGGTCCGTCTGGGTGTGGGCCTCGAACGCGGCCTGGTCCTCGTACTGCTCGAAGAACCGGACGGTGTTCGGGCTGCCGACCTCCGTCGTGGATCGGTAGTCGATCATGCCGTCTTCCGCCTGCGAGTCTTCGACGAGGTCCTCGACCAGCTCGAGAGCCTCCTCGCGCTTGTCGGGGTCGATGGGGAACGCCGCGTGTAGAACGATCATGCGAACACACCGACGGCCTGCGGCTGCAAAAACCCACCCGAAGCCGGAAAATCACGGGGTCGCCATGGCCGCCTGAAGGGCGGGATTTTAGCCCCGCCGTTCGCAACGGCGCGCATGGAAACGACTCGCCACTTCACGGCGACGACGTACGTCGTCAACGACGGCGCGACGGCGCTGCACGCCCACGAGCGACTCGGGATTCACCTCCCGCCGGGCGGCCACGTCGACCGCGACGAGCTCCCGCACGAGGCCGCGATCCGCGAGGTCCGGGAGGAGACGGGGCTGGATCCCGACCTCCTCGCGAGCGGAAGCGATATTCCCGGGGAGAACAGCCGCGGGCTCCCGGAGCCGGTCCACCTCGTCCTCCACGACATCAACGTCCATCCGGACGGCGAGGTCGGCCACCAGCACATCGACCACCTCTACTTCGCGGAGGTCGACAGCCGGGAGATCGCGCCGGACGGCGACGACGAGGCCGGCGTCGAGGACTGGGACTGGTACACCGCCGAGCAGCTCCGCGCGAGCGACCTCGAATCCGACGTCGTCGAGCTCGGCTGTGAGGCCATCGCGGCCGTCCGCGACCGATAACCTGTCGGCCCGACTCGCTGGCAACCCGATTTCGTCGAAACGCTGTCAGACGACTGTCCTACGCCTCCGGAAAGTATTTGCGTCGTTGCCGATGAGAAACCCCAAATGGACGCCGACCGCATCGATAGGGTGACCGGATGGGATTCCGAGTCGTTCTCGGACGGGTTCGACGGGCTCCGGGCGCTCGCGGACCGCGACTTCTCGGGAGCCGTCACGGACGGCGCCGCCTGGCTGTTCATGCTGAACGGCCGGGTCGTCGGCGTCGTCGACGGTACCCTCGAGGGGTTCGAGACGGCCTCGGGCACCGCCTACGAAGCCCCACACGAATCGCTCCCGCTCCTCTACGCCATGCTGGAAGAGGGCGGTCGCGAACGCGCACAGTACTACACGAACGACACGCCGCTGGCCGACGCAGACCGGAAGCTCTCCGCGGGTAACTTCACGGGCTACATCGAGCTCTCGGAGAACGTCCTCTCGGGCGATTACTACGTCGCTTACTACGGCGGCGAGTCGCTGTCGGCCGCCTTCACGGGAAGCAGCAACGACACACTCAAAACCGGCGAGGAGGCCTTCGACCTCGCGAACGACGAGGTCGGGATCTACACCGTCAACGAGGTCGACCTCGACGTCCGTGAGGTGCCCGACCCCGACGAAGTCGGGAGCACGGGAGCCGCCGGCGGTGCCGACACTGCCGACAGCACGGACACTGCCGACACCGGCGCAGCCACCGATACGGACGGCGACGACCACGGGCTCGGTGGCGTTGCCGGCGGCGTCACCGTCGACGACGCCGAGGACGACCACGCGACCAATGAGCCGGACGCGACTACGGACACGTCCGGCCCCGTCGACCCGGCCCCGAGTGCGGCGTCCGCCGATTCCACACCGGTCGCAGCTTCCAACGATCCTGCACCGAGTACGGCTGTTGACGACGCAGGCAAATCCGCGGAAACGGACTCCTCAGCGTCGGCCGATGCCGGGACGGAGACGGACGAGGTGGAAACGAACCCCACCGAGCGGACAGCCGCCGACACAGACAAGAACTCGGCTGGCGAGGAAGCTGGTAACCCGAACGACGGCGCCGCGTCGTCCTCGCCCGGAGCGTCGTCGTCGCCCGGAACGTCGTCGTCGCCCGGAACGCCGTCGTCGCCCGGAACGTCGTCGTCGCCCGGAACGTCGTCGTCGCCCAATCGATCGCCGACTCCGTCAGCCGATTCCGGAGAAGAAGGCGGGTCGCCGACGGAGAGAGAAGTTCCCCCGGACGCCGACGACGACGTCTTCTCGGAGGAGGAGGAATGGCGAGAAACGAAATCGATCCCGGCACTGGACCCGGATGAGTCCGCGGACGTCGTCCGCAAGCAGGAGTCCGGGTCGGCGGCCCGCTCATCCCGGTCGGCCGCTGGAACCGGCCCGTCCGACAGTCGCTCGTCGTCCGCCTCGGGAAGCAAACAGGCGGCTTCGGGCAAACAGGCGGCCTCGAGCAAGCAGGGGGCCTCGGGCACGTCGGCGGCGAACTCGTCCGCCTCGAGGAACTCGCGGTCGGAGAAGCCCGCCTCGACGGGCGGGGCGAGTGGCTCCGACGCTGCCGCCGGCAAAGAGGACGTGAACGATCGCGAGTCGGTCAAGCGAAGCCAACTCCACCGCCGCGTAAATCGGCTGGAGAGCGCGCTCGAGGAAACAGAGGCCAAGCGCAAGGCGCTCATCGAGGAGCGCGACCAGGTCGCCGCCGAGCGGGACGACCTCCGCGAGACGAACGAGCAGCTCGAATCCCGCGTCGCCGAGCTCGAATCCCAGCTGGAGAGCGTCCGCGGCGACCTTCGCGAGGCTCGGGCGCAGCTCCCGGACGGCGACCAGATGATGTCGCCGGCGGAGGCGCTGGACGGGACGAACCTCTTCGTGCGCTACGGCTCGCAGGGCGGCGCGACGCTGGAGAAGGCCCGCGACGGCGAGGTCGACCGTGAAGAGCTGGTGACCAACCTCCAGCTGGAACACCACACGAGCTTCGAGGCCGACGGCGTCGTCGTCGACGACCAGCCATACGAGGCGTTCCTCCGGGACACGATGGAGTACGGCTTCACGCGGTGGCTCATCGAGGACCTGCTGTTCGAGATTCAGGACACGGGCAATACGGGCGACCTCCAGGAGCTCTACGAGGCGATCCCCGAGATCGACCGCGCGGAGATCGGCGGCACCGTCCAGATCGTCCACCAGGAGAACGGCGAGGAGACGCGCGAGCAGCGCGATTTCGACCTCGTCTTACGCAACCGGATGGGGAACCCGCTGTTCGTCGCTGACCTGAACGCGAGCCGAGATCCGACGGCGAAGGCCTCGCTCGACCAGCTTGTCGAGGACTCCAGTCTCGTCGCGGAGTCCGGCGACGAGTTCGCGAGCGCGTTCGCCGTCACCTCCAGCTTCTTCAAGCCGGGCGCGCTGGAGACGACGGACGACGCGACAGGAGGCGGGCTGCTCAGTCGGTCGAAGAAGAAGAGCTACGTCAAGATCTCTCGAAAGCAGGGATACCATCTCTGCCTCGCCGAATCACGAGACGGCGGCTTCCACCTGACCGTACCTGAGCTTTAACTCGCAGCCGGAGAGTACCCGAGCTGTGACTCGCGGCCCGAAATGTCGCTGCAGTATCGCGCGTTCCCGGACGAAGTCAGCCGTTAGCTCTCGACTTCGGTTGCCGAGTCGATGCGCATCGTGCCCAGGCTGTCGACGATGTCGTCGAGCTTGTCGTCGAGTTCGTCGACGAACTCCTGGGTGCGCTCCGTCGTGATCGCTCCCTGGCTGGACGGCTCGATGAGGTTCTCCTCCTCGAGGACGCGCAGCGAGTAGCGGACCTTGTGATGGGGGTAGCCCGTCTCGTTCGACATCTTCACGATGCCGATCGGTTCGTTCTCGATCACCATCTTCAGAACCTGAAGATGCCGTTCCAGCATATCGACTTCTTTCTCTAACCGGTCTATCATGCCATATGTTAACTCGTCATGGCAGGCTTTAAAAGTTGTTGTCGGGGGCGGCGTTCCCAGAAGGATGGAATCGAAGGTTCACCGTGCGAGAAGTTAACAGTTCGGGTCTCATGCCGGTATTCCGGGGCGAGGAGTGGTGTTCACTGGCGCGAGCAGGCGACGGCGGTCTGGTGCGCTCTTGCGTCAGAGAGCCAGCAGTCGATAGCGGGAGGCCCGCGTCTGCCTCGCGGTCCGCAGAGAGCGACCTCGCAGTTGGCCCGGTTGTCAGCCGGGGGGAACCTCGCAGTCGACACGGTTCTCAGCCAGGGGGAACCTCGCAGTCGACACGGTTCTCAGCCGGGGGGAACCTCACAGTCGACCTGACGGGCTGCCGGGAAACGCTGCCTCGACCCGACGGAGTCACCGGCTCGGCATGCACGACCGTCGATAGGTGCTCATATCGTAGGGTATTTCGATCCACATTACTGTACATCTAGTTGGCCGCGACCGAAATCTGTATACAATCCCCCCTTGAACTGAGACTGTATATGACTGTTACCATCGTCGGCTCCCAGCTGGGAGACGAGGGCAAGGGTGCCCTCGTCGACCGGTGGGGAGGGGACGCGGACGTCGTAGTCCGTTATCAGGGCGGCGACAACGCCGGCCACACCGTCGTCGAAGGCGGCGAGGAGTACAAACTGTCGCTCGTGCCGAGCGGGGCCGTCCGGGGCAAGGTCGGCGTCCTCGGCAACGGCTGTGTCGTCAACCCACGGACGCTGTTCGACGAAATCGACACGCTCCGCGAGAAGGGGCTGAACCCGGACGTGCGCGTCGCCCGCCGCGCCCACGTCATCATGCCGTACCACCGCGTGCTCGACGGCATCGAGGAGGAGGTGAAAGCCGAGGACGAGTCCGGCACGGAGGTCGGCACGACCGGCCGGGGCATCGGCCCGACCTACGAGGACAAGGTCGGTCGTCGTGGCGTCCGCATCGGCGACCTGGCGGACCGCAAGACGCTCCGCGAGCGCCTGGAGTACGTCGTCCCGCAGAAGCGGGCCCTGGTCGAGGACGTGCACGGGCTCGAGATCGACGGCACGGACCGCGAGGACGCCTTCGACGTCGACGCCCTCGTCGAGGAGTTCGCCGAATTCGGCGAGCGCCTCGCCGACGGCGACATGACCGTTAACTGCAGCGACTTCCTCCACCACCGCATGCAGGCGGGCGACCGCATCATGTTCGAGGGCGCGCAGGGGACTTCCATCGACATCGACCACGGCAACTACCCGTTCGTCACCTCCTCGAACCCGACCGCCGGCGGCGCGGCCGTCGGCTCAGGTGTCGGCCCGACCGTCGTCGGTCAGGGCGAGGTCGTCGGCATCGTGAAGGCGTATCTCTCCCGGGTCGGCAGCGGCCCGATGCCGACGGAGCTGGACGGCGACGAGCAGGAGGAGGCCCTCGCCGACTTCATCCGCGAGAAGGGCGGCGAGTTCGGCACTGTCACGGGTCGCCCGCGGCGTATCGGGTGGCTCGACATGCCGATGCTGCGCCACGCCTCGCGCGTCTCCGGCTTCACCGGCGTCGCCGTCAATCACGTCGACGTCCTCGCCGGGCTCGACGAGCTGAAGGTCGCCCACGCCTACGAGCTCGACGGCGAGGTCATCGACACGGTGCCGGCAACGAGCGAGGAATGGGAGCGGTGTGAACCGATCTACCGCGAGTTCGACACCTGGGACGAAGTCGACTGGAGCGCCGTCGCCGAGGCAGGCTACGACGCGCTGCCGGAAGCGACCCAGACGTACCTCGCGTACATCGCCGAGGAAGTTGACGCCGCCGTCTATGCGGTCGGCGTCGGTCCGGACCGCGAGGACACCGTCGAGGACGTCAACCCCTACGAGGAGCTGTAGCGGTTTGTCGCAGCGGGGCAACGCTGGCGGGCCTCGACCCCGACCCGCAACCCGCACACTTTTGCCCGGTCCGGTGTAACCTCGGTTTATGAAGGAGTCGCTAATGGACATCATCTGCTGTCCGGTTGACAAACACGACCTCGACCTCGAGGTCGACGAACGCGACGACGACGAGATCCTCCAGGGGACGCTCACCTGCACCGAGTGCGGCGAAACGTACCCCATCGAAGACGGGATCCCGAACCTGCTGCCGCCGGACATGCGCGAGGAAGCCGCGGCGTAGCGAGCGCGAGACACCCACTTCGGGACTGAAGCTTTTTCTACCGTCGGGGGGACTACCCAATCGTGCCGACGCTCCCGGTCGAGCTGAACGCGGACGGCGTCTACTCGGTCCAGGCCCCCGCGGAGTTCTCGACGACGGAACCGTTCACCGTCGAACTCCGGAATCGGGGTCAGCCGGTCCACGTTCACCTCAACGTCGACGACGAGCTCGCCCGCGTCGCCAGCCTCACGGCTACCAGCCACTACGTCGACGCCGACTCGATCACGCGGGTCCGGGTCGACACCCGCGAACCGGAGCGAGCGACCGGCGGAAAACTCAAGATCGCCGCCGGTCACGGGACGGAGACCCACTACGTCGACGTCGAGGTCCAACCGATCCCCGAGGTGGAGGAACCGGTCGTCGTCGACGAGGAACTGAGCAAGCCCGCCGACCCAGAACCCGAGGAGTCGTCACCGTCGCCGGTCGAGTCGGTAGCCGGCGCCCTCCCAGACCGGTCGGAGCTCCCGCAAATAACCGCCGCACACGCGTTCGTCGCCCTGGCTGTCGCGGCCGCGATCCTCGTGGGGGTTCTGGTCCGGAGTACAGTCGTGACCGTGGGCGTGCTCGTCGTCATCGTCGCCGCGGCCGGCGCGGTGGCGGTTTTGCAGTCGGACTCCCGATCCGGGTCACCGTAGGACCCGGCCACGAATTCGGGAGCAGTAAGTTCTCGGTCCGAACTCACTCCTCCGGCTTCTGGAAGCCCGGGCAGGCCGAGCTCGGCTGTTCGCTGTTCGAGGGCCTGAACGTCCACGCAGTCAGCACAATGACTGGCGTGACGAGCACCGCGACGAGCAGGTACCCAGTGTGGATGGAACTCGAGACAGTGGCGACGGAGAACGCGATAGGAAAGACGACCCCGCCGAGCGTGCCGACGCCACTGACGATCCCGGCCGCTGAACCGGTCTGGTCCGGGTAGTGCAGCGGGACCTGCGCGAAGATCGCCCCACCGCCGAGGCCGCAGCCGAGGCCGACGAGTACCCCTGCCGTGACTGTCCCGTAAACGCTCCCGAGCAGGCCGGCCCCCGTCATGGCAACCAGCCCGACGGCGACGAGACAGAAGGTGAGAAGCGTCCATTGCACGCGCGGAACCCCGCCGAGGATCGGCAACAGGTCGTACTCGCGTTTCGCCAGCAGGTCGGAAACGTACCCGCCGAAGGGCCGAGAAAGGCCCGAGACGAACGAGAAGGAGGCCGCGAGTGCCCCGGCCAGCGTGTACTGGGTGTCGAACCCGGCGCTGAAGTACTGCGGCAACCAGCCATCCATCGCGAGCTTGAGGCCAAACGTCATCGCGTACCCGAGCGCGAGGGCAATGGTGCCGTAACGCGTGGCGATCCGCACCCACTCGCCGCGGTCGATGGCGACGGTGCAGATGCTCCGGTCCGGCGGGTCACTGAGCAGAAGGTAGACGCCCGCCATCACGAACGCGGCTCCCCCCGTCGCGAGAAACGCGGCTCGCCAGTCCGTGCCGAAGAGCCGGGGGAGCAGTATCCCACCAACGCCGGCGCCAGTGTTCCCGATGCCGGCATAGATCCCCTCCGCGGTGCCGATCTTCTCGGTCGGGAACAGCTCGGCGACCTGCTTGATCCCGATGACGAAACTACTCCCCGCCAGGGCAGCGGTCAACCGAGAGGCAAAGAAGACGGTGCAGGAGTCGCTCAGCCCGCCGACGACGTTGGCCCCGCCCGCCAGTGCCAGAATCGCGCTGAACATCATCGTCGCCCCGTATCGATCGGCGAGCCAGCCGACGACGAGTCGGGCGGGCGGAACCAGCCAGATGGCCGCGCTCAGCAGAACGCCGGTCTCCATCGTCGAGAGCCCGAACTCCACGGCGATCCGGCTCAGGAAGGGCGCGAAGGAGAACCAGACGAGGAAGGCGAGGTTGAACGCGACGGTCGAGAGGCCCAGCACTCGCCAGCGCGGGTGAACCACGGGTTATCGAGCCTTCACAGAACCGGCAGGTAAGAACCACGGCCAACCGGTTTCAGTCGCCAGAGCAGGAATTCGACGGACGCGACGACCGAGAGCTACTCGTCCACGTCCGGGTCCGTCGGGACGCTGCCCAGGTTCCCGTCCTCGTCGAACCGCTTCGCGCGCAGGTAGCGCGCGCGGTAGCGGTTGGCCCCCTCCCCGAGGTCGGCCTCGCGGATCTCCTCCGTGCGGCCGTCGGCGACCGCGTCGATAATCTCCTCGACCTGCTCCTTCTCGCTAGGCGTCAGCTCGAACTCGTAGGTGCGCTCGGCCTCGGCCTCGAGTTTCGTCCACTTGCGGGCCGCGCTGACGACGACCGAGCAGGGCTCCCGGCACGGGAACTCGCCGTCGCCGCCGTCGACGCCGAGCTCAATGTCTTCGTCGTACCCCCACTCACGGCGCTTCACGCACTGGGAGTCGTCACAGCAGGCCTCAGCGACCCACTCGACGTGCTCGTGGCCCTCCTGCCGGTCCCAGGTCTCGATGAGCCCGAACATCCCGGTCTGGCGCTCCATCGTCTCGTGCCAGTGGGAGACGTCGAGCTCGCCGCGCCGCTCGCGGTCCCAGTTGGCGACCGTCGCGGGATAGATGGTCTCGACTGTCTCGTAGGCGTCCCGCTGGTCGAGGTCGGCGAAGGCCCAGCCCGTCGGCAGCGACGGCGCCGTCTTCAGCGGCCGGTAGCGCCCGTCGTCGTCGAACTTGACGAGCCGCCGGGCGTCCTGCGGCTCGTCGTGGAGTTCGAGGTCCTCGTGGTCGGCTCCGGCTTCGTCGGCGTGGCGAACCTCGTAGCGGCGCGCGCCATCGTCCGCGAGCGTCACCGTGAGGAGCAACTGGCCCCACTCGCGCTGAATGCCCTCCGCGAGGGCAACGTAGCGGTCGCGGACGGCCGACGCGGCGTCGACGCCCGTCCGACGGGTCGCCGACTCGTCCGGATGCTCACCGGTTTCGAGCCAGTACAGGAAGGATCGTCGCGGGCCCGCGTCGCCGACGACGCCCTCCCAGAAGTGCCAGTTGGAGACGAGGGTCGGATGCTCGGCGGCGACCTCGCGAAGTCCGGCGTCGTCGAGCCCCTTGCGGACTTCTCCGTCGGCCTCGAACACGAATCCAGCGTCGTCGCGGGCGACTCGTAGCCCCTCGAACGCGAGCGCCTCGTCGTGGCCGAGCGCGTCGGCGGCTCGCGAGAGCGCGTCGATGGTGGCCTGCGAGAGGTCCACGTCGGGCGTCGTGGGGTCGTCTGCGTCGTCGGCGGCGTCGGCTTCGGCGTCGGCGGATGGCGACTGCCCCATCTCAGTCCCCCGTGGCGACCCGCGTGGTTTCACGAACCGCTTCGAGCGAGTCGCCGAGGTCGGCGCCGGCGTCGGCGGCGCGTTCGAGGATCACGTCAGCCATTAGCGGCTCCGTGCCGACGGCGCCGGCGTACCAGATGCGGTGGCCGTCGACCTCGCTGGGGAAGTCGTAGCCGGTGCGATAGTCGTCGGTGAGCCCCATGTCCTCGGGGATGTCCTCCTGCGTATGGAAGCCGTCGGCGACGAACAGGGGGACGACGATCACGTCGTCGGCCTCGAAGAAGTCGGCCACGTCGTCGACCTCGGGGTCCTCGTCCATGTAGAGCGCCTTCACCTCGTCGAAGCGGTCGAGTTCACGGAGGCGGTCGGCGTGGTACTCGATGGCCTTCGCGGAGTTCTCGTTGCGCTCCGTGCCGTGGCCGACGACAGCGAAGCCGAACCCGTCGCCGACGTCGGGGTCGTCGGTGACCGTCTCCGCGCGTCGCACGAGCACGTCCGTCATCGACTCGTGGGTACCTACCGGGCCACAGTAATGGACCTCCCTGTCGATGTCCTCGGCGACGAGCGTCGCGGTGTCGGCGGAGAGCCCGTCGGAATCCCACTCCGAGACGTCCCAGCCGGACAGGCGGAGTTCGCGGGGGATCACCTGCTCCGTGAAGTAGCCTTCCGAGATGAACAGCGGGACGACGTACACCTCGTCACCCTCGACCGTGCGAAGGACCTCGCGAATGTGGGGCTCCTCCTTCCAGAAGCCCGTCCTGACCTCGTCGAACGCGCCGACGGAGCGGATGGTGTCCGCGTGCTCGTACGTCGGCGTGCTGGAGTCCGGATTCAGATGTGACCCATGTGCGACGATGACGAGAGACTGCATACACGCCGTTAGGACGCACCGGTCTTAGGGACTTCGGAGATGACGAGGGAGCGGCGGTCTCACGCGGCATGCGATCGCCGGCTTCACCCCCCCGGAGCGCGGCGTCGACGTCGACGCCGCTGGGACCTCACTCGACGCTCGCTAAGCCCTCACTCGACGCTCGCCAGGCTCTCACTCGACGACGGCCGCACTGGTGCCCGCCGGGGGCTTCCAGCGAATCACGAGCAGCACCAGGAACGCGCCCACAGCGGCGAGGCCAGCGAGCAGGAGCCAGCTCGTGCGGTAGCCCGTCGTGTCCGCGAGGTAGCCGAACGCGGGCGGGGCCACCAGCGCACCGCTCGTCAGCGCAAGCTGGCCCCCGGCCGTCGCGCCGCCCATGCCGTCGGCCGGGACGAGCGTCGCCATGCAGGAGTAGTACACCCCGGTACAGCCCAGGATGAAGAAGCCGAGCCCGGAGAAGGCGACCGCGGCCCCGAGTTCGGAGGTCGTCGCCGCCACGCCGACGAAGAGCGCGGCGCTGGCGACGAGCTGGGCGAGGAGCAGCCCCCCTATCCGGACCCGCGGCTCGCCCGGGAGCGCGTCCGAGAGCCACCCGAACAGTAGCCGGCCAGCGCTCCCGAACAGCTGAACGCTGGCGAGGACGACCCCGCCGTATGCGACGGTCGACCCGACCGACTCGTGCACGTAGAGAACGGTGTACCCGGTCGTCGTGAACAGCGCCGCGCCGACGAACACCCCCGCTGCAACCAGGGCGAGGTACGGTCGGTTGTCCAGCAGCGTCCGGAAGTCCGGCAGCTCCGCGGCCGCACTCCCGCCACTGCCCTGGTAGAAGGTATAGAAGACACCCGCGATGCCGACGCCGACGGCGCTCGCGACGAGGAAGCCGGCCTGCCAGGCCCAGTAGCCCGCGAGTCCAGTCACGAGCAACGCGCTGAGGCCGCTGCCGCCGGTGACCCCGACCTGCTTGATGCCCACCGCGGTGTTCTGCCGGCCGGCAGCGACGTTGTCGAAGATGGCCTTGTTCGTGCCCGGTATGGCGGTCCCGTAGACGGAGCCGAGGACGAACACGGCCGCGAGCAACAGCGCGTACGAGGGGGCGCCGGCCACGAGCAGGGTCCCCGCCGCGAGGCCGAGGAGGCCGAGCGAGAGCGTGCGCCGCTCGCCGTAGCGGTCCGTCGCCACGCCGAGCGGGAGGAGAAACACCGCGTAGCCCAGCGTCAGCGTCGTCACGACGAGCCCGACTTGGAAGCGCGTTAGCCCGAACGCTTCCCTGAGGAAGGGGGTCGCCGCGAAGACGGTGTAGTAGCAGAGACTCGCCGACACCTGCCACAGCGTCACCAACGATATCGTCCGGAGGTACGCCCGGTCCATCGAATATCGGCACTTGCCGGAGGGGGCCTCTGAGGATGTCGATGACGGCAAGCGTCTCGGCCGAAGACCGTCTCCCCACGGTCGACGTTGCTCTCGGCGACGAGAACGAAACGACCTTTATCAGGGACGCGTTCGCTTTCGCCATGTCACTGGCAGCCGAGACGCGGGCAGCCGCCCGCGAGCGCCCGTTCCTCGTGACCGCGCTACGGGCCGGCGTCGTCAACTTCACCGCTGCGGCCGAGTGGCTGGCCGACGACGTCGCGCTCGATGGCGACACCGAGGCCGTCGCCACTGCGCTCAGCCGGTTCGCCGACGACCTGCCGCCGCTGGAATCGACGGACCGTCGTGCCAGCGTCTCGATGCGGAGCGGCGTCGGGATCGTCGACGTTGCGGACGCGGCGGAAACTGGCGTGGACAGCGAGCCACTGCTCCGCGTCGGCGACACGGCCGTCGTTCCCGAGGGGGACCACACCGCTATCGTCGCGACCGGCGACGTCGACGCGACCGCACTTTCGGCGGCGCTCGCAGTCCTCGCCGTCGGCGACGTCGAAGTTCGCGCTGCCGGCGTCGCCGACTCGACGCTCGTCGCCGTCGTCGGTCGCCGCGACGGTGCCGACGCGGTCCGGAAGGTGGAGGCCGCCCTCGAGCGCGTGCCGGAACGGTAGCGTCAGTCAGGGTCGTCGCTTCCGCCGCCGTCGACCCGCCACGATTTTCGACATTTTCAAACGTCGGACGGGGGTATACATCCACGATGCCACTTTCCGTGACCAACACCCTGACAGGCGACACCGAGGAGTTCACGGCCGACGAGGACGTCCTGCTGTACGTCTGTGGGTTGACGGTCTCGGACGACCCCCACCTGGGTCACGCCCGGCTGTGGGTCCACGCGGACATCGTCCACCGCTGGCTTGACCACCTCGGCTACGACGTGCGCCACGTCGAGAACGTCACGGACGTCAACGAGAAGATCACCGCTCGCGCCGGCGAACGGGCCGAGTGGAGCGGCGAGGCTGACGTCGCCGAGACGTTCACGGCCGAGGTGTTCGACGCGATGCGCGGACTCAACCTCGAACGCGCGGAGGTGTACCCCCGCGTCTCCGAGCACGTCCCGGAGATCATCGACCTCATCGAAACGCTCGTGGAGTCGGGCCACGCCTACGAAGCCGACGGCTCCGTCTACTTCGACGTCACCAGCTACGATGAGTACGGCAAGCTCTCGAACCAGGAACTCGAGGAGCTGGAGGCGCAAGGCGAGCCGTCCGAGCGCGCCGAGAAGCGCCACCCGTCCGACTTCGCGCTCTGGAAGGCCGGCGGCGTGAGCGAGGACGCCGTTCGCGAGCACGCGAAACACGACCACGAGGACACGTTGCCCGAGGGCCAAACCTGGGACTCGCCGTGGGGGGAGGGACGACCCGGCTGGCACATCGAGTGCTCCGCGATGTCGACGACCCACCTCGGCGACACGCTCGACATCCACATGGGCGGACGCGACCTCGTCTTCCCGCATCACGAGAACGAGATAGCGCAGTCGGAGGCGGCGACCGGCGAGCAGTTCAGCCGGTACTGGCTCCATTGCGGCCTGCTGTCGATGAAGGGCGAGAAGATGTCGTCGTCCATCGGCAATTTCTGGACGGTGCCGGACGCGCTCGAGGAGCTCGGGGTCAACGTCATCCGGACGTTCTACGCCGGCGCGGCCTACCGCTCCGAGCAGGCGCTGACCGACGAAACCATCACGGAGGCCGAGCAGCGCTGGGAGCGCCTCTCCCGTACCTACGACAGCGCCGTCGAGGCTGTCGACTCCGTGGACGCACACACGAAGGTCGAGGACCACGAGCTTCGTGGCGCCGTGGAGGACACTCGCGAGGACTTCACCGCAGCGATGAACGACGACTTCAACGTCCGCGAGGCGATGACCGCAATCCTGGACCTCACCGACGCGGTGAATCGCCACCTCGACGAGCGAACCGAGTACGACTACAGCGGCCTGCGACGCGCCGTCGACACGTTCGAGGAGCTCGGCGGCGACGTGCTGGGGCTCCAGTTCACGACGCCGACCGCGGGCGAGGCCGAACTCGCCGAGGAGCTGGTCGAGCTCGTGCTCGACGTGCGCGAGGCGGAGCGGGAGGCCGGCAACTACGAGCGAGCCGACGAGCTCCGCGACGCGCTCGAGGAGGTCGGCGTCGAGGTGCAGGACAGCCCCGAAGGGCCGACCTTCCGGCTCTCCTGAGACGGCCGAGGTGGCCGTGCGGTGACCGGGCAGGGGCCAGACGGTGACCGGGCAGGGGCCGGACGGTGACCGGGCGGGGGTCGGAGTGCGGCGCCAGCCGTTCCAAATCAACCCCTCGGCCCGACGACAGCTACTTATCCCGACTGGGACTACACGCGATAGATGCGGAACCGGCTATCGCAGTTGGAGGCGCGAATCCGGGCCGAGCTGGAGGCAGCCATGCGGGAGTCGCACACGCCGGGCGAGATCTCCGCGAGCTTCACCTTTGGGGTCTTTCTCTCCGTGTTCCCGACGCTCGGACTCAACCTCGTCGTCTTCCTGCTGCTTGCGTGGGTCTCCGACCGGGTCAGCAAGGTCGCGCTCTTCGCGTCCGTCATCGTCGTCAACCCGGTCGTCAAGTGGGGCCTCTACGTGGCCAGCTTCGCGGTCGGCGTAGCCATTCTCGGGAGCGTCGAGGGCGTCGTGATCGCCGACCTCTCCTTTCAGGCCGGTCCGGACGTCCTCACGCGGCTGTTCCTCGGGAGCCTGATCATCGCCGTCGCGGTCGTCGTGCCCTGCTACGCGCTCACCCACCGGTCGGTCCTCGCCTACAGACGGACGGACGCAGCGGTCGTCGCGGAGGTCGAGGAGCTGGTCGAGCCCGAGGCCGACGTCGAACCGGTCCTCGCCGAGCCCGAGGAGTGAGGCGTGCGTCGACGGCGCGGGCGCTGGCGACGGCGCTGGCCGGCCCGAACGCGTCGGCAACCAACGTTTTCCACCAGCGCGACGGGAGGAACGAGCATGAGCGGGACGTCGGGGGCGGAGGTTCGCGAGCGGTGCCGGTCGGCGGTCGGTCGGCTGCGGCGCGCGCTCAGCTGACTGATTGCCCCCATCGAGCGGCACGTAACGCCAGGGCGGACGGCGTTCGTCGGGCTGGCCGCGGTGATCGCCGGGGAGTATCTGCTCTACGTCGATCCCGCGATGACGATCAGCTATGTGACGACGCTCTGGGTCAGCGTCCTCCTGTTGACCGGCGGCCTCCTGCTCGGGTACGGGGCTGGTGCCGCGTGAGCCGAGCACTCGACTCGCCGCAGTCGGCGTTTTTATATCGCTGCCGGCCGTCGATTTACTCGTGAATCGAACGCTCTCGGACTTCGGCGTGTACGTACTGGCGGGAGCGTTCGCGCTGGCCGTGTTCGTCGTGGCGCTGCTCACGCTCTCCTCGCGACTTCCCGGGGGGGTCGACCTGAGACAGGTGTTCGGGTTCGGCGTCGGCTTCCTGCTCTTCGTCGGCGTCTACTTCATCGCCTGGTGGATCTACAGCGAGATCGATGCTCGCGAGGGGAATCCCCGAGAGTAATCGGCGGCTCGGACTACAATCGCGATCGGGCCCGGTCGATCGCTGGCAACCTGACGTCGATGACGTCAGCGAGCGCGTCGGCCGCCCCCAGTAGCCATTCGACGCGCTCGACGCGTGATTCCAGGTCGCCGGGGCCGATCCGGAACTGCTCGACCAGCTCCTCGACGCTCGCCCCGTCGATCCAGGCCGCGAGCAGCCGGGCCGTCTTCACCGACTCCAGCCACGCCTCGAAGTCGTCGGCTTCGGTCATACCTGTCGTCAACTCGCCGGCGTGTCGCCGAGCGAACTGGTACATGTCCGCGCGCTCCTCGTTGCCGAGATAGGTGTCCTGCATGTCCGGCGTGTCGCAGACGACCTCCAGCACAGTGAGCGTGGTTACCTCATCCATCGCGGCCGCGGTCCGGAGCCCGTCGACGATTTGCGTCCCGGTTTCGGGGCGCACGTACTGTTTCGACACTTGCGAGCCGAGCTCCGTCGCCGTCAGCGTCGGCTCGCCCGCCGTCTCGCGAACGACGAGATCCATCGCCACCAGGTCGTCGATGGCGTCGGTCACGGCGTCGGCGAGCCCCGCGGCGCCGGCCTCCCGGGCGTAGAAGGTGGCTTCCAGGAGGTCGAGGATGCCGGCGTGGGTGTCAGCGAAGCCGGTCGCGACGACCGAGAGGACGTGCGTCCTGAGCGCGCCGGGGTCGGCGAGCTTGGACTCGACGGCCTCGGGGTCGGCGCCGATGTATCGCTCCGTCAGGTCCGCCTTCGTCGACTCGTCGCCGACGAGGACGGCTTCGCCATAGGGGTCGAGCCCGGGGCGCCCCGCCCGGCCACACATCTGCTGCACTTCGAGGACCGGCAGCGACTCCATCTCCGAGCCGGTGTACCTGGTCAGGTCGCGCACGACCACGCGACGCGCGGGCACGTTGACGCCAGCCGCGAGCGTCGGGGTCGCACAGAGGCAGGCCACGTTCCGGTCCCGGAAGGCGGACTCGACGACGGACCGGTGCTCCGAGCGCAGGCCGGCGTGGTGGAAGCCGACGCCGGCCCGGAGGCAGTCGGCGAGTCGCTGACCGGTGTTCGTGCCGTCGAGGTCGGCCACGTCGTCGCCGACGGTGGCGGCCGCGTCGCTTGCGTCCATCCGGGCAGCGAGGTTCTCCGTCGACAGGCGCTCGGCGAGGGCCTCGGCCTCGGTTCTGGAGCTGACGAACGCGAGACACTGGCCGCCGCCGTCGACGGCGTCACGGACGAGCGCCGCGGTCGCCTCCGTATCGAGGTCCCGACTGTCGGGGAGTTCTTCCCCGGCAGGCACGTCGACAGCGAGGCCGGAACCGTCGTCGAAGTCGACCTCGCCATCGGCATACACCCCTGTCCGGAGGTCGACGGGCCGCCAGGTCGATTCGACGAGCTCGGCGTCGAGCCAGTCCGCGATCGCGTCGGGGTTGTCGACGGTCGCCGAGAGCGCGACGGTCTGGACATCCGGCGCGCGCCGACCCAGGGTCGCGAGCATCACTTCGAGGGTCGGCCCGCGGCGCTCGGCGCCGAGCAGGTGCACCTCGTCGACGACGACGCAGGCGAGGTCGTCCACCCACGAGGCCCCGTTCCGGATCGCGGAGTCGACCTTCTCGGAGGTGGCGACGACGACGTCGTTGTCGCCGAGTTCCGCGTCCTCCGAGTCGTAATCGCCGGTCGAGATGCCGACGTCGACGCCAGGAAGCGCCGAGAACTCCTCGTACTTCTCGCTGGCGAGCGCGCGTAACGGGCAAACGTAGAGTCCCGGTCCGTCCGCGGTCAGCAGCGCCAGCTCGGCGATGAGGGTCTTTCCCGAGGCGGTCGGCACGGCGGCGACGACGTTGTCGCCGCTGCAGACCCCGGCGTCGACGGCAGCGGCCTGTGGCGGATAGAGCTCGTGGATACCGTCGGCCTCGAAGTGGGCGACGAGGTCGTCGTCGAGCGGCAAGTCCCGGACGCGCATCTACGCCGAGATGGGGCGTGATCACTGATAAAGGCACGGCGGGATCGGGTGAACATCCGGTTCCCCTCAGTCGTCGAGCGCGCCGCTCTCGACGCCGGGTCCCTCCTCGACGCCGCGCTCGACGTGGCGCTCGCGGGCCTTCTCGACGAACTCCTCAGGGAGCTCGTCGATCTCGCCGGCCTGGACGCCCCAGAGCTTGGCGTAGAGCCCGTCGCGGTCGATGAGCTCGTCGTGCGTGCCGCGCTCGACGATGTCACCGTCCTCGACGACGAGGACATTGTCGGCGTCCTTGATAGTCGACAGGCGGTGGGCGATGGTGAACGTCGTCCGGTCCTCGGACAGGCGGTCAAGCGAGCGCTGGATCAGCATCTCGGTCTCCGTGTCGACGGCGCTCGTCGCCTCGTCGAGGACGAGGATCGCGGGATCCTGCAGGATGGTCCGTGCGATTGCGATCCGCTGGCGCTGACCGCCGGAGAGCTTCACGCCGCGCTCGCCGATGCGGGTGTCGTACCCCCGCGGGAGCGACGAGATGAACTCGTGGGCCTCCGCGGCCTTCGTCGCCTCGATCACGCGCTCGCGGAGGGCCTCGCTCTCGACGTCGTGGTCGACCCCGGTGAACCGGCCGTAGCGGATGTTCTCCGCGATGGTGCCGTCGAAGAGGTAGGTGTCCTGTGAGACGTAGCCGACGGCGCCCCGGAGGCTCGCCAGGGTCACGTCGCGGATGTCGTGCCCGTCGACGCGGATAGCGCCGTCGGTGACGTCGTAGAGGCGCAAGAGGAGCTTGAGGAGCGTCGACTTGCCCGCGCCGGTCGGGCCGACGAGGGCGACGGTCTCGCCCGGCTCGGCCGCGAAGGAGACGCCGTCGACGACGTACTCCTCGGCGTCTGCAGGGTCCTGCAGCGCGTTCTCGACGTAGGCGAAGGAGACGTCGTCGTACTCGACGCGGCCCTCCACGCCGCCCGCGTCAGTTCCCGCACTTTCACTCCCATCGCCGGCGGCCGCGAGGTCCACGGCGTCGGGGTCGTCGGTGATCCGCACCGGGATGTCCATCAGCCCGAACACGCGCTCGGAGGAGGCCTTCGCGTTCTCGTACTGGTCGATGATGTTCGAGACCTCGGCCAGCGGCGCGACGAACTGCTGGGTGAGGAAGATGAACGTGACGAAGGTGCCGACGGACAGCGTCGCGGTGAAGGGACCCGGCGGCCCGCGGAACAGCCAGATCCCGCCGACGACGAACGTGGCGGCGAACGCGACGCCGGCGAGCAGCTCCATGCCAGGCCGGTAGACGTAGTTCAGCTTCAGGATGTCCATCGTGCGCCGGAAGTAGGAGTAGGAGACGTCCTCGACGCGGTCAGTCTCGTACCCTTCCGTGTTCGAGGTCTTCACGAGTTCGACGCCCGAGAGCGCGTTCTCGAGGGCGGTGTTGAGGTTCCCGACGACCTCGCGCTGCTCGACGTAACGCGGCTCCACGGCACGCATGAACCAGAACGTGAGCCCGAACATCAGGGGCACCGCGATGAGGGTGACCGAGGCTAGCTGTGCGTTGTAGTAGACGAGCACGCCGGCGATGCCCAGCACCATCACCCCGAGGCGCGCGGAGTTCTGGAGCGCGTTGTCGAGGAACACCTCCAGGTTCGACGCGTCGTTGTTGAGCACGGACATCACCTCGCCCGTCTGCTTGTCGTCGAAGAAGGTCATGTCCAGTCGCTGCATCTTCTCGAAGGAGTCGGTCCGGACCGCGTGCATCACGCGGTGGGCGAAGTTGTTCGCCGCGATACCGTAGATCCACGTGAAGACGGCGGTGACGACGAACGCGCCGCAGATGAGGACGGCCGAGAGGGAGAACTGCGCGAACTGGTCGGTCGGGAGCCACGCGTCCGGGACGACGGGGAGCGTGTACCGCCCCTCGCCGGAGAAGATGGCGTCGATAGCGACGCCGAGGACGACGGGCGGGACCAGGCTCGCGACGCGCGCGACGACGTTCGCGAGCATCCCGAGGACGAGCCAGTGGGCCTCCGGCGCGCCGTACTCGCGGAAGAGGCGGACGAGCGGCCGGTCGACCTGGTCGCGATAAACCTCGAAGGCGCTGTCCTCGTCAGCAGCCATTGTCGGGAGGAGCCCCCGTACGGGCTTGTATCCGGCGAACCCGGTGATGAACGCGACTACCGGGTGATACCAGCCGTTGGCATGGAATCGTACCAGCCGATGTCGCGAAATAGGTGGTGAGCCTGCGACGGGGCTACTCGTCCACCGGCCGATGCGGGTGGATCCGCGGCCCGTCAGCCGCGTCGGCGTCGACGCTCGCGACGACGCCGAAGACGTCCTCCAGCAACCCCTCGGTGACGACCTTCCGCGGCGGACCCCAGTCGTACACCTCACCGTCCTTCAGCGCGATGAGGTTGTCCGCGAAGCGCGCGGCCTGCGCGATGTCGTGTAGGACGACAGCGACGGTTGTGTCGGCCTCCTCGTTGAGCGTCCGGACGACGTTCATCACCCGGAGCTGATGTTGCAGATCGAGGAACGTCGTCGGTTCGTCGAGTAGGAGCACGTCGGTGTCCTGGGCCAGGGTCATCGCGATCCACGCGAGCTGCTTCTGGCCGCCGGAGAGGTCGCCGACCGTCTTGTCGCGGAGGTCGTCGATGTCGGTCAGCTCGATGGCGCGGTCGACTGCCTCGTCGTCCTCGGCCGAGACGGCGTCGAAGAAGCCGCGATGTGGGTAGCGGCCGTGATACACCAGCTCCTCGACCGTGAGCGACCCCGGCGCCTCGTTCTCCTGGGAGAGCAGGCCGACCTCGCGGGCGAACTCCTTGGAGTCGTAGTCGGCGACGTCCGTACCCTCGAGGAGGACCGTCCCCGCGTCCGGCTCGAGCTGCGCCGAGAGCGTCTTCAGCAGCGTCGACTTGCCCGACCCGTTCGGGCCGACGAGCGCCGTGATCTCGCCCGAGGGTATGTCGACACGATCCGTTTCGACGACCGGCGAGTCGGTGCTCGGGTAGCCGATGGCGAGCTGCGTTCCGTACAGCGCCGGCGTGCCGGCGTCGGCGGCCTCCTTGGCGGATTCGGCGGCACCGCGACCGTCGCTGGCGACGTCGGTGGCGTCGGTATCGACGTTGGTTCTGTCGGCGTCGACGTCGGTTGCGTCGGTATCGACGTCGGTTGCGTCGCTGGCAACGTCGGTCGCGTTGGCGTCGACGTCGGTCGCGTTGCACTCGGTCGCGTTGCACTCGGTCGCCGACTCCCGTTCGCTTCCGACACTGGTCGCGTCAGTGCTGTCTCCACTCATCAGAAATCACCCAGGTTCTGTTCGCGCCGCATCAGGTAGAGGAAGTACGGGCCGCCGACCAGCCCGGTCACGATGCCCACCGGGACCTGCGTCGGGGCCAGCGCGAGGCGTGCGCCCACGTCGGCCGCAACGAGGAGGGCTGGGCCGACGAAGACGCAACCGATCATCAGCCGCCGGTAGTCCGAGCCGACGAGGTTGCGGACGACGTGCGGAACGATGAGCCCGACGAAGCCGACGATGCCCGCGACGGCGATAGCCGCACTGGCGGCGAGGATGGCCACACCCGACAGCAGGAAGCGCGTGCGCTCGACGGACATCCCGAGCGACCGGGCGGTCTGCTCGCCCAGCAGCAGGACGTTGAGCTGACGTGCGCCGGCGACGGCCAGGGCCACGGAGACGACAGTCCAGGGGAGCGCCGTCCGGACTTGCTCCCAGTCGGTCCCTGTCAGCGAGCCGGTCGTCCACGCGATGGCCGACTGGACGACGCCGAGGTCGTCGGCGAAGAAGAACAGCCCCGTTTGCAGCGAGCCGAAGACGGTGCTGACGATGACGCCCGCGAGAACCAGTCGGACCGGCGAGGTACCGCCCTTCCACGCGATGGCGTAGACGATGAGGAACGCGAGTGTCCCGCCACCGGCGGCGACGAGCGGGAGAACGGACGCAAGCCCGCCGAAGACGACGAGCGTCAGGAGGATTGCGAGACCAGCGCCGGAGGAGACGCCGAGGATGAACGGGCTCGCGAGTTCGTTGCGCGTGACTGCCTGGAAGATCGCGCCGGACACGGAGAGACTCATCCCGACGAGGATGGCGACGACGACGCGCGGGAGCCGAATTTGCCAGACGATGAGCGACTTCCGCGAGAGATCGACCTCCGTCTGCCACCCAAACGTCGCCGCGAGCGTGTCGGCGATGTTTTCCCCGAAGAAGAACCGCGCGAGCAACCCCGGATGGCTCCAGACTGCAGGGTCGACGACGGCTCGCCAGGCGTCCAGAATGGTCATGTCGTACGTCCCGAAGCTCACCTGCACGAGCCCGGCCACCCCGACGACGAGCGTACTCAAGAGCGCGACGTACACCAGCGGGTCGCCGAGGCGCGAAACCAGCCCGCCGACCCGGTCGAGCGGAGAAACCTCGATGTCGTCCGTCGCTTCGCCGCTCACGGGGCCACCCCCGGAAGCCCCGAGACGATTTCCGTTCGATACTGCTTCATGGTTTTAGGGCGGCCTAACAACCAAAAAGGGCTTCGGTCCAGGGGTATCACTCCGTGCAGACCGAGAGTACTGAAAGAATGCCGTATCGTGTGGTTCGACGTCGGTACGCGCCGTTGACGACATCGGTACGTTCCGCTGGCGACATCGGTATACGGCGTTGACGACGTCCGGGTCGCCGGGGAAGTGGAAAGCCAGGGTTCCGAAACCGAGCTGAATTCACCCTCGCCGACCGGCGCTATGAAGACCGCAAAACCGCCGGTCCGCTGGCGGCAGGCTAATAGCTCACTAAAACCGGTATCGATCGAACCATGGTTGAAGCCGCTCAAATGTGGCACTGGCAGCGAAAACGTCGCCATCTCCGAACCGCGGACCCACGATCTGCATCCCGACTGGGAGCCCCTCACTATCGGTTCCCGCAGGAACCGATGCGGCAGGATGACCCGTGAAATTGAGGAGGTACGTCGGGCACCACCCGATTCGAGGATCAACCGGTTCACCTTCGACTTCAACAGGCCCGAGCGTGGATTTCTCCGTCGAATTCTCTACCGGGGGATGACAGACAGTAGGCGAGACCACCAGATCGTGCTCAGTGAAGACGTCCTCAATGGCATCGTGTACTGCCGTCCGGATAACGTGGTGGTGGAGGTACTCCGTTGCAGTTATCTCCTTCCCGGTTTCGATCAGGTCGACGAGACTGTCAGTCATCTCGTCACTGTGCTCCTGAAGTAAGTCAACACCCTCGTGTTGTGCGAGCCAGTCGTTCATAGCCGCGAGGTTGGCTCCCACGAGGTCCAACCATGCGTCAGTTAGTTCTGCGTGAGAATATCCGATCTGGACATCGACTTGCTCAACCGTAGCTCCCGCATGGCTAAATGCCTCAACCGCGTCACCGACCGTCTCCCGAATCTCACTGTCGATCGGATAAGTACCGTAATCCGGCGTGTATGCGATGCTGAAACCTTCGATTGACCGTTCGGTAGCTTCTCGATAGCTTTCGTTATTGTCCGGAAGGCTTGATGGATCCCGAGGATGATGGCCCCCAATTACGTCAAGAATGAGCGCGGCGTCACGGACGCTCCGCGTGATCGGTCCATGAGTGGATCGGACGCCGAGCGCGTCAGCGAACCCATCCGGCCGGGTTACGTCCGGTACCCGTCGGAACGTCGGTTTAAAAGCATACACGCCGGACCACGCTGCTGGAATACGAAGCGACCCGCCCGCATCTTTCCCGTGTGCGACAGGGGTGAGGCCATCGGCGACTGCGGCCGCGCTTCCGCCGGAGGAGCCGCCAGCGTTTCGCGAGAGATCGAACGGGTTCCGGGTCGGGCCTCGTAGCGGGTTGTCAGTCGTTGCCTTGTGGTCCAACTCCGGCGTGTTGGTCGTTCCGATGATTACTGCACCTGCCTCCTCTAATCGGGACACGAACGTCGAATCGGCGTCGGCGACGGAATCACGGAACGGGACCGAACCCATCGTTCGGTGCAGGCCTGTCTTCGAGGCAGCAGACTCTTTCAGCGCCATGGGGACCCCGGCGAGCGGACCAACCGGGTCACCACGTTCGACCCTGCGTTCGATCTCGGCTGCCCGCTCTCGAGCGTCCTCGTCCGCGACCTCCACATACGCGTTCAACTCTTCGTTCCGACGCTCGATCCGGTTCAAAAGCTCTTCGACGACTGTAACGGGTGACGTTTTCCCCTCCCGAACCTGCAACGCAATCTCCGTCGCCGACGCGTATACTGCGTTCACAGCCGCAGACACGATACGCTGGTTTTGTATGTCTGTCGTTCACGAGATACCTTGCTCGGAGTATTCGGAGCAATTCCGTAGATATTTCTTCCGTCACAAGCGTGATTTTGCACGATGACGACATCGATTCTTGAACGATGCGATGAAGCAGACATCGAGTTCGTACGGTTCCTCTGTATCACGAACGATGGGATGATCCGGGGACAGGCGGTGCACGTCGACCACCTTGAGGAAGCGCTCGACTCCGGTATTCCACTACCGAAAATGACCCAATCGTTCAACGCAATCGGCCACCGTGTGAAAGATGCTCGCTTCGATGCGGTCGGAGAGGTCAGGCTGATGCCGGATCAGTCCACGTTCCGCGTGCTTCCGTATGAAGAGCGGACTGCGGCGGTGTTATGCGATTTAGTCGAACGTGACAGCAATGATCCGTGGGATGCCGATGCACGGTCCGCTGCAAAGCGAGTTCTCTCTACTTGCAAGACTGATGGTCTTGCACCGACGATTGCGGTTGAACAGGAGTTTCACCTCTACTCGGAAGGGTCGGATGGGGGACCAGAACCGCACGACCCTCGGGGAGAATATTCGTCGGCGAGCATGCGCGCGAGTCGGGAACTCATACTGGAAATCGTTGACGCGCTAACGGCCCAAGGAATCGACGTACGGAAGCATCACCCAGAATACACCGCGGGGAAAAACGAGATCGTCGTCGGACATGGAGCAGGTATCGAGCCCCTTGATAATGCCGCGTTCTGTCGCGAGACGATCGCGGGTGTTGCCGAGCGGGAAGGTGTCAACGCAACGTTTTCGCCGTACCCGTTCGATGGCGCTACGAACGGCTGTCATCTCCACGTCTCTCTTTGGGATGGTGACGAGAACGTCTTCGCCCCGTCGAACGAAGGTGAGGTACTGAGCCAACGCGGGCGCTACTTTGTCGGCGGTATCCTCGAGCATATGCCCGCGTTACTCGCGCTGACGTCGCCAACGGTGAATTCCTACGCCCGGCTCCAGCCGTCCAAGAGCGTCTGTGCGTACAACTGCTGGGGGGTCGGGAACCGCGAGGCAGCCGTTCGGGTTCCAGAAATACGGCCGGCGAACCGTGACAGCGGAGCCAGAATCGAATTCAGACCCGCTGACAACACCGCGAACCCGTATCTCGCAGCCGTCGGGTTGCTGGCCGCCGGTCGGGACGGGATCGATCGCAAACTCGATCCCGGGCCGTCGGTCGAGCAAGATCCGGAAAATCTCGACACCGACGTCCGTCGGGAGCGCGGGATTGAACGACTCCCCCGGTCGCTCGGTAGTGCGATCGACGAACTCGCCGACGATGAGGTGCTCACCGATGCACTCGGCGAGTCTCTTACCGAGTCGTATTTGGAGATCAAACGAAGCCAGTGGGATGCGTTTACCGCTCACGCGGACAGCTGGATGCGGGAGACGTACCGAGAGCGCTACTGACGAGTACCGGAACTGTGGTGGAACGAAAGCAAAAAACCACAACCAGGACGATCTTCGTATTATGTTGAACGAGCCACGGATCGAGAAACTCAGGGTATACCCGATCAAATCACTCGACGGTGTCGGGCTTGACTGCGCCGACGTGCGATCAAACGGGACGCTCGTACGCGACCGGGAATTCGCACTGTTCGACGACGACGGCGAGATCATGAACGCAAAGCGGGACGACCGGCTACACGCCATTTCAGCGGAGTTCAACCCGAATTCGGGCGAACTCACCGTGGATGCGCCACCGGCCGAGTCGGCACGATTCGACCTCGATCGCGACTTGAACGCGGCTGAGACGTGGTTCGAGCGCGTCCTTGGCGAGGAGGTCACGATTCGGAGAGATACTGAACAGGGGCTCTCGGACCGTCCGGGATTGGGTGTATCAATCGTTAGTACTGCGACGATTCGCACGGTCGCTTCGTGGTTCGACGAACTGAGCGTCGAGGGAACTCGTCGACGTCTTCGAACGAACGTAGAGGTATCCGGAGTACCGGCCTTCTGGGAGGATCGGCTCGTCGGCGAAGACGCTCCGGCATTCGAGGTCAACGGACTCAGATTCGAGGGAGCGATTCCCTGCGGTCGGTGTGTCGTTCCGGAGCGGGACCCGGACACCGGAGAGCCGCTTCCGGAATTCCGAGAACGGTTCATTCGGAAACGCCGGAACACGTTTCCCGACTGGGCAGACGAGGGCGCATTCGATCACTGGTTCGCACTGACGACGATTACGAGCCTTTCGGGGTCAACGACGAACGGGACGGTCCGGGTCGGGGCGCCGGTCGAACTGGTCGAAGATCGATGACCCGACCGAAGACGACGGGACCGAAAACAATTCGTACCTTTAGGCCAGCCTAAACACCATGCCTCAATGCAGCCGGTCGGGACCGTTCTCGGGTGTCCAGCAGGCAGACAAGGTGAATCAAACGTGAGCGGGCCAAGCCAACAAAACCGACTCGCCGACCTTCGGGAAACCGACGACGTGTACCTCGGGGCGGGCGTGGAAACCGGCTCCGAGCAACTCGTGGAGCTGTACGGAACGCTCGGGCTCGACTGGGTCTGGCTGGACCTCGAACACAAGAACGGGACCCCCCTCGACGGGGCCGGACTGGAGCGGCTGGTTCGCGCCGCCCAGTGCGGTGGTACCGAACTTGTCGTGCGACTTCCGGACGGGGAACCAGCCACGATCAGGAAGGTCCTCGACACCGGTGTTCGAAACGTCGTCGTCCCGCGGGTCGAGACGGCCAGTGACGTCGAGCGCGCCGTGAGGGCTGGCCGTTTCGAGTACGACGGCGAACCGGGAGACAGGGGACTCGCACAGGGCCGAGCGAGTGCGTACGGAACAGCATTCGACGGCGAACGGCCATACCACGAGATCGAGGACGCGAACGTCCAGGTGGGTGTCCTCATCGAGAACCGAACCGCGGTCGAGAACATCCAGGAGATCGTGACCGTTCCGGAACTCGGGTTCGTCTTCCCGGGGCCGGGCGACCTCGGCGTCTCGATGGGACGCACACTCGAATACGAGGACCCGGAGATGCGAGCACTCATCGAACGTGTCCATGAGGCATGCATCGACCACGGTGTCCCCCTTTTGGGCGTCCAGAACAGCAACTTTGCGGGGGCAAGTGGACTTCGTAAGGCAGTCGACCAGGGCTATCGACTGGTGAGTCTCGGCGACGAGTTCGCATTCGTCGCAGAAGCGATCGAGGACCGTTCCGAATGGGTCGACGTGGCCACAGAAGAGTGATGAGCGCGGTGACGGTCAGCGACAACTGCCCGCAACAACGGATCTACGTATCGAGGGAGGAGACGGGTTTAGTAGAGTTCACTCTTCCGCCTCGAACTGCTCCATGAGGAGCTGTCGGGCGTCCTCCATGCGGGCCTCGCGTTCGGCGGGCGAACACTCAAACGCCAGCCGCTCCTCCTTCACTGCCTCACGAACTCGCTCGATCCGCCCATCAGCGATGTCGTGGTCCGCCGGGAGCGTCGAGTCGATCCACTCGTCGACGCGGTCGTGCCACTGCTCGCTGCCATACGTTCCGGCTTCGACCGACCAGTCCCAGTAGTCGGCGACCTCGTCCCAGTGTCCGCGGTCGTGCCGACGGTCGCGTATGATCGATTTCGCCACACGAGCACCGTGGCCAGCGGCGATGAGCACCTGATGGGGCTGGCCGGAGAGCCAGCCGGCAACGTAGAGTCCGTCGATCCGTGTGCGGCCAGTAGCCACCTCGCAGTCGACCGGATGTGCCCCCTCGTCATGGAACGTCCCGTCGTCAAGCTCGGTTAGGTAATCCGCGTTGTACGCAGAAGCGGCGAGAACGTACCGTGCGGTGACGTTCGTGCCGTCCTCGGTCTGAACGGTGAATCCCTCGTCTCGGCTGGTGATCCGTGTCACGAGGTCGTCCACGACTTCGGCGCCCTCGTAACGAGCGTGCGCGCGGCCGATCCGGAGGAACGTCGTCGGATCCACCGCGAGGAGCCCGAGGTAGTTTTCGATGGAATACGACCGTCGGATAGCCGACCCGCCGCGGTCGAACACGAGTGTATCGAACCCGTAGCGGGCAGCGAACACGGCGGCTGCAAGCCCGGACGCTCCGCCACCGATGACGACGACGTCGTAGTCGTCCTGGGTCGGTTCCTTCGTGAGTGAAGGGTCCATAGGTGGCGTGGTCACGAATCCGTTCTAGAAGTCCCCTTTCACGACGTCCGCGACGCGCTGACGGTCATACAGCTTCGCATCGGTGTCGTACAGGTTGGCGGCCAGCCGCTCGGTAAGCACGAGGTTCGTAATCGGCCCCTGGTACAGTCCACCTGCGCGGTAGACGTTATCGTTCTTCACGGCGGTGAGTTCACTCGCGACCTCGTGGTTTTTCATGAACTCGACGACGACGTTCTGGAACTCGTCGGCGGTTTTCGCCTCCTGGCCACGGAGGAGGAGCACTTCCGGATCGATCTCCAGTAGTGTCTCGAAGTCGATCGCTCCGCGGCTACTGTGGAAGTCCTTCACGTCCGTGTCAGCGAGCGCGTCCTTCACTTTGAGGTCGCGGAGGTGCTTGAAGCTCGTTCCTGGACCAATTGTGTAGGGATAGAGCGTCTCCGGTTCGTTGCCGGCTCCCCAGACGACCGCTGCGGATGGCCGCTCGCTTCGGCCGGGAACGACCGGCGCGAGGTTGGCCTGGAACTCGTCGTGGACCGCTTCGAACGCCTCGTAGCGCTCCTGTTGCTGGAACACCTGTGCGAGCTTTTCGAAGGCCTCCATCAGCGAATAGTATCGGTAATCCTCGTGCCACGGATAGGCCGTGGAGAAGCTCGTATTGCCGAAGAACGGACCGATGTTCTCGCGCACTTCGTCGACGTCCTTCTGCTCCCATCCCTTGAATCGATTCATCAGGAAGTTCGGGTCGATAGTATGGACGTCGGCGTCGAGTTTGTAGAGCAATTCCTTGCTCACGCTACCGCTCTGGGAGAGCGAGACCATGTCGCTCTTGTCGACGCTGAGACCCGGAATGTCGTCGTAGTACTGTGTGTGATAGCGAGAGGTGAGCCAGACACCCTTCGGTGGCTCCTGACCGAGCGCGATCCCCATATCTGCCCAACTGCCGTTGTTCGCAACCCAGGTCTCGGGGACCGACTCGAACTCGACCTCCCCAACCGGATCCATGGAGACGGTGTAGGGCTCCGTCGACTCCTCGGTCGCGGCCTCACCAGTTGCGGTCTGGGATTCGGTCGCAGTCTCGGGGTCGGTCGTGGCCTCGCCACCGTCGTTCGATCCAGTGCAACCGGCCAGCGCAGCGAGCGTTCCAGCGCCAAGCGTGAGCGCCTTCCGCCGCGTCACTCGATTATCACGCATACTGTTTAGGCTCCCCTAAAACAATAAAAGACTTCTGCTTTTTAGGTTCACCTAAATAGCATCGAAAGATGCGTTCTGGGTGGGTTATATGGTCGATTTCAACCGCTACGTGTTGCTTTGCTGTATTGGGCAGGGACCTTTGGAGTCGTCGTTATGGTGACGTGGATCTTTCCATGAGCGTGTGGTTTGACGGGGATTCGACGCTCGTGATTCTCGTCTACGCCTGGCGTGGCGTTCTCCAATGTAGCGGTTGGTGTACCGGTCTCCCAGAGTCGGCTACGCTCGAACGTGCTGGGTGAGCATATTTGAACGGGTGACACGGCCTTGCTCCGAACCAGAACAGCCGGAAAGGCCTCGACTGCTCGCTCTGTGGTGGTTTGGACAGGTGATACGGTCTTACTCTGGACACCAACAGCCAGAAAGCCCTCGGCCGCTCGCTATGCGTAGGTTGTAACAGGTGATACGGTCTTGCGCTCGACAGCACCGCAAACACCCAGAAAGCCCTCGGCCGCTCGCTATGCGTTGGTTTTGCCAGGTGATACGGTCTTGCTCTCGACAGCACCGCAAACACCCAGAAAGCCCTCGGCCGCTCGCGGTCGCTGCGCGACATATCCACGCCTCTCAGCACCGCCCGGCGTGGATAGGGGTCGTCGCAGCGACTCCCCTCCGGCGCGACCGGCCATCGCCCTTTCAGTCCGCCAGGACAGC
>JBDGPU010000186.1:0-7898 GCA_042219525.1 Halopenitus sp.
GGTGGCGCGCGCGAGCAACGCGTGCGAGGGAGGGCGGGGCGCGCCGCGGCGGTGCGGGCCGGCGCGCCCCGGCCGAGGCTGGGGAGGACTGAGGAATGCGGTAGCTGTGCGGTCGCGGTGCTGTCGCTGTCGCGGTCACTGCCCTGGCGGACTGAAAGGGCGACGGCCGGTCGCGCCGAAGGGGAGTCGCCGCACCGACCTCTATCCACGGCGTGCGTTGCTGAGAGCCGTGGATATGTCGTGCAGCGACCGCGAGCGGCCGAGGGCTTTCTGGGTGTTTGCGTTGCGGTCAAGCGCAGCAGCGTCTGCACCTTTATATACACTTTATAAGAAAGAGCGGCCGAGGGCTTTCTGGGAGTTCGCGTTGCTGTCGAGAGCAAGTCCGTGTCACCTGTTTAAAATAATTAATAAAGAGCAGCCGAGGTATATCCAGGTCTTAGCGGTGCAGTCAAGCGCAGTAACGCGTATACCCACCTATCCACCCCCACCCATCCCATACATAGAACCGCACTCGCTAAGTGGACCCGTTCCCAACCAGAGCACATGCACTACCGCGAACTCGGCGATTCGGGGGTCGAGGTGAGCGAGGTCGGCTTCGGCGCGTGGGTCGTCGGCACCGACTGGTGGGGCGACCGCTCCCAGGACCAGGCGGTCGACATGGTCCAGTACGCGCTCGACCAGGGGATCACGTACTTCGACACCGGCGACGTCTACGGTCACGGCGACAGCGAGGAGATCGTCGGCGAGGCCCTCGCCGAGCACCGCGACGAGGTGACAATCGGCACGAAGATCGGCTACGACTTCTACAACAACCCGCAGGCGGGCCACGGCGAGCTGCCGAAGGAGCTCGACGAGGAGTACCTTCGCGAGGCGTTCGAGAAGTCGCTCGACCGGCTCGGCGTCGACAAGGTCGAGCTACTCCAGCTTCACAACGCCAACGTTGACGAGGTGACGCCGGAAGTTGTCGACGTCCTCCGCGAGTTCAAGGAAGAGGGGAAGGTCGACGCGCTCGGCTGGGCGCTCGGCCCCTCGATCGGCTGGCTCGCCGAGGGCGACGCCGCCGTCGACTACGACGTCTTCGACGCGGTCCAGACCGTGTTCAACCTCTTCGAGCAGGACCCAGGCATGCACTTCATCGACACCATCCGGGAGCAGGACGCCGACACCTCCGTGCTCGCGCGCGTCCCGCACTCCTCCGGTCTGCTGAACGAGCAGGTGACGCCCGACACCGAACTCGGCGAGGGCGACCACCGCTCGCACCGGCCCTCGGAGTGGTATGAGACGGGCTGGGAGAAGCTCGACGCGATCCGGTTCCTCGAACGAGATGGCGACCGACAGATGAGCCAGGCGTCGATCCAGTGGCTCCTCTCCCACGACGAGGTCGCCTCCGTCACGCCGACCTTCCGGACCACGGACGACATCGACGAGTGGGCCGGCGCGAGCGACGTGCCGGACCTCACCGACGACGAGTACGAGCGCGTCCAGGAACTGTACGAAGCCAACTTCGACATCGAACGCTTCGACGGCATGGACAGCCTCCGCTCGTCCGTCGGCGGCGAGGACATCGACGCGGCCGGCCTCGACAAGGGCGTCGCCTCGTACTGAGGCCGCGACACCCCCCGACTTCGACTGCAGACCGAACCCCTCTTCTTCCGGTCGAAAACACCCGACAGCGTCGCTACTGACTCGAAAGAGTTTCAGTTATACGGGGGTCACAGCAGCTCCAGTCGAGGTGGTGGTTACTGGTCGGTTAGGAAGGGGCGGCTCGGGGTAAACCCATCGTCACAAGGGGCTCGGTGGGGGTAACTGCTCGTCACTGCCGCCTGTCGCTATTACCCGTTCGACCGGTTTTAGTCGTGCGGTTCCGGCCCCCAAGTAACCAACGTCGTCGCTGGCGACGTTACGGGCGTCGCTGGCGACGCTATCGACGTCGCTGGCGACGCTATCGACGTCGCTGGCGACGCTATCGGCGAACAACGACGCGACGCCGAGAAGCGGGCGTCGCGTGGGTACGTGAAGACGGTCGTCGACGGCGACGACCGAAAACGCGTGAGGAATGCCGGACCGCGTGACGGCAGAGCGGCGTAAACAGCCTTGGGCCACCGCGCCCGAGGCTTTTGTAATTACCTCAGCCGTGCGCTAGCACTCCCTGCTCGGCAAGCGAGCGGGATGAGGTTGGGCGGCTTACACGCCCCGACCCGGACAGACGCACCAATCGCACCTGCGGTTGGGTTTTGTGAGTCCGGTAATTCGATTCGTTACCGTCGAGTTTCGCCTTCTCGCTCCACGCGATGTTCACCGACGCATTCCGGTCAGCATGGTCTTGCACCACAGCACACTCGGCGTTCGTACACCGGAACCGCCGTCCCTGCCGACTGCCACGCTCACCACAGCACGAACACGTCTGCGAGTTATAATACGCATCCACTGTATCCGTAGGAATCTCTCGCCACGTCGCCTTGTACGAGACGAACGTCTCGAACTTGTGGAACGGCAATTTGTGCAACCGGCGGTTCATATACGCCCCGTACCGCATTTCGTCGCGGATACCGCTCATATCCTCGAACACGATAACCGGGTTCGAGAAATGCTCTGCGAACTCCACGACAGCACGGGAGAGACAATGCAACACCCACTCGGTGAACCGCTCTTCTTTGTCACCGAGTTTCTGGTGGATGCTCGTCTTCCCGTGTTCCTGACAGCGAGTGGTGATCGTGTGGTAGCGTTGGCGTTCCTGCTTGACCCGTCCGTAGTCGAGGACAAGGGTGCCCTTCGTCCGCATCGTCTCGCGGTCGAGGGCAGTGAGAGCGATGTTCCGCTCGTTGATGTCCACGCCAACAAGCGTATCGCTGGTGTCGGGTTCGGGCACATCGAACTCGCGTGTGACCGTGACGTGTAGGTAGTACACGCCATCGCGGTACAGGAGTTCGGCCTGCCCCACATCCACCTCGTCCGACGTGAGGGCGTCTCGAAGTTCGTCCATCGCGCCCGGTTCGCCCCGAAGGTGGCCTCTCACCTTCTTGTAGGGTTTCGGGCTGATGCGGAACTGGACGCGATTCGTGTCGTCGTCAACGGTGAGGCGATAGCCTTCTGTATGCGCCATCACGAGCGGGTACGCACCAGATTTGTCCGTACTCGGCGGCGTCGGCTTGCCGCCCTCAGGGTCGTCCTGTTCGCGCCACCACTCTTTGAGTGACTGGTAGGAGTCCCACGTTTGGAGGGCTTTGCCGACGACCGCGCACTTGTTGTTCCGCAAGAAGTCGTCGCGGTCAACCTCCTTCTGTATCTCGGTGCGAGTGTACCCTTGCTGTTTGAGGCGGATGGTGTCGTTGAATATATCGCGTGAAGCGAGGCGGGCATCGTGAAGCCACGACCGTTCACCAGACGCTACGTGAAGGCGCGTCTGAATCGTCTTCGTGGCTTCTTCACCCATATTTTGACAATCATTCTAGACTGTCATAAATATAGGGATTAGGGATGAAAGAGTATCGCAATCATGCACATTCGGTTAGTTCCTGCAGGTATCATTTCGTCTGGTATCCCAAGTACCGCCACCCGGTTCTCAACATGGTTGAAGACGATGTGCGAGAGTTGTTTGGTGAGACTGCTGACCACCTCCGGCACGAGATTCTGGCGTTGGAGATTGCGGACGACCACGTACACTTGTTCGTGCAAACAGACCCGAAGCTCAGTCCAGCGGACATTGCTCGGCAATCAAGTCGTACTCGGGTAAGCACTTGCTGGAGCGGTATCCCGAGATCCGAGAGTCATATTTCTGGGGTGGCGGATTCTGGAAGGTTGGGTACTACGTGGGAACGACGAGAGCGGTATCGGAAGAAGTTGTTGAACGGTATATCGAGGAGACTTAACACTAGGCCCGGTGTCGGGCTTCACCCCCGGCCCGGTGGGTCGGGGAACTCGCCCTCGCAGGTTGTTTAGAACGTGAGGATCTCGTAGTCGTCGTCGACGAGCTCGCGGATGCTCGGGTGGCCCTCGTAGTCGGCGAGGCGCGCGAGGCCGGCCTGGTCGACGGCGTCGTCGACGTCGAAGGCGGTCGCACAGTGGTCACAGACGGAGACTTCGTCCTTCACGGCGGCGTAGAGGTCGTGGTAGTCGAACTCCTCGTCCTCGAGCTTCGGGATCCACGTCGTGCCGGCGCCGTCGAAGATGATCTCGACCTCGTCGCCAGCCTCGACGAACTCCTTGGCGGCCTCGAGCCCGTTGACGACGCGACCCGTGTTCTCGTGCCCTTCCGCTTCTGCCAGAATGACGAATGCTGCTTTTGCCATTGCAAGCAAAGGGAGTAGCGTCACCGTCGTAAAGGAGGCGGGGTCGTGCGTTCGCGGCAAGCAGGTGGGTGCATGATACCTTCCATCAAACTTTCCAGCGGTCAGGCGGGTGCACGTTAGCGCTCGTCGAAACCTCCTCGCCCGAGGGCCGGTGTGCGAATCGCCGTGGGTCACCGGCGGCACGGGCCACTACCGGCGGAGTTTTTGACCGTCGCCACCCACACGCGCACATGGAACTGTTTGCCGTCCCGGACCTCCCGGAGATCCGGGCGGGTGACGACCTCGCGGCCATGATCGACGAGCGCGTCGATCTCCGCGCGGACGACGTCGTCGTCGTCGCGAGCACCGTCGTCTCGAAGGCCGAGGGACGGACCTTCGACCTCGAGGCCTTCCCGCCGAGCCCTCGCGCCCGCGAGATCGCCGACCGGCTCGAATCGATCGCCGGCGAGGAGAAGGACCCGCGGTTCGCGCAGGCCGTCCTCGAGGAGTCGACGGAGCTGGTGATGGAAGCGCCGTTCCTGCTGACCGCGACCCGGTTCGGGCACATCGGCGTCAACGCGGGCATCGACCGCTCGAACGTCCCCGGCGGCGACCTCCTGCTGTTGCCCGAGCGGCCCTCCGAGAGCGCCGAGCGGATCCGCGAGGACCTCCCGGCCGACCGCGTCGTCGTCAGCGACACCTGCGGGCGGCCGTTCCGGCACGGCCAGCGCGGCGTCGCCATCGGCTGGGCCGGCATGCCTGCCGCCCGCGACTGGCGCGGCGAGGCGGACCGGGAGGGCCGCGAGATGGGCGTCACCGTCCAGAACGTCGTCGACGAGCTGGCGTCGGCTGCGAACCTCGTCGCCGGCGAGGGGGCCGGCGGCACGCCGGTCGTCGTTGTCCGCGACTGGGAGTTCGGCGACCACGAGGGCTCCGACGCGCACTTCCGCGACGTCGAGGGCGACTTTGTCCGGCAGGCGCTGCGCGACTGGGAGTACGAGGCATAACATGTTCGGCATCGAACTCACCCCGGAACACGAGCTGGATCGCATGGTCGCCCTCGGCGAGCGCGCCGAGGCGGCCGGTTACGACACCGTCTTCTCGACGTGTCACTACAACAACCGCGACCCCTGGGCGTTCCTCTCGCGGCTCGCCGTCGCCACCGACGACGTCGCGCTCGGCCCCGGCGTCGCCAACCCGCTGGAGACCCACCCCGTCACGCTCGCCTCGAAGCTGGCGACCTTAGACGAGGCGTCGGACGGCCGCGCCGTCTACGGCGTCGGCCCTGGGGACCCCTCGACGCTCGCGAACCTTGGGCTCGCGGACGAGCGCGGGCTCCGCCCCGTCCTGGAGGCGTTCAAGACGGCCCAGCAACTCTGGGCCGGCGAGCGCGTCGACCACGACGGTACCTTCCAGGCGACCGACGCGGGGCTCAATTACGAACCGCCGCAGGGCCCGGACATCCCGGTCGTCGTCGGCGGCGAGGGCCCGCACATGTGCCGGATGGCCGCGAAACACGCCGACGGGCTCCTCTACAACGGCTCGCACCCGAAGGACCTCGCCTGGGCCCGCGAGCAGGTCGACGACGGGCTCGCCGACCGCCCCGACCACCGCGGCGACTTCGACCTGATCGCGTACTCGGCCGTGAGCATCGCCGAGGACGCCACTGCCGCCCGCGAGGCCGCCCGCCCCGCGGTTGCGTACATCACCGCCAGCGCCGCGCCCCCGGTCCTCGACCGCCACGGGGTCGACCGCGAGACCGCCGAGGCCATCGGCGACGACATCAGCGCCGGCGAGTTCTCCACGGCCTTCGACGCGGTGACCGACGGGATGATCGACGCGTTCTGTATCGCCGGCACGCCCGACGAAGTCCGGGAGCGCGCGGAAGCCCTCGCCGAGTACGCGGACGGGCTCGTCGTCGTCTCCCCGCTCGGTCCGGACCTGGAGGAGGCGGTCGACCTCGCTGCCGACGCCGTCGGCGACGTGTTCTAAGGGGCTGTCTCTGGAACCGTCTCCAGAGAGGTGACGGTCGCGACGAGTTCGAGCCGCGCTGCAAGGCGTGGCAGCCGGCTATTCCTCCCGCTCCGTTTCTCGGAGCAGGAACGATCCGATGGAGAGCGTCCGCTTCGTGATCGTTGCGATCCGGGCGACGTAGGCGAGCAGCACGAGGAACGGGAGCAGCGTGACCGCGACGCCCGCGCTGACGGCGAGGACGGTGAGCGGGACGCCGGCGACGGTGCTGCTCACCGTTACCGGTTCGAAGTACAGCGTCATCGCGATCGCGACGAGCAGCGCCGGCAACGCGGCGACAATGATCGCCCGTGAGAGGTCGATCAGCGCCGATTGGAAGTACAGCGTCTTGAAGTGCTCCCTCGCGGGGCCGAACAGCTCCAGCGTCTCGACCAGGTCGTCGAGCGCGGACTCCTGCGCCGCTGTCAGCTGGTCGCTGTGGTTGGCTCGGAGCCGTCGCGCACGGTAGATCTTCAGCGAGTAGTTGAAATCGAGCACCGCCGACAACACGTCGAACGTCCCGAACTGCGCACCCGACAGGCGATCGGTGACGAGGTTCGCGTCCGTCTCCACCGACTCCGCGAGCGTGGTTACCTGGTTTCGGAGCTGGTCACCGCCCGCCTGCTGGTCGTCGTGCGTCTGCTGATCGCCAGCCGCGTCCTGATCGGCGTCGAGTCCCTCTCGGAGCGTCGCCGCGTGCTCGCGCGTCGTCTCTAGCAGCGCGCCGAGGAACGCCGAGGGTTCAGGCGGGCTGACGCCCTGATCGATGAGGTTCTCGGCGTCGCGGCGGAACGTCATCGCTTCCTCCATTCGCTCCTGTTGGTCGCCAACGGCTCCCATCTCCTGCGAGAGCACCAGCTGGTTGAGCGTGAGCACCAGCGTGACGCCGGTGATCGTCGCGCCCGTGAGCCCCTCGAACGCGGCTTCGACCGGGTCGCCTCGCTCGAGCAGGCCCGCCATATGCGGCATGGCGACGCCGACGGCAACGAGAACGGCGAACAGGCCGGCGAACAGGAGCGCAGCGACGACCAGGCGGTTCGCCTCGACCGCGAGCCAGAACGTGGCTCGGCTCCTGGCCGACCGCCCGCCCATCGTCTCGGCCGCCCCCGGCTCGTCATTCGACATGTGCGTCGTTTCCCGCGCCTTCACTGATAGTTGTGGGGGCTGTGGGCGGGGCGAGTTGCCTACCAGGGAGCCGTTGAAGGACCCGACGGGAAGCGATGGCCGCGGCTACAGTTTCGGGTAGTTCTGTCGGAAAAGTGCGCTCGATGTCCGCAGTCAGTCAGCCTGCCCCTTCCCGATCGCCGGCAGGTCGACGCCGACTTCGGCTGCGAGCGCGCCGAGCGCGAGGTAACCGAGGGCGGCGACAGCGGCCACGATGATCGCCTGGCCGACGACCCACGAGATCGCGGTGAGCGGGTCGACGCCGAGGACGACCTCCTGAATGAAGATGACGAGGAGTTCGACGACGTTGCTGAGCAGTTCGAGGATGAACTCCGCTGGCGTAATCATGTCGCGGTCTTAGCGGGGGTGGTACTTGTGTGTTGATACCTCCCGCTGTCGGTTTGGCTGTCCCACGCGCTCAGCGAGTTGTTCCGAACTGGCCAACGTCGACGGCGT
>JBDGPU010000186.1:7998-28300 GCA_042219525.1 Halopenitus sp.
GTGGCCAACGTCGACGGCGTGTGGCCAACGTCGACGGCGTGTGGCCAACGTCGACGGCGTGTGGCCAACGTCGACCGCCGGACGGCAGGCCGGCGCTGAGTGGCGGAACCGAACGTCTTTCCCGGGACGGTCCCGAAGCATCCGGCGATGAAAACCCTGCTGTGGGTCCTTACCGGGATCCTCGCGTACACCGCGGCCGCAATGTGGTTGCGCAATCGAGGGCTGCTCCCGGACGCCGTGCAGCTCTCCGGCCCGCTCACGACGGTCCACACGAAGCGGGGGCGCGCCGTCCTCGACCGGCTCGCCCGCCCGAAACGGCTCTGGCGAGCGATCGCCAACGTCGGCGTCGGGGTCACCCTCGTGATCATGGTCGGCTCGTTCGTCATCCTGATCATGAACGCCATCCAGGTACTGATGAACCCGCCGGCCCCGACCGGGATCAACACGCCACAGAACGTGCTGATCATCCCCGGCGTCAACGAGTACCTCCCGCTGACGGTCGGCGTCGAGATCGTCGCCGGCCTGCTCATCGCGCTGGTCGCCCACGAGGGCGCCCACGGACTCCTCTGTCGCGTCGAGGACATCGACATCGACTCGATGGGCGTCGCGCTGTTCACGCTGATCCCCATCGGCGCGTTCGTCGAACCCGACGAGGAGTCGACCCAGGAAGTCGACCGCGGCGGTCGCACGCGGATGTTCGCGGCCGGCGTCACGGCCAACTTCCTCGTCGTCATCCTCGCGTTCCTCCTGCTGTTCGGCCCCGTCGCCGGCGCGATCTCCGTCGCGGCCGGCGCGCCCGTCGGCGGCTCCTATCCCGGATCGGCCGCGGAGGACGCCGGCATCGGCGCTGGCGACCGCATCGTCGCGCTCGACGGGACGCCGATCGAGGACGCCGAGGACCTCCGCAAGACGCTGAGCGGGAACCCCAACAAGCAGGTCACCGTCACGCTCGCGAACGGCACGGAACGACAGGTGACCCGCGAGTTGCAAGCGACGGGGGTCGCCAAGCCATCGCCGTTCGCCGGCGAGAACGGGATCACGGTCAACGATACCATCGTCGCGGTCGACGGCACTGAGGTCCGAACCGAGGCGGGGTTCCGTGAGGCCGTCGGCGACAAGGAAGTCGTCACGCTGACAACCGCCAGCGGGAAGACGGTTACCGGCCCGGTCGGTGTCCTCGTCGGCGTCGTCTCGGACGGGCCCTTCGCCGGGGCCGGCGCGCCGGAGGGCGACCATCTCGTCATCACGTCGGTCGGCGGCGAGCGCGTCTACGACTACCGCGACCTCTCCGCGTTGCTGCAGTCACACCAGCCCGACGACGAGGTGACCGTCGTCGCCTACGCGGACGGCGAGCGTCGGGAGTACCAGGTGACGCTCGGCACCCAGAGCGGCCCCGACGACGCCTACCTCGGCATCTTCCCGTCAGAAGGGTTCAGCGGGGTCACGGTCGACAGTCTGGGGATCACGACGTACCCCGCCGACCGCTTCCTGTCGATGCTGAGCGGCACGGCCAGTGACTCGTTCCTCGGCACGATCCTGCTAATCACGGTGCTGCCGTTCCTCTCCGTCGTCGACCCGAGCATCGAGTACAACTTCGCCGGGTTCGTCGGCACGAACGCACCGTTCTACGAGGTCACCGGCGCGCTGGGGGCGCTCGGGGAACCCGTGGTCTTCCTCGCCGCGAACCTGCTGTTCTGGACCGGCTGGATCAACCTCCAGCTCGCCTTCTTCAACTGCATCCCGGCGTTCCCGCTGGACGGCGGGCGGATCCTCCGGACCGGCACCGAGGCGGTGACGGCTCGGCTCCCGATCGACGCGAAACCGCAGTTCACGCGGGCGATCACCACCGGCGTCGGCCTGACGATGCTGGCCGCGTTGCTGCTGATGCTGTTCGGGCCGCAGCTGCTGAACTGAGGTGTGGGGGGTCGGGAGCGCGCCGCGGGCGCGTCCGCTGTGATGGGGTCAGTCCGCGCCGCCGCCGGCGACGGACTCAGGCCGCCTCGTTTTCGACTTGCTCGTCGTTGTTGCCGCTCTGTTCGTCGGTATCGGCGCCCTGTTCGTCGTTGTTGCTGCTCTGTTCGCCGCTGTCGCCTCCTATCTCCGACTCGTACTTCTCGTGGAACTCCGCCGGGGTGAGGTCGATCCGCTCGAACTCGCCGAAGTCGCGCTCGTGGTGCCGGATCATCTGCTCGACGATCCAGGCGCTGTACGTCTCGGAGAAGCACCACTCCTCGGGGTGCGTCTCGACCCGATAGCGGTCGTCCGTCCCCAGCGCGGCGTAGAGGTGATAGAAGCCGAGGATGACGTCCGCGAAGTCGCGGGCCTTGCCGCCGACTTCCGCGCGCTTTTCGGCGAGTTTCTCCCGGCCAGCGTCGGTGATGGCGAAGTACTTGCGGTCGGGCTCGTCGTCGCGCTCGATGCGCTGGGCCAGGCCCTTCTCCTCGAATTTGTAGAGGATGGGGTAGACGGAGCCGTAGGAGGGCTCCCAGTGGCCACCGCTGAGGTCGTTGATCTCCCCGAGCAGCTCGTAGCCGTACCGCGGTTGCTCCTGCAGGAGCTCCAGGACGAGAAAGGAGATAAGTCCCTTTGGCGGGCCGCTCTTTCGCATTACCCCCGGTTTCGCTGGTCGCTGTGAAAGGATTTCGGTCACCGCAGTGTTGGTGCCAACTCACGGGTGAGAGTGTTCAGAGGGCGACACCGTTGCCGATAGCCGACCTCCTTCACCTCTCAGCGGTGATAGACGACGGTTTCGGTGAGGATCCGACTTGGCGGCGGTTCGACCTCCGGCGAGAATCTTGCAGTACCCGAAACTGGGGCGATCAGTCGGCAATGACGGCTATTCCGAGTGCGTTCACGAGGACGGCGAACAGGTAGGTGTATAGGATTCCGATTCCCCAGGCGAGCGGCGCACACGCCAAGGTGTAACAGCCAAACAACTTCGCTGTCTCCTGTCCGAGTTCAACGAAGGGCCAGACGTAGGGATTCTGCAGGATAGCTATCGAATAGGCCAACCCGCCGAGCAGGAGTAGGAAGATACCCCCAACCCAGCGATTCACGAATAGCTGCCGCCAGCCGACATCGTCAATAAACTCCGTCGGTGCTTCGCTCACAATACTTATACCGGTGACAGATGGTATAAATTCACCCTCGTTTACGAGAAACGACTTTGCTGCTGGCCGCCGGAGAGAGGGTATGGTCGGGCTCGCGCGAGGAACCGTCGACCTCCACGACCACGACCCCGTCTGGCGCGACGAGTACGAGCGCGAGGTCGCGCGCCTCCGCGACCTGCTCGGCGACCGCATCCGCGACTTCGAACACGTCGGCAGCACCGCCGTTGCGGGGGTCCCGGCGAAACCCGTCGTCGACGTCCTCGCGCTCGTCGACGACCTCGCCGACGCGACCGAACTGGTCCCCGTCCTCGAACGCGAGGGCTACGCCCATCGCGCGAACGACGACGTCGAGGACCGGGTGTTTCTCGCGAAGGGGCCGCCGACGAACCGGACCCACTACCTCTCGATTACTGCGGTCGGCAGCGACACCCATCGCGAGCAGGTGGCGTTCCGGGACTATCTCAGGGAGCATCCGGAGACGGCGTCAGCCTACGCGACACTGAAGCGGTCGCTCGCGAGCGAGTATCCCGACGATAGGGCCAGCTACACTGCGGCAAAAGCGCCGTTCATCGAGCGCGTCCTTGCGGACGCGCTGTAATCGGTTGGCTGGAGAAGGCTTCCAGCCCAATCAGGCCAGGAAGACGTGGCGCGGGCGGTCCGCGAGCACGTCGCGGCCGAAGGAGACGGTCTCCTCGAACGCGTCCGTCCGGAAGAACTCCATCGCGTCGCTCTTGGAGTCCCACTGACTGGCGATGAACATGTCGTTCTCGTCCTCGACGTTCACCATCAGGTCCGTTTCCTGGTGGCCCTCGAAGTCGGCGAGGAGCTCGCCGACGGCGTCGAATTGCTCGTGGAAGTCCTCGCGGTGCTCGGGCTTGACGGAGTAGAACATCCCCATCGTACCGAAGCCGGATTCCTCGCCGGCGCGGGCGACGATGCCCGGCAGCTCCGAGAGGAAGCCCGCGGCGGTCTCCGCGGCGCTCGCGGTGTCCCAGATGGAGACGACGGCGGCGCGGTCGCGGTTACGCGCCTCGTAGACGGCCGTCTTGACGTGGGTGTCGTAGTGGTCGAAGTTGCCGCGGAGTCCCTCGACCTCCTCGAACAGCTCGTCGGTGTCCGCCTCGGAGTAGAGGACCGTCGCGTACACGTCCTCGCCGTGCGGCTGGCCGGCGTAGATGTCGAGGTCCTCGAGCTCGCCGCGGATCGTTCCCTCGTCGGTGCCGGCGGTTTCGGGTTCCGTGTCGGCCTCGCCGTGGCCGCTCTCCGCACCGCTCTCGGCGTGCGGATGGTCGCCCGTCCCGCTTTCGCCCTCCTCGCCGTGCGGGTGGTCGCCGTGAGCCGCGCCGCCGTGGCCGTGGCCCGCGCGTTCCGCCTGGCTCGCGCGGCCGTCGTGGTCGCTCGTCGGCACTTTGTCGCCGGCGAGGAACGCGGCGAGGTCCGTCGGCGGGAAGCGGCGACCGACGTAGAACTGGCCGAACTCGCCGTACTTCGAGGTCGCCTCGTCGAAGCGCATGTCGTAGACGATGTCCTTGATGTCGGTCGGGTCGGAGCCGAACAGCGTGACGCCCCACTCGTAGTCGTCGAAGCCGACGGAGGAGGCGATCACCTGCTTGATCTTCCCGGCGTAGTCGCGACCCGTGTCGCCGTGGCTCGCCATCAGGTCCGCGCGCTCCTCGAAGGAGAGGTCGTACCAGTTGTACTCCGCACCGCGGCGCTTGCTCATCGGGTAGAAGGAGACGTACTCGTCGTCCGGGATCTCCGGCTTGAGCTTGCCCTCGATGTAGCGGCGGAGTCCCTCGTCGATTTCCTCTTCGTTGCCCTCGAAGTACTCGTCGGAGACGTAGCCGGAGACCTCCGTCACGGAGACGTACGACGTCTCGCGCTCGGTGAACTGCGCGAGCGCGGTGTCCTCGAAGCGGCGTTCGAGTGCGGAGACGTCGTCGAGCTCCGGGCGGAAGTGGACGAACAGCAGGTCCGCCTTGTCGCCGACGATGGAGAACACGGCGGAGTCGCCGGCGTCGGCGTCGACGACGGCCTCGCGGTCGCGCAGGAACTCCTCGCCCTCCGCGATGGCGCGCTCGCGCTCGTGGTCCGGCGCCGCCCGCCAGGCGTCCCAGTCGATCGTCCGGAAATCGTGCAGGACGAACCAGCCTTCCTCCGTCTGTGGAGCCTCAACCATACTCGATGTTTGGGGTGGAGGACTTAGGGGTTTGTGAGTTGGGCCGAGTGGATCGGGTTGTTTTGGGCTTTGTCGGGGAGTTCGGAGTGTAGAACTGGGTCGGCCGCTTTTGCTTATAAACCGGATGGGCGGGCACAGACGCTGCTGCGCTTGACAGCAACGCAGACTCCCAGAAAGCCCTCGTCCGCTCGCGGTCGCTGAGCAGGATATCTGCGCTCTCCGCGCCGCCCGCGCAGATAGAGCCTGCTCAGCGACTCCCCTACGGCGCGACCGGCCATCGCCCTTTCAGTCCGCCAGGGCCGCGACAGCGACGGCACCGCAACCGCGACAGCGACAGCAACGCAACTGCACTCCTCAGTCCTCCCCAGCCTCGGCCGGGGCGCGCCGGGACCGCACCGCCGCGGCGCGCCACCGGCCTCCCTCGCACGCGTTGCTCGCGCGCGCCATCCACACCCGCACCGTGACCACCCAGCAACCGCCGCGAGCGACGCCCTGGCCACCACTCCCGGGCGGGACTGAAAGGGGCAGCCGCTGAGCGGGACGCCCTGCGACGCTAGCACCGCAATCCCGGCGAGCGAACGCAGTGAGAGAGCCGGGTGAGGAGCGCAGCAAGCAGCGCGACCGCCTCAGCGGCTGGGGCTTTCTGGGCATGCCGAGTGGTGTTGTCACCGACGCCGGGCGAATCCATTTATGAGCAGGATCAGTAACCGCCATCGAATCTCGAAGCAAATCTGGAACCGTCACGAATCCCTCTTAAAAATCGCACCCCAACGACTGACTCGAATCAGTCCGCGTTCTGTTCGCCCAGATGCGCGCGGAGGGTGTCGATGTCCTTGTTGCCGGCGCCGGTGTTCAGCAGGACGATCGTATCGTCCTCGCCGAACTCGCCGCGCTCGGCCAGTTCGTAGGTGCCGGAGGCGGCCGCGGCACAGGTGGCGCCTATCTCCAGGCCCTCGCGCTGGGCGACGTCGATCGCGGCGTCGAGGATTTCCCGGTCGCTGGTGGCGACGGCGCCGCCGTCCGACTCCTCGATGGCGTCGATGATGAGCGGGCTCGCGCCGGGGTCCGGGATCGCGATGCCGTTGCAGGCGGTCGTGATGTCCTCCCACTCCTCGTGGCGCTCCTTCCCCTCCTCGACAGCTTCGACGACCGGGGCACAGCCCTCCGCCTGCGCGGCGTACATCGGGATGAGCTCGTCCGTCCAGGCGAGCTGCTTCGCCTCGACCGCGGCCTTGTGCATCCCGACGAGGCCGACGCCGCCGCCGGTCGGGTAGACGACCGCGTCCGGGGCTTCCCAGTCGAGCTGTTCGAGGACCTCCAGCGCCATCGTCTTCTTCCCCTCGTGGCGATAGGGCGTGACGAACGTCTTCGTGGAGTACCAGTCCGGATGCTCCGCCATCCCCTCGGCGTAGGCCTCGCCGGAATCGCCGATTTCGGAGTCGCCGTTCATCGGCCCGACGACGTGGAGGATCCCGCCGTGGAGCTCGACGCCCGCCTTCTGCGTGAAGCCGGCGCGCTCGGGGAGGTACACGTGCGCGTCGAGGTCCGCCTGCGCGGCGTACGCGGCCGCGGCCTGGCCGGCGTTGCCCGCGGAGTTGAGCGCGATGGTCTCCGCGCCGTGCTGGACGGCCGCGGTCATCGCCGCCGACTGTCCGCGGTCCTTGAACGTCCCCGTCGGGTTCCGGCCTTCGTCCTTCAGCAGGACGCGCCCGACGCCCATCGCGTCGGCGAGCTCCGGGCACTCGACGAGCGCCGTCGCGCCCTCGTTGAGCGACACCGCGGCGCCGGTCGGGAACGGGAGCAGTTCCTCGTAGCGCCACATCGACCCGAACGGTCGCGCGGACAGATCCGCGGGCGTCACGTCGACTTCGTCGTAGTCGTAGGCCGGGTCGAGGATGCCGCCGCACTCCGGACAGCGGTGCGTCGCCGTCTCGGCGTCGAAGCGGTCACCGCAGTCGACACAGTTCAGCCCGACGAACGCGTCGGTCGTCTGCATACCCACCCGTTTGCGGCCGGGGGTTTTGAGCGTGGCCTTGCGGCAAGCCGTTCGGGAACCGGTCAGCAGTGAAAAGCCGCCCCGTCAGCGACGCGCTTACTCTCGAGTGAAGCCCGGGTCGACGGACTTGATACCGCCACCGTTCGCGGTCTGGTCGTCGGCCACGGTTTCGTCGCCGTCCGTGGACTGGTCGTCGTTGGCGTCGACGTCGGCGTCGACCTCTGTGCCGGCAGCATCCTCGGCCGCCGCCAACTCGTCAGCATCGTCGTTCGACTCTTCGTCGGAAGCGCCGCCAAGCCGTTCGGGGTTGAGTTCGAGGAAGTGCGTGTCACAGTCCGCACACCGCACCGCGAGCACGTCCCACGAGCGACAGCAGGAGTCGACGGTGTCCTCGGTCATCCGGACGTCACCGCCGCACATCGGGCACACGTCGAGGAACGAGCGGAGCGCCCGGAGGATCGCGACGCGCTGGGCCGGGAGGATGGCCCCCCAGTCGGTTCGGTCGGCGATGACCGACGCGGCCGCCAGGTCGGCGACAAGCGCGCCCTCCGTCACCCAGGCGTTAAACTGCTCGTCGTGCGACGTGACGACGAACCGGTTCTCGTGGCCCTGGGTCAGCGCCACGTCCTGGAGGTCGAACAGCTCGGCTATCGCCGCGCGCTGCTCGTCCGCGTCGTCGCGGAGCCGCTCCGCGTGGGTCGTCCACTCCTCGGCGAACGCGTCCGTGAGACAGAGGTCGTCGCGGTCGGCACACTCCTCGACGACGTCGACCTCGAGCAGCAGCGTCTGGGGGTCGACGATGCCCTCCGTTCCCGCGGCGTCGCGGGCCCGCTCGACGGCGGTGTCGTCGGTGTCGTCGACGTCGACGGCGCCGACAGCGCTGTCGGCCGTGTCGCCGTCCTCGTCGCCCGCGCTGTCGACTGACTCAGTCTCGGGCCCGGCCTCTGGACTCACGCTCGGACCCGCTCCGGCGCCGACCGGCGGCTCGTCGACCTTGTCGAATTTGGCCAGCAGCCAGTCCGGGAAGTACCGTTTCGTCAACTCGGGGGTGCCTGGGACGAGGTAGCCGCGGAAGTAGATCGATCCGAGACCGACGACGAACGCGGCCGCGCCAATCGGCGGCGCGACCACGCCGAGACCGAGTCCGAGTGCGGCCGCGAGTACGACGTTGACGGCGGTGCACGGAGTACACCTGTTCTCGCCGGTGTACGACTGGTTCTTGTAGCGGTCGAGCGCGGCAGTCATGGATTCAGCTTGTGGAGAGGGAAAGAAAAGGTTTGCCCGGATCAACCGGAGCTTTTGCGGTCGTGACTGCGACCGCGACTGCGACTGCGACTGCGACCGCGACTGCGACTGCGACCGCGACTGCGACCGCGACCGCGCCCGCGACTCAGTGCCCGCCGCCGCTCCCGCGCCGGTCGGAGTCGAGATCGATGTCGGCGGCGTCGAGCAGGTCCTCGACCTCCTCGCGCTTCTCCTGGTGGTCCGCGAGGAACTCCTTCATCAATCCGGCGGCCTGCTCCTTGCAGCCGCCACAGAGGCGCTCCCCGTTGACGCACTCCTCGTAGACGCGCTTCGTTAGCTCGTCGTCGTCGCCCGCCAGGAGGTAGGCGTACAGCTCGTAGACGGGGCAGTTGTCGGCCTCGCCCCCGAGTTCGCGCTGGAGTTCGGCCGTCTCGCGCCCGCCCGTCGTCGCCGCCTTCACCTTGTCGTAGCCGTCCTCGGGGTCGTCCAGCAGCGAGATGTGGCTGGCCGGGACGGACGAGGACATCTTCCCGCCGGTGAGCCCGGTCATGAACCGGTGGTAGATGGAGGAGGGCTGCTGGAAGCCGAAGCCGCCGTTGTCGACCTCGACCTCGCGAGCCAGTTCCTCGGCTTCCGCCCGCGAGAGCTCGAAGGTGTCGATATGGCCCTCGAAGACGCGCTTTTCGCCCTCGATGGACTCGATCAGGTCTTCGAACGCTTCCTCGGTCGCGTTGCGGTCGAAGAAGCGAACGCGCGGCCGGAGCGGCTCCTTGCCGGCTTCCTCGAGCTTCCGGATGGCCGAGGGCTTCGCGTCGGCCAGCTCCGGCACCGGACCGTAGGATTCGAGCCACTTGGCGGCGTCCGCACAGCGCACGTCGCCCTCGCCGGCCGCCCGCTCCGCGTCCGTCTCGCCGGCCGCGAGCGCGTCGTAGGCGGCCCGGACGAGCTGGCGCTCGTCGTCATCCAGCTCGAAGCTGGCGAACGCCTCGGTCACTTTGAAAAAGCGGGTCCGGACGGCCAGGTCCCGTGTCAGGCGGACGTGGGGGTCCTGGTCCGGCCCGACCGGGATGACGGTCGGCTTCGGCTCGTCGACGAGCTGCGGGTAGAGGATGTCCGCGGTCTGGGTGACCACGCTCTGGAGGTGCGAGATGTTCGTCTCGCCGCCGAAGTCGTAGATGGCTTCGAACTCGGAGAAGTTCGCCTTCGAGCCGAGCTCGAACCCGAGGTCCTGCACCTCGCGATTGTCGGACTGGCGGTAGAGCTCGCCCTCCTCGAGGTCGAACCCGAGCGCGAGCAACGAGAGCAGGTAGTTGCGCGCGTGCTCGTCGATCTCGTCCCACGAGAGCCCGCGGGCGGAGTGGGCCTCGAGGTCGGCAATGAGCCCGAAGGCGTCGGCGCCCTGCTCCTGATGCCAGATCAGCTCGTCGAAGACGAGCTTGTGGCCGATGTGCGGGTCGCCGGTGGGCATGAACCCGGACAGCGCCGCGAACGGCTCGTCGTTCCGCATCGCCTCGGCGACGGCGTCGTACTCGCGGTGGCCGAAGATGACACCGCGCCGCATCAGGTAGTGCGGGTCCGGCGTGTCCGGCAGCACCGACTCGAACTCCTCGATGCCGAACTCCTCGAACAGTTTCCGGTAGTCCGCGATCGTCTCGGATCCCCACGGGTCGAGGGCGACGTCGTCGGCTCCTGTCGCGCCGCCGTCGGCGCGTGCGTCACGCTCCGGGGCGGACTCCTCGTCCTCGTGGGTACTGTCGCTCATACCCCTTCATCCGGCGGGTCGGCCCAAAAACCGTTCGTTCCGCTGGAGGTGGCGAGAGCGGTTCGCCGGCGTCGACACAGCGCGGGAGTCGACGTTGCGCGATGGTCGGTTACGGCGTCAACCGGCCGATTTCGACGTACTCGATCCCGTCGCGGTCGCCGTCGGCGTCGCGGTCGCCGCCGCGCTCGCCGCTGCCGTCGCCCTCGACGAGCGCGAACACCATCCGCTTGCGCACGCCGCCCGCGAGACGCACGTCCAGCGAGAGCTCGCGCGGTTCGAAGGTGTGGTCGGCCTGGACGACCCGGACGAGGTGTTCGGAGTGCGGGAGGTTCTCGACCGTCTCGACGTCGCGGTAGGTCCGGAAGTCGGCGCCGAACTTGAACCCGGTTTTGGGGACCAGGTCGCGGCCGCGCAGGTCCTCGTACGTGCGCAGGCGCCGGGCGAAGCGCTCGCCCTCGACGGCGCGGCCGCGGGCGACGATCGCCGCGTAATCGTCGTCGACGTCCCCGGCATCCGTGTCGCCTCGGGGCTGTTCGGAGTCGTCGCCACTTATCGCCGCCGCGGCGCCGACCGTCTCCGTCAGCTCCAGCGCGCCGGCGTCGGCGAGGGCGGCGGCTTCCAGCAGCGAGAGCTGGAGCGCGCCGCCGAGGTCGCTGTCGCGGCCCGAGAGCGGCTGGCCGTAGAAGCCGTGCTGGTACAGGTCGGCTGGCGCGGCCCAGACCACCACGCGGTCGGCGAGGAGCGCGCCGGAGAGCCCCGCCGGCGGCTGGTACGGCGTCGCGCCGTCGAGTTCCGGCGTCGTCGCGCCGAAGTAGGTCAGGTCGCTCTCCTCGTCGACGATGGCGAGCGTCTGGCCCGCGACGTCGGCGGCCGCGATCGTCTCACGCTCGCCGACGACGCGGACGTGGTGGGCGACTTCGCCGTCCTCGGGGTCGGAACCGCGCTCGTAGACGACGAAGTCGACGGCGTCCGCGGCGGCGTGGCGGCCGCCCGGCCAGCCCTCGCGGGCGGGCGAGAGGTAGAAGCCCCGGTCGCGCAGGTCCGAGTAGACGAGGAAGCGGACCGTGAACCGTGTCGAGGCGGCCGCGGCCCTGACGAAGAACGCCTCGAACTCGAGGGCGTCGCCGTCGACGACGACCGCCGAGAGATCCCCCCGGAACAGGAGGTGGGCGGCCTCGATCCGCGTGAGGGCGATCTCGTTGCCCCCGACAGGGCGCCCGTAGCCGCGTGAGTCGTAGAACCGCTGGCGGGCGTCGCCGCCGACGTGGACGGCGCCGTCCCGTAGCGTCCCTTCCGGTTTCATGCTCGGATCCGGGAGTGGACGGCCTAAACGGATTGCGGTACTGGGTTGCGGCGTCGCTCTCGACGGGGGCGCACCGGGGGCGGACACACTACCCGCCGGCTGCGTCGCCCTCGGCCGTTCGCTCCCCATCGTCGAGAGCCTGCCAGCGGTCGCAGGTCCCGTCGAGACAACGGCGCCCGGTCGGGGTCTCGAAGACCGGGAGCCCGCAGGGGCAATCGTCGACGACGACGCCGGCGGGCATCGAGAACGTCGTGTCGCAGTCGGGGTAGTTCGTACAGCCCAGGAACACGCGACCCGGGGCCTCCTTCACGTCGAGGTCGGCGCCGCAGTCAGGGCAGTCCCACTCGCCGTCGAACCGGTCGGCGACGACATCGGGGAGGCGCTCGCAGTTCGGGTCCAGACAGAGCTGGAACGGTTCGCCGCGCTCGACACGGATCTTCGGGAGTCCACAGTCCTCGCAGGTACGTTCGGTGACGCTCGCGCCCGAGGGGAGCCCGTAGCTGGCGTCACAAGCGAGACAGCCCACGTCGCCGCCGGCCCGGACCAGTGGTTCCTCGCAGTCGGGACAGGTTCCGACGGGGGTACCCGCCTGCGTGACCGGGATCTCGCGGCCGGTCGCGCCGTCGACGGCGACGACGCGGAGCGTGCGGTCCGGCGTTCGGGCGGTGATCGAGAACCCGTCGCCGTCGGTCTCGACCGTGACGGAGTCGGGCCGTGTGAGCCACTCGACCGGCTGATAGCCGTCGGCGTCGTGGACGAGCGTCGTGTTGTCGGGTTTGACGAGGACGACCATGCGCCCGCGCTGGGTCCGGGTGCGCTCGTCGTCGAAGCTGGTGGTGCAGTCGCCGGCGAAGACGCGCATGCGATCAGGCATAGGCCCTGTTGGCCGCGGCTTTGGGTTTCAACATCCGGACGAAGGGGGAAATAGGAAGCCGCGGCGAATAGCGTGGAGAAATAGAGGGCCGAAGCGAGGGGATCCGTGGGTGCTTCTCAGCTCGCCTGCCACCGAATCGTCGGTCGCGGAGTGGGGAGCCGGGCCGTGAGCGCGCGTCGCGTCCGCGGGTACAGCAGCGATAGCAGGAGCGCGCCGGCGGCCAGCACGACGGGGTCGGTCGGCTCCAGCGTCCCCAGCAGCTCCCACAGCCACAGCCCCGTCGCGACGCCCGCGACGAGGCCAACGGGCAACAGCAGGGTCGTCAGCACGATGCTTGCGAGGGACGGCGGCCGGTTAGCGTCCGGGCGCGGTCCGGAGTGGGTCGGTCTCATCTGTCTTCACGTGTACAAACGGGTGGCACCCACGTAAGTGTAATCTGAAGGATATTTTTGTACGCGCGGTTACTGAAACACGTTTCAGCAACAGGTCAAACTGTCTACAAAAATACGGTTTGGGGAACGTTTAGGGCATATCGGTGAGGATCTCACGGTATGAGCGAAGCCAGCGGCACCACCGATCGGGACCGACGCGGCCGCGAGGCGGACCCGGACACGATGTTAGCCTGCGACGATTGCATGTCGCCCCAGGACGCCTTCTCCGTCGTGGCCAGCGAGACGCGGCTGCAGATCCTCGAGGCCCTCTGGCGAAGCGAGGACCGGCCAGTCAGATTCTCGGAGCTCCGCCGCGAGGTCGGGATGACGGACAGCGCGCAGTTCAACTATCACCTCGGCAAGCTCACCGACCAGTTCGTCACGCAGACCGACGAGGGCTACGACCTGAAGCACGCGGGCAAGGCGGTCGTCAGCGCCGTGCTCGCGGGCACGTTCAACGAGCAGCCGGACCTGGAGCCGTTCGACGTCGGCGACGACTGCGTCGCCTGCGGCGGGCCGCTCCGCGCCAGCTACGAGGACGAGACGCTCTCCATCGACTGCCCGGACTGCGGGAAGGCCCACGGCCAGTACGGGTTCCCGCCTGGCGGGCTCACCGACCGCGACGAGACGGAACTGCTCCGCGCATTCGACCAGCGCGTGCGGCACCTCCACTGTCTCGCCGCCGACGGCGTGTGTCCCGAGTGTAACGGTCGGATGGAGACTCGCCTCGTCGACGACGCCGGCGACGTCCTCGGGCTCGACGTGCGCGTCGACCACGTCTGCAGCCAGTGTCGCCACCGCCTCCACTCCTCCATCGGGCTCTCGCTACTCGACCAGTCGCCCGTCGTCACCGTCTACCGGAACCACGGCGTCGACCTCGCGCAGACCCCGTACTGGACGCTTCCGTGGTGCGTGAGCGACGAGTACACCGAGATCGTCTCTCGGGACCCCTGGCGCGTCCGCGTACGAATTCCGGTCGAGGGCGAGGAACTCGTCGTCACCGTCGGCGGCGACCTCGGGATTCGCGAGGTCGAGACGCGGACGGTCGAGTGAGGGAGTCGACGAGATCGAATCCCCCATCGCTCTTGTAGCTCGCCCACCCACCCATAGCCAATGGACGCGGTGCTTTTCGACATGGACGGCGTACTGGTCGACAGCGAGGACCACTGGCACGACGCGTACCGCGAGCGGGTCTTCCCGACTGTCCTCGCGGGCGACGAGTGGCCCGCGCCCGACGAAGTGACCGGCCGGTACTACCTCAACACCTACGACTACCTCGACGAGGAGTACGACACCGCCGTCTCGAAGGACGAACACGAACGCGTGTTCAACGAGATCGCCGTCGACCTCTACGGCGAGCGCGTCTCGCTGCTCGATGGCGCCCACGACCTGCTCGACGCCCTGCGCGACGCGGGAATCCCGACCGGTCTCGTCTCCTCCTCCCCGCCGGACTGGATCGGCATCGTCACCGACCGCTTCGACCTCGAGTTCGACGTCGTCAAATCGGTCGAACAGATCGACGGCCCGGCCAAGCCGGCGCCCGACATCTACGAGGCCGCGGCCGCGGAGCTCGGCGTCGACCCAGCCGACTGCGTCGTGGTGGAGGACTCCTGGGCCGGCACGACCGCCGGCGACAGGGCCGGTGCGTTCGTCGTCGCGATTCGGCGGTCGCACAACGCCGAAACGGACCTGACGGCGGCCGACATCGTGGTCAACTCGCCCGAGGACCTTCGGACGGTGCTGCTCGAGCGACTGGCGGAATAGCCTGGCGAAGATCGGCGGAAATCGGCTGAAAACGGCGGAGTACGACGCGAACGGCGGAGACTGGGTCGTTACTCCACGTGGACGTTCCGCGACGCCTGCACCGGCAGCAAGGGTAGCGAGGGGAACGTCACCTCGACGGTGAACTCCAGTTCGTCGGCCTCGGGCGTTCCGAAGACCCCCACTGGGACCGTCGTCTCGCCGTCGAGGTACACCGACTTCTGGTTCATCTCGACGTCGTTGACGGTGACCCGGATTCCGGTCTGGGCGCCGTCGCCGTCGTTGTGGACGCTGACCTCGCACATCTCGTTCTCGCCGACGGCGACGGTGTCAGGGAAGTCGCCCCAGTCGACCGAGATCTGCGGCAGGTCGCCTGCGGCTTCGACGACGCGGCTGGCGACGCCACCGGCCATTCCGGCGGCTTCGAGTTTTTGAGGGCCGGCGTCGACGACGTCGCTCGGGGCGGTCCAGCCGGCGTCCGCGAGACGCTCGGCGCGGCTCTCGCCGACGCCGTCGATGGCGGTGAGCGCGACCGCGTTGCGGGACACACCGTGCTCGACGCGGGCCTCGACGCGGGTCGCGAGGTTGGCCGCTCGCGCGCCCGCGAAGCGGTCGAGGAACTCGCCGAGCGCGGCGAGCAGGCGGAGCGCGTTCTGCCGGATCACCCAGGCGTCCGACCTGAGTTCCGAGGGCATCGAGTCGGCCATGCCGGCCATGAGGATGGCGAGCACCTTGCGGTGGCCGCCCTCGAGGTCGGTGTCGTTGCCGGCGAGGATCTGGTCGACGGCGTCGGCCTCGGCGGAGCGGGCAGAGACGGAATCGAATTCACCGGCCGCCGAGACGGTTTCGAGGATGCCGTTGACGGTGAGGGTGTCGCGGTCGGCGAGCCGCTTGAACCGGCGAGCCGTGTCGAGCCGGAGATAGTACTTCGAGGCGAGTCGGCCGAGGGCACTCGGTTCGACGCCGAGCTGGTCGTCGGTCTCGACGAAGCCGTCGTCGACGAGGCCTTCCAGCGTGTCGCGCACGCGGTCGCGGAGCGAGTCGAACTCGTACTCGTCCGGGCGTGACTGGGCGCGGACGTAGTAGAACGTCGTCTCCAGCCACGACAGCACGTCGTCGAGGTCGCTGATGGTGCCCATCGCGATCTCGGCGTTGAGGTGGGACTCGAGGTCGCCGGCGAGCCGGGACTCGATCTCCTTGCCCTCCCTGAGGAGAGTGCGGTACTTGTCCGCGTCCGACCGGTCGCAGACGACCCAGCCGTAGCCGACGTCGTCGTAGCCGGGGCGTCCGGCGCGCCCCAGCATCTGGAGGACGTCGAGCGGCGAGATGTCCGTCTCGCCCCCGAGGGGGTCGTGGTACTTCGTGTCGCGGATGACCACGCAGCGCGCGGGGAGGTTGACGCCCCACGCGAGCGTCGACGTCGAGAAGAGGAAGGCGATCTTCCCTTGTTTGAACCACTCCTCGACGCGGTCACGGTCCTCCTTGGCGAGGCCGGCGTGGTGGAAGGCGACGCCGTCGAGGACGCTCTGGCGGAGCGTGTCGTTCGTCAGCTCCTTCGCCTCGTTGTGGAAGTCGTAGTCGCCCCGTGAGTCGATGGGGATGTCGCGGTCGGTGATCTCGTCGCGGGCCTTCTTGGCAGCCTGCACGGTGTCCTGTCGCGAGGAGACGAAGACGAGCGCCTGCCCGTCCTCGCGGACGTGTGGCTCCGCGAGGTCGAGCGCGCGGTAGAGCCGGCGGTACTTGTCCGCGAAGGCGTTGTCGCCGTGGCTGTAGGTCTTCACGCCCGTTTCGAGGTCGACCGGGCGGTACTCGTCGTCGAACTCGAAGGTCGTCTCCGGCGGCGCGTCGAGCCACTCGGCCACGTCGTCGATGTTCGCCATCGTCGCCGACAGCGCGACGACGCGGGGGTCGGAGAGCCGGCGGAGCCGCGAGACGACGACTTCGAGCACGCCGCCACGGCGGTCGGAGTCGAGCAGGTGGACCTCGTCGATCACCACGCAGTCGACGTCGATGATGAAGCCGTAGCGGGCGGTGTCGTGCTTCCGCGTCGCGGAGTCCGCCTTCTCCGGCGTCATCACGAGGATATCCGCGCGCTCGGCGCGGCGTGGGTTGAGGTCGCGCTCGCCGGTGACGACGTAGACGGAGTAACCGAGGTCCTCGAAGCGTTCCCACTCGCTCTCCTTCTCGTTAGTGAGCGCCCGGAGGGGGGCGACGAAGAGGGCCGTGCCGCCGTCCCGGAGCGTCTCACAGATGGCGAGCTCGGCGAGCGCGGTCTTGCCGGAGCCGGTCGGCGCGCTCGCGACGACGTTGGCGTCGGAGTCGACGATGCCCGGCAACGCCGCTCGCTGCATCTCGTTGAACTCCTCGAACCCGAACGCCTCGGCGAACTCCGGAATTGCCTCCGCGACTTTCACGGTCGACCACTCCGGAGGATCCTGCGTCGCATCGTCTGACTTCGGGTGCCTCGTGGGGAAAGGCGTTTCTCATCCGGTCAACCGTGCGGGCGGTGGGCGTCGCGCACTCGTAACGGCGCACGTCGCACACTCTCGGCGGCGCACATTGGGCGCTCAGGGCGCCTCGCGGTGCGCCTTCGAAACCGACAGTGTGCTGGGCGTGAACCCTCGGGTATGACGAAGTGGCTCCACAGCGGTCGCCGGCGCGACACCTGTGCCATCCTGTACGACGCCGGCGAGCTCCGGCCCCAGCAGCTGAAACACCGCCTCACGTCACATTACGACGAGCGCATCGACCCGCAGTCCTTCCGAGCCATGTTGACCTCGCTGGAGGAGGCCGGGTTCGTGACCGCCCGAACGGAGGGAATCGCCGACGTGTACCGACTGACCGACGCCGGAGAGCGCGCGCTGCTTGAGCACTACGACTGGCTGGCGGACCGGATCGAAGGCGACGACGGCGACGGCGGTGACGTCGACGACAGTGACGACCGCGATGGTTGATCGGCGAAACGAACGATCCGGAAGCGGAGCTATCGCGAAAGCGGCGGGAGCTTAACCCGCTGTAACCAGAACTGGTCCACCGCCGACATCACGTCGGCGAACGACTCCTCGTCGGTCGGCTTCTGCAGGCAGGCGTTCGCCTTCGCTTCGTAGCTCCGAACGACCTCCTCGCGCTCCGGCGAGGTCGTCAGCGCGATCACGGGAAGCCGTTTGAGTTCGGGGTCGTCGCGGATCGCGTCCAGTATCTCGTAGCCGCCTCCCCCGTCCAGTTCGAGCTCGAGCAGCACGAGGTCAGGTACTGCGACCCCCTCGTACTGTCCTCGGCCACGCAGGCAAGCGAGCGCCTCCTCGAGCGACTGCGCGAACCGGAGCGTGGTGTCGGTCTCCGCGGCGTCGAAGGCGGCCCGTGCGTCGGGAACCGCGTCCTCGTCGTCGCAAATTAGTAATACGGTGGTACTATCGTCGGGTTGGTTAGTTCGAAGCGTCCGGGACATGTCTCGGACCGAGTCCGATTTCGTAATGCGCTCGGTTACGGCCCGCAGTGGCTGGGACCCCGCAGCGGCGCACAGTGCAAAATCTCTCGTTGCCGCGAACGATGGATTCCAGCCGGAAAACAGTTGTTTTCACCAGTATCCTCAAAATTCCGGCGCGCCCCCTGATGTCAGAGGAGTGACGAGTCGGGATACTATTTTGCACGCAGCACCTGTACGGGAGCTATGACCTACGCCGAGGATATGCGGGACATCATCGTCTCTAACGTGGGGGACCGACTCAGGTTCTTCATCCAGGTCGACCCGGAGACGCGAACCCAGGACGTGCTGTTTGCGCGCGAAGACCTCGACTGGACCGACCGGAAGGCGGCCGTCGTCGACTCCGAACTCCACGAACTGGTCGCCAAGGAGTCCTACGAGGAGCATATGGAAGCCGGCGAAGTGTCACAGATAATTAAGGTCGCCGACCAGATGGTGATGTTCACCGGCTTCATCGAGGACGAGGTCGTCGTGGTCACGTTCGAGCGCGGCATCCTCCAGGACCTCCCGGCGGTCGTCGCCGAGTTCCGCGAGTACATGATCGACAACGACATCGACTTCACCGCCCTCGCCGTCCCGGAGTAACGCGCTCGACCGATCCGACGCGCTGCTGGGTTCCCGGCGTCCTCCGAGTTCCGCTACACGGCTGGCTCCTGACGCCTCGTTTCCGCTGGTTTTCCGCCTCGTCCCGGCCCCCCGCCTCCGAAAAGCACATGCCGTTCGATCGGCTACCTCCGGATCCATGGTCGCCGACAGCTACGACTTCCACCTCTTCGATCTCGACGGCACCCTCGTCGACGCGGAGTGGCGCTACACGCGCGAGGTGTTCGACGCGGTCGGTGACCGACTGGGCCGCCCGTTCTCGGACGAGGAGGCCCGGATCATCTGGCACGGGCTCGGCGGGTCTCGCGACGAGACGCTCCGGGAATGGGGCGTCGACCCCGAGCCCTTCTGGGCGGCGTTCCACGACCTGGAGGACCCGACCGCCCGCGCGGAGGCGACCTACCTCCACGACGACGCCGAGCGCCTGCTCGCCGAGCTCGAAGGGCCCACGGGCCTCGTGACGCACTGCCAGGAATTCCTGACGACGCCCGTCCTCGAGAAGCTGGACCTGCACGACCACTTCGACACGGTCGTCTGCTGTACGACGGAAACCGGCTGGAAGCCGGACCCCTCGCCAGTCCGCCGCGCGATGGCCGACCTCGACGTCGACCCCGATACCGCGGCCGGGTACCTCGCCGGCGACGGCGCGAGCGACGTCGGCGCCGCCTGGAACGCCGGCCTCGACGCCGTCCACATCGAGCGACTGGGGCACCGAGAACGCGGGCGCTGCGTGCTCGGCGACTACCGGCTTGGATCGTTCGATGAATTTCGGGATGGTTCCGTGGAATTCGCGGACGACTGATCGGGATATCTAATTGGTGTTGCGTGGGCCGGTTGGGGCTCGGGTGATTGCTTGAACGACCTCGACCGCTTTTTATAGGCGAATGGCTGGACTGGTGCAAACGCTGCTGCGCTTGACGGCATCGCAACCACCCAGAACGCCCTCGGCCGTTTTTACTTATAAACGGTATATAAAAGAGTAGACGCTGCTGCGCTTGACCGCAACGCAACCACTCAGAAAGCCCTCGGCCGCTCTTTATAAGCGAATGGTTGAACAGTTGCAGACGCTGCTGCACTTGACAGCAACGCAAACACCCAGAAAGCCCTCGGCCGCTCGCGGTCGCTCCGCGACATATCCACGCCTCTCAGCACAGCCCGGCGTGGATAGGGGTCGTCGGAGCGACTCCCCTACGGCGCGACCGGCCGTCGCCCTTTCAGTCCGCCAGGACCGCAACCGCAACGACACCGCGACAGCACCGCACAGCCACCGCATTCCTCAGTCCTCCCCAGCCTCGGCCGGGGCGCGCCGGCCCCGCACAGCGCGGCGCGCCCCGCCCTCCCTCGCACGCGTTGCTCGCGCGCGCCGACCACCCCGCACCGCACGCCGGACAGCCGGCGCGAGCGACGCCCGGGCCACCACTCCTGGGCGGGACTGAAAGGGGCAGCCGCTGAGCGGGACGCTCTGCGACGCTAGCACCGCAATCCCGGCGAGCGACCGAAGGGAGCGAGCCGGGTGAGGAGCGCAGCGAGCAGCGCGACCGTCTCAGCGGCTGG
>JBDGPU010000001.1:0-28168 GCA_042219525.1 Halopenitus sp.
GGGCGGTGCGGAGAGACGCAACGGAACGCCCGGACCGTCTTCCAGTGGTCGCGCCAACGGGGAGTCGCTCCGACGACCCCTATCTGGGCCGGACGGTGTCTTCGCGAGCGGAGCGAGCGAAGGGCCGGAAGTCGCAGCCTGGACCCGTCCGTCGGAGGGTGCGGAGAGACGCAACGGAAGCCCGGACTGTCTTCCGAAGCGGAGAGGCCCAGATATGTCGCGGAGCGACCGCGAGCGGCCGAGGGCTTTCTGGGTGTTTGCGGTGCTGTCAAGAGCAATCCCATATTACCTATTTAAACCAATTTATAGCGAGCGGTCGTGGGCTTTCGAGGTGTTTGCGGTGCTGTCAAGCGCAACAGTGTCTGCACCTTCATATAGAGTTTAAAAGCAAGAGCGGCCGAGGGCTTTCTGGGAGTTTGCGTTGCTGTCAAGTGCAGCAGCGTCCGCACCTTTAAACACGATTTATAAGCAAGAGCGGCCGAGGGCTTTCAATCGTCACTGCCCTAAGTAGCAACGTCTGCATGCACGGGTCGAGCTGATAAATAACAAGCCACGTCCAGCATTGTCCACCTCAAGCGTCACGCGCTTCGACGCGCTGATAAACCGGGTCCGCAACTACCCGACAATGAGCGCGTACACGACCGAGATAGACGTTCGCTTCCGCGACATCGACGCAATGTCCCACGTCAACAACGCCGTCTATTCCACGTATCTCGAACAGGCGCGATCGGAGTACTTCGACGACGTCGTCGGTCGAACGCTCGACCGGACGCCCTCCGTGCTGGCCTCCCTCTCCATCGACTTCCTGGCGCCGGTCGAACTCGAACACGGCTCCGTCACGGTGGAGCTCGACATCCCCGAACTCGGCACGTCGAGCATCCCGATGGAGTACGAGATCCGGACGCCCGAGGGGCTCGCTGCCGAGGCGGAAACCGTGCAGGTCCTGTACGACACCGAAGCCGAGGAGTCGATGGCGATCCCGGACGACTGGCGGGAGTCGATCGAGTCGTATCACGACCTGTAGCGGTCGGGAGGGCGAGGAGCGCGGTCGCTCGTCGTGCTTGAGGTACGTCTTCGGCCGTCAGTCGGCGTCTCCGGCGTGGATAGCCGGATCGTGGCGCTGGAACCAGTCCGTCAGTTCCTCGACGCGGTGGGTCGCTCGCGAGGGGTCGCCGATGTTGTGGTGTTCGTCCTCGTAGATGACCAGCCGCGCGGGGACACCCTGCTTCTTCACGCTGACGTACAGCTGTTCGGCCTGCGAGGGCGGACAGCGCCAGTCCTCGCCGCCGGCAGTGACCAGGAGCGGGGTGTCGATGTCGCCGGCGCGGGTGATCGAGGAAATCTCGCGGTACGTGTCGACGTTCTCCCACGGCATCCCGAACTCCCAGTCGTGCCAGTTGTGGTTGTCGTCAGTCCCGAACGTGGAGTAGAAGTCGTAGACCCCGTGCTCGGGCGCCGCGGCCCTGAACTCGTCGGTGCGGGTGACGATATGTGCCGTCGTGATCCCGCCGTAGGAGAAGCCGGTGACGAACAGGCGGTCGTCGTCGGCCCAGCCGCGGTCGACGAGGTGGCGGACGCCGCTGATCACGTCGTCGCTTTCAAGTTCCCCACGGCTGCCGTACAGCGTCTCCGCGAACTCACTGCCGTAGGAGGTCGACCCGCGGTAGTTGACGCGGATCACGACGTAGCCGCGCGAGCACCAGTAGGCGTGCGGGAAGTAGAACGTCGGCGCGTCGTAGGACATCGGGCCGCCGTGGATGGCCGCGATAGTCGGCGCGGGCTCGGGGTCGTCGCGGTCGAATCCGGGCGGCAGGTAGACGATAGCCTCGACCTCACGGCCGTCCTCGTTCTCGAAGGTAACGCGCTCAGTCGTCGGGTGTTCGTAGTCGGTGAGGAAGGACTCGTTGAGCAGCGAGACGCGGGTGAGATCCTCCTCCTCGCCGGTTTCGAGGTCCTCGGCGGCGACGGTGTAGACGTCGGAGCCGCCCTGCGGGCTCGCCAGCGTGCAGGCCACGGTGCCGCCGGCGAGGTCGAACTGGCCGAGGTCGCGGTCGCGACCTTGCGAGTCGAAGACGCGCGTCGGGTCGTCCTCGTCGGCGTCGAGTTCGACGAGGCGCGTCCATCCCTGGTCCGCGAACGGACAGACGATGGTGTCTTCGTCTTGCCAGCGCGGTGCGCCGAAGCGGGCGACCGTGCGGTCGAGCGACGCCGAGACGGAGTAGGGAATCGTCGCCTCTTCGTCCGGTGCGACGTACACCTCGGACGGCTGGTACCAGTTCGTCGGATTCCCGGCCGAGAAGGCCAGCCGGGCGCCCTCGGGCGACCAGACCGGATCCATACAACGGCGTTCGCCCACGGTGATCATCCGCCGGTCCGACCCGTCGGGCGCGATAGTGAACACGTCGACGACGAGCGTGTCGTCGGGGTCGTCGACCTCGACGTCGGGGGAATCGACGTCGACGGAGACGTACGCGATGCGCTCGCCCGGCCCCCAGGACGGCTGGAGCCCCATCAGCGGCTCCGAGGAGCCGGCGCCGTAAGCGTCGTCGAGCCGCGTGCGTTCGCCGGTCGCGAGGTCGACGACGAACAGGTACGTCGTCACGGTGTCGGTGAAGCCGACCCCGTCGAACTTGTGCTGCAGGCGCTCGGTTTCGAGCGGGCCGCCCTCCTCGCGTTGCTCCAGGTACTCCTCCTCCTCGTCGGTCGGGTCGCGGGCGGAGACGACGATCCGGTCGCCGTCGGGTCCCCAGTCGAACTCGCGGACGCCCTCCGCGAAGTCGGTGACCTGCTCGGCGTCGCCGCCGAGTGCGAGGTCGAACAGCCACACCTGCATGTCGGGCGACTCGTCCTCGTCAGTGTCGGCCACTCCGCCGTTGCCGTCGGCCGCGTCGTCGTCGCCATCGTCTTCGCCGTCTCCATTGCCTTTGCCGTCGGTGTCCTCGCGTCCCTGGCGACGCGCGTAGTCCTCCTCGCGCGCCGCGAGGAACGCGAGGCGGTCACCGTCCGGACCCCACTTCGGCATCGACGCCTCGGAGACGCGACTCAGGCGGTGCGGCTCGCGGGAGCCGTCGGTCGGTGCGACGTAGAGGGCGCTGTGGCGCTCGTCGTCGGCCTCGTCGAACTCGTCGGCGACGAACGCGACGCGGTCGCCGTCGGGGGCCACGGCGACGTCGTTCGGCAGCTGGAGGTCGTGGTGGGCCTCGATCGGTATCTCGTCGGGCATGGGCTCGCCTACCCAGCGCGGGGGTTTGGTGTTTTGGATGGCGGAACTGGACGGTCGCCGTCGAGACGAGGCCGCAGGGGACGAAGGGTGGATGGGAGGGTCGCGGGGAACCGACGAGTGGATGGGGGTCGCGGGGGACTGAAGAGTGGATGGCAAGGTCGCAGGCGACGACGCCATCGTCGCTCTGCGCTGTCGGGGCTTATATGTCGTCTCCCCACCGTGCCTTCGACAATGCCATACGTCGACCCCGAACTGCTCCGCGAACGCCTGTTCGACGTGCTCTCTTTCTACTATCCGACCTGCCGTGACGAGTCCGTCGGCGGTCACGTCGCCCAGATCGCGGAGGAAACGGGCGACGTGTACGACCCCGATCCCCGGCATCTGGTTGCGACGTGCCGGTTCGTGAGCAACTTTGCGCTCGGGGCGACGCTGGACGGGCCTGACTGGTGTCCGTCGGCGGCCCGCCACGGGCTCGCGTTCCTCGAATCCGCCCACCGTCAGGAAGACGACGGCTACGCGTGGCTCCTCGACGGGCGCGACGTCGCTGACGACCGCAGATCACCGTACGGACACGCGTTCGTCCTCCTGGCACACGCCCGGGCCGCGGCCGCCAACGTCGATGGCGCCGAACCGGACCGGGTCGCCACGCTGCTCGACGACCGGTTCCGCAACGAAAACGGCCTGCTCGGACCGGTGCAGGGGCCGGACTGGGACCCCCGAGAATCCTACCGCGGGCAGAACCCCAACATGCACGCCTGCGAGGCGTTCCTCGCGGCGTACGAGGCGACCGACGACGAGGCGTTCCTCGAGCGGTCGCTGGCGATCGCCCGCCGGATGACCGTCGACCTCGCGGACGACGAAGGCCGAATCTGGGAGCACTACACCGCGGACTGGGAGCCGGATTACGACTACAACCGCGACGAGCACGAACACCAGTTCCGCCCGTGGGGGTTCCAGCCCGGCCACCACGCCGAGTGGGCGAAGCTCCTTGCGGGGCTGGCCCACCACCGCGACGACGACTGGCTGCTCGCGCGCGCCCGAGAACTGTTCGACGAGGCGCTCACCGGCTGGGACGCGGCGCTGGGCGGCTTTCACTACACGCTCGACTTCGACGGCGAGCCGGTCATCGCTGACAAGTACGGCTGGCCCGTCGCCGAGGCCATCGGCGCCGCGGCGGCGCTGTTCGAGCACACTCAGGAACGCCAGTATCGGGAGCGGTATGACCAGTTCTGGGACTACGCCGAGACCAACCTCGTCGCGTCCGGCGGGAACTGGTACGCGAAACTGGACGCGGAGAACGAGCGCGTGCCGACCGACGAAGGACCAGCGGTTGAACCGGGCTATCACCCAATCGGCGCCTGCTACGAAGGGTTGCGGGCCTTCGAGTAGTGGGCGAGCGTGCTACAGTTCCGGTTCGGTCGTTTCGAGTTGTTCGAGCGCCCGGTTCGCGAGGACGTCGCCGGTGACCGTGTCGAACAGGTGGATGGCCTCTTCCGGGAAGCGGGCGACGGCCGGCTGGCCGGCGTCGATGGAGTGCATTCCGTCGACGGTGGCGACGAAGGCGTGCTCCTCGTCGGCGGCGAACGAGAGATAGACGACGTTCTCGTCGCCCATCGGTTCGACGACGTCGACGACCGTCTCGAAGTCGTGGTCGGTCTCGACGGCGGGGACGAGTTCGATGTCCTCGGGACGGATGCCGAGCGTCACGCGGGTCGCGTCGCCAACGGCCTCCCGGTGCTCGGCGGAGAGCGGGTACGGGAAGTGCTCCCCGGCGAGGCGGTCACCCTGCACCTCCATCTTGAAGAAGTTCATCGACGGCTCGCCGATGAAGCCGGCGACGAACTGGTTGGCGGGCTGGTGGTACACATCCAGCGGCGTGCCGACCTGCTGGAGTTCGCCGTCGTCCAGGATGGCGATCCGGTCGCCCATCGTCATCGCCTCGGTCTGGTCGTGCGTGACGTACACCGTCGTCGTGTCGAGGTCCTCCTGGATACGCTGGAGCTCCGTCCGCATCTCCGCGCGGAGCTTCGCGTCCAGGTTACTGAGCGGCTCGTCCATCAGGAAGACCTCCGGGTCGCGGACGATGGCCCGCCCCAGGGCGACGCGCTGCTGCTGGCCGCCGGAGAGCTCACTCGGCTTGCGGTCGAGCAGCTCCGTGATGCCGAGCAGTTCGGCGGCGTCCGTCACTTTCTCGTCGATGACGTCCTCGGCCAGGTCGGTCGACTCCTCCAGGCCGAAGCTCATGTTCTCCCGCACGGTCATGTGCGGGTACAGCGCGTACGATTGGAACACCATCGCGATGTCGCGTTCCTTCGGGCGCTTCCCGGTCAGGGACGTGTCGCCCAGCCGGATGTCGCCGCCGGAGGCCGTCTCTAACCCGGCGATCGTCCGGAGTGTGGTCGATTTGCCACAGCCGGAGGGCCCGACGAGAACGAGGAACTCCCCGTCCTCTATGTCGATGGAGACGTCCTCGACCGCGAGGACGTTGCCGAAGCGCTTCGTGACCGAATCGAGACTGAGTTCTGCCATTATGTATCACCTGCGACGCCTTTCGCGAACTGTTCGCCGAACAGCACGTAGATGACGAGCGTCGGGAGCGCCGCGATGAACGCGCCCGCCATCTGGACGTTGTACTGTTGCACCATCGAGCCCTTCAGCGTGTTGAGCGCGATGGTCACCGGGACGTTACTCGGGTCGCTGACCAGCACCAGCGCGAACAGCAGGTCGTTCCAGATATTCGTGAACTGGTAGATGAGCGCGACCGCGAACATCGGCTTCGAGAGCGGCAACACGATCTTCGTGTAGATGCGTCGTGGCGTAGCACCGTCCAGCCGCGCCGCCTCGAGCATCTCCTCGTCCAGCGAGAGGTAGTACCCCCGGAATAGCACGGTACAGATCGGGATCCCGTACGCCGTGTGCGTGATCGCCAGCTCGATGAGGCCCGTTCGGTTCGCGAGGAACGGCACCCCGGCGAGCAGGCTGTTGAGGTCGACGGCGGCCCAGAGCTGGGTGAGCGGCACCAGCACGGACTGGTACGGGATGAACACGCCGGCGACGAACGGGAGCAGGATCACGACCTGCCGTCGCCAGTTGAGGTTCGTCAGGCCGTACGCGGCCATCGATCCGAGCAACGCAGACAACACCGTCGCGGGGACGGCAAAGAGGACGCTGTTGACGAGCCCGGGCGCGAGCCGGTCGAACGCCTGAAACCACGGATCGAGCGCGAACTGGCCGGGACCGGGTGGCGCGAACGGCGACGTCGAGAAGAACGCATTCTGCGTCTTGAACGCCGTCATCAGGCCGGTTTCCAGGGGTGCGAGGTAGAACGCGACCATGACCAGCAGTGTTCCGTAGATGCTCACCTGTCGGACGTCGAGGTCGGACAGCGACAGGTCGAATCGACTGCTATCGTCGGCTCGAGTGGTAGTGTGGTCGGTCATAGTTCACCACGCTGGTGTTGGCGGTAGAGGTACGGTCCGATGACGCCGAGCGTCATCAGGAACAGCACCATGGCGATGGCGGAGCCGTACGCCCAGTTGCTGTTCGTGAACGCTTCGCGGAACATCATCACGGCGAGGATGTCCGCGGACGGGCCCGGCTGGGTCCCGAACATGACGAACATGAAGTCGAACGCCTTCAACGCGAACACCATCAGCACGACAGCGGCGCTGGTCGTCGCCGAGCGCAACTGCGGGATGATGACGCGCCAGTACATCCGCACCGTACTCGCGCCGTCGATGCGGGCTGCCTCGTACTGGTCCCGCGGGATCGCCTGCAACCCGGCGAGGTAGACGACCATCGCGTACCCCGAGAACTGCCAGGTGAGCGCGAAGATCACCGCCCAGAGTTTGGTCTTCGGGTTCGAGATCCAGGCGGTGGTTAACGCGTCCAGTCCGACGAATCGAAGGAGCTCGTTGATGAGGCCGATCTGGGGGTTGTACATCCACGACCAGAAGATGGCCGTGACGACGAACGAGAGGCTCATCGGCAGGAGGTAGATGGTCCGGAACGTGTTCTCGAACCGGATCCCCCTGTCGACGAGGATCGCCAGCACGAGCCCGAGCGCGAGTGTCACCACGGTGAAGGCCACCAGCAGCACGACGGTGTTCTTCGCGGCGGTGAGGAACGTCTGATCTGCCAGCAGTCTCGAGTACATCGAGAGGTCGAACGACGCGTACTGGGGCTGGCCGAGGCCCTCCCAGTCGGTCAGCGAGATGAGCGTGTTCCAGCCGATGGCGCCGTAGACGAACACGGCGACGAGGAACGCGGGCGGGCCCCAGAAGGGGATGGATCCCACGAACTCGCTGTCGCTGGCGGTGGTGAGGCGATCGAGGAGGGTGTTCACGCCGGTCGCGGAGTCCGGAGACGGTGATTCGGCAGTGCCACCGTCAGTCCGGAGCCCCTCCTGTTCGGCGTCGCTATCGGAGCGGCGTAATAATGTGAAAACGGCGCGGAGCATCTAGAGGGGGTGGTTAGACGTCGAACGCCGACACGAGCTTGTCGTAGGTGGCGTCGACGTCCCACGACTCGAGGAAGCTCGAGAAGGCACTCGAAATGTTGCTCTTGATCTCCGGCCGAACGGCCGTCCCGTGCGTGATCGTGGTGGGCTGCTCGTTGGAGTTCGCGAAGTCCTTGCTCTGCGCCTGCAGGAAGGGACCGAACTTGTCCATCGACACGTCAGTGCGCGGCGGGATGGAGCCCTTCTTCTGGTTAAACCGACGCTGAGCCTCCTTCGTGCCGGCGTAGGTGAGGAACTTCTTCGTCGCTTCCGGGGACGGGTTGTTCGTCGGGAAGACGAACGAGTCCATCACGAGCGAGTAGACGCCGCTCGTGCCGGGGAAGGAGGTGTTCCCCCAGTCCGTGCCGTACTCGAAGTCGCTGGACGCCTTGTACTGGCCGGCCGCCCAGTCGCCCTGATGGATGAAGGCGGCCTCGCCCTCGACGACCGCGGAGTTCGCCTGGTCCCACGAGATTGAGCCGGCGTCGGACGGGAAGTACTCGCTGTAGCTCTTCACGCGTTCGAGCGACGACTTCACTTCGCTCTCGAGGTCCGACACGTTGCCCGCGATGAAGTCCTCGAAGGCGCCGACGCCCTGCGCGCCGATGAAGACGGTTTCCCACAGCTGGATGGTCGACCACGGTGCCTTCGTCTGGTGGGCCATCGGCGTTGCGTCCGTCTCCTGCGCGATCGTGTCGAGCGCGTCGAGCAGCTGGTTCGGGTCGTTGATGCTGTCGGGGTCGACGTTCGCGCTCTTGACCACGGACTTGTTGAAGAACAGGTTGTTGAGGCGGTGGATGTTGATCGGCACCGAGACGAAGTTGTCGGTCCCGCCCTTCGCGGCCTTCTTCACGCCGTCGAGGTAGGCCGACTTCATGTCGTTCTTGCCCCAGACGCTGCTGGAGATGTCTTTCAGCAGGTTCGCGTCAGTGTACGGATACAGGGCCTTGCCGGGCCAGATCTGGAACGTGGACGGCGGGTTCTCGTTGAGGACGCGGTTCTTGATCACCGTGTCCAGCGCACTGCCGGCACCGCCGGGCGCCGGGTTGTTCTCGACTGTGACGTCGGGGTAGGCCTCCTTGAATCCCGTCAGGAGCGCGTTGAGCGCCTCCTTCTCGCCGCCGGCCGTCCACCAGTGGACGATTTCGAGGGCGTTGCCGCCGTTGCTACTCCCGTCGCTGGTCTCCGTCGCCGTCCTGTCGCCGCTGCCGCCGCCACCGCTTCCTGCACAGCCTGCGAGGCCGGTGAGGCCGGCAGCTCCGGCCGCGCCAGTCGTTTTGATGATCGTTCGCCTTGAGATTGGTGTGTCGTCGTTAGTCATTGTCAGGGGTTCCGCTTCGTACTACGGATACGCAACTGGTACCTTAAAATTACCGAATGTTAATTACAGTCCGAGTTAATACTAACGAGTATCGTTCAGTACGGCGATTTTCCCCAATCTACTATGCAATATGGCACCCCCAGACGACCAGTCGTAACCGCGTCTCCCTGAGCGGACCGACGGCCGGGCAGTCCGACGGGCCTGCAGCCGACCCTCCCCCTACAGGGCCGGCGGCTCCTCGCGACCGATGGCGATCTCGTGGGCCTCCACTGCCTCCAGCGCGGCGACCTGCCCACCAACGTCGATCCGATCGCCGTCCGATTCGACGGTCATCGCCGCCGTCTCTCTGTTCGTGCCAACCGACACGTCGACGACACGGCCCGACACCGTCCGGTCCGCGCCGGTCTCGACGTCTCGCCCGCGGATCGTCGCGTAGAAGTCACCCGCCTCCGCCTCGAGGTCCGAGACGCAGCGCCGGATCGTCGCGTAGCGACGGGGCCAGGGTCGTTCGTCCGTCGTCCTGGTTAGCGTCGTCGCCGACGTCCAGACTACCGTGTTGAGGAACCCGGAGACGAGGAAGCCAAGCTCGGAGCGGTTGAAGATGACGCCGTAGCGGTCCTGGTCGTTCCGGAGCGCCTGCTGGGTCGTGTACAGCGAGTACGTGCCGTCGGCGACGGCGACGATGGGCGTCGTCACGCCCCGTCGCACTCGCGCGTGTGTCGCGACCGACTCGTAATCGAACTCCTCGGCGTCCGGAACCTCGCGAGCCGGCGAGAGCAGGAGGTCGATCGTGACGCCGGCCTCGCGCCGCTCGGCAAGCTCCTCCTCGAACCGCCCCATCAGGTCGGGAGAGAGCGAGAGCACGAGCTCGTACTCCGCGGACTCGATGATCTCGCCGAGGTACCGGAGGATCGTCGACCGCGACTTCACGAGCGAGACGGCTTCCTGCGCGCGCGTTGGCGTCGTGTAGCGCTCCTCGAGGTCGTCGACGAGCTGGTCGAGCGAGCCCCGGATGCTGCCGAATGCCTCCTCCGGGTCCACTGCGAGGACTTTCATCGGGCGGGACTCCCGGATCTCCACGAGTCCGTTATCGGCAAGGTCCCTGACGGTGTCGTACACCCGGGGCTGGGGGATGTCAGTGCCCTCGGCGATCTCCGAGGCGGTCATTTCCCCGTGTTCGAGGATCGTGAGATATGCTTCGACCTCGTACTCGCCGAGGTCGAAAACCGAACCGACGTGCTCGAGCTCCTCGCGGAGGTCGCTGCTCATACACGCACCACCTCCCCGGTGGCATATAATACTCTCGTCACTCCGTTCGCTGGCGTGAGCCCGTCCCGGTTCCCCCTCCCCGTCCCGTTCACTCGCCGTTGCCGACGCGAAGTACCTGGAGTAGCGAGTAGACCGGCACGCCGGCCACCTCGTCGACTCCCTGCTTGTCGACGAGGACGACGCAGGCGACGGGGGTCCCGCCCTGTTCGCGGATGGCCTCGACGGTCTCCTCCATCGTCGTCCCCGACGTGATGGTGTCGTCGACGACGTAGCACTCCCGCTCGCGAATACCGGCGAAGTTCCGGGAGAAGGAGCCACCGAGCTCCTCGATGTCGCCCTCCTCCCACTGGTGTTTGCGCGGGGCGTACGAGGCGAAGTCGGTGTCGAGTTCCCGGGCCACGACCGTCGCGAGCGGCGCGCCGGCCTTCTCGATGCCGACAGTGAGGTCGACCTCCTCGCCGCGCTTCGAGAGGAGATCCGCCATCGACGCGCCCGTGTGGGCGAGCCGGTCGCTGTCGCGGCCCAGCGCGGACCAGTCGACGTGGATGTCGTGCGGGCTCGCGGCCTCGACCGGTTCTCGCTCCGTCTGCGTGCCACCGGCCCGTTCGACCAGCCACGAGGCGGTTTCGCGGGAGACGTTCAGTTCGTCGGCGATTTCGCCCTTGGAGAGGCCACGTTCGGCCAGGCCGGCCGCGCTCTCGATGAGGTCGTCTACGTTTTTCATAGTGTGTCGAATTGGATCGCAGTCTTGATGGTCGTTTCGTCGTCGACGAACGCTTCCTCGCAGTTCTCGGGCGCGAACACGCCCGTGACGAACGCGTCCAGGAACCAGCCGGGGATGTCACAGAGGGCGTCGACGGCCGCTTCGAAGTGGTCGACGCCGGAGTTGACGCTGCCGACGACGGCCTTGTTGTGCAAGACGATGTCGCGGTGGAGGTCGCCGCCGTCGACCTCGAACTCCCACGACTCGGGGACCCCGAGGAGCGCGAGCACCCCGTTCGGCGCCAGCGCCTCGACCGAGTCGAAGGCGTGGCGTGCGTAGCCGGTGGCCTCGTAGACGAGGTCAGCCGGTTCCTGAACGGCCGGGATCTCGTCGACTGGCGTCTCGCGGCTGTCGACGTACGTCGCGCCCAGCCGCTCGATGAGGTCGATCGTCGGGTCCGGCCGGTCCCGCCGGCCGAGACAGTACGTTCGGTCGTAGTCGTCGAGCATCGTGAGCGTCAGTAATCCGAGCGACCCGTTCCCGAGCACCAGCGCCGACTCCGGGTTCCACTGGAACGAGGACCGGGACGCCTCGGCGAGCTCCAGCGCCTTCTCCGAGACGCTGATCGGTTCGACCAGGAAGCCGACGGCAGCGAACTCCTGGGGCATCGGAACGAGGTACTCGGCCGGGGTCGTGAAGTACTCGGCCATGAACCCGTGTGCGCCGGCGATCCCTCGTTCGAGGGCGTCCTCGGGCGGCGCCATGTCCGGTTCGCCGCGCGCGAAATAGCCGTTGCCGCCCCCTGCGGGTTCGCGGCGAACCGTCGGCGCGACCACGTTCCCTCGCTCGAGGTCGGTCCCGTTTGGGTCCTCGACGACGCCGACCGCCTCGTGACCGAGCACCAAGTGGTCCTCGCCCGCGGGGAACTCCCCGTGGCTTCCCGCGATGACCTCGCGGTCAGTACCGTCGACGCCCACGCGGAGCGTCCGCACCAATGCCTCGCCGGGCCCTGGATCCGGGCGAGGTTTCTCGATGACTGCCGGGGTTTCGGACCCGCGACGGACTGCGATAGCCTTCATGTGAACCGGGTTTGTGCCCCATTGACAAAAGATTTATTGTAAACCGAGTAAATCTTCAGACGTTCGGGCGCCGGAGCGACTTTGCCGCTGCCGGCGGTATTTCAGCTATGGAACGTCACGATCAGCTTTACCGACTGTACGAGGAGTTCGACGCCGAGACGCTCCGTGCGTACCAGGACTTCGTCGACGTGTTTCCGCCGGTGGACTCGCGCGTCGCGCTCGAGCACTGGCAGAACGCGAGCGAGGAGCTGGACGAGCGGCGCACGGAGATCCGGCGGGCGTTCCCCGAGACGGGCGAGACGTTCGCCGAACTGGCGTCGTACGCGACTCGCGAGCAGGCGTTCACCGCGCTGGACCTGCTCGGCAAGCACGGCCGCGGCGTCAACGTCCTCGTCCTCGACGTCGACGAGACGCTCCGGTCGGCCGGCAGCACCGACAACGAGATCCCGCGCGAGACGCTTAATCTCCTGACGGAATTCCACGAAAACGGAATTCCCATCGTCGTCTGCACGGGGCAGACGCTGGAGAACGTCAAGGGGTTCATGATCCAGGGACTCGGCAACGAGATGGTCCACTCTGGCGACCTGAGCATCGTCTACGAGGCCGGAACCGGCGTCTTTACGCCGGGACACGGCCGTCACACGAAGCAGCTGCTGTACGAGGACCTCGACGACGACATTCGCGGCGTCTTCGACCGCGTGCGCTCGCGGATCCTCCCGGACGCGCCGGAGACGGTTCGGCGCGGCTGTCACCTCCAGGGCAACGAGTTCAACGTCACCCTCAAGCCGAACTTTGAGACCGGCAGCGACCGGGCTCGCGAGATCATCGACGAGGCGCTCGTCTACCAGCTGGACCTGCTCGGCGAGGCCGTCGCCGAGGCGCTGGACGTCGACGGCCCGTTCGAGGACTGGAGTCGCGCCTACTACGCCGCGCAGGACCCGGAAATCCGCGGCGTCCTCGAGGCGCAAGGGGGTCAGCCCGAGCTGCAGGCCGAGGCAGTTCCCGACGCGGTGACGGAGGTCTTCGAGCGCATCGACGTCGCCTACTACGAGGCCGACGCGGCGGAGATCGGCTCGCTGGAGCTGAACAAGGTCGTCGGCGTCGAGGCCGCCTTCGACGTGCTCGACATCGAGGACCCGTTCGCGCTGGTGATGGGCGACTCCAAGAGCGACCTGTGCGTGATGCGGTGGATCGACGAGGCGGACGCAGGGCTCGCCGCGGCTCCGGAGCACGCCTCCCGCGACGTGCTCGACCACGTGATGAACACGAACGAGCTCGTCTTCGACCGTGGCGACGCTGGCGATCCCCTCCGGATGACGTACGCGCTCAACCGACTGGAGTCCCTCGAGTAGCGAACAGGTGGCAGCTGTGTCGCCGGCGACTGTGCGGGTGTCGACTGCGACGGTGACGGCGGCAGGCGACGGCGACGTTCGAACGCGGGACGGTTCGCCACGACACCCGTCTCGACCGGTCCCGCGGCGGCTGGTCAGGACATAGCGCCGTTGGCCGCGCTTTCCGGGATAAGGCTACGGGCGGACCTCGATGTCGAGCGAGAGAAATATTTACTCAGATCCGAAGTATCGACGTCGGAATCGTTAAGACCGGACCGTTTGAATGCGAGACCATGCCAGGACACGCACCGTCGCCGGGCCGCGACGACCCGCTCTCGCTCGCGGGCGTCGTCCCCCCAACGGTGACGGCGTTCGAGGAGGACGGCACGCTCGACGAAGCAGGAACAGCGGCTCACGCGCGCTTCGTCGTCGACGGCGGTGTCGACGGCGTCTTTCCGCTGGGGACGAACGGCGAGTTCCCGCTGCTCTCGGGCGACGAGCGGGAACGTGTCGTCCGCGCGGTCGTCGAGGAGGTCGGCGACGAGGTCCCGGTCATCGCGGGCGTCGGCGCTCCCGGGACTCGACAGACAGTCTTGCATGCGCACCGCGCGGCCGACGCGGGCGCGGACGGGCTCGTTGTGGTGACACCCTACTACTTCCCGCTCGACGACGAGGCCGCGGTGGCTCACTATCGGCGCGTCGTCGAGGCGGTCGACCTCCCGGTGTACGTCTACCACATCCCGAGCAAGACCGGGAACTCGCTGTCGCTGCCAGCGCTCTCCGAGATCGCCGCGCTCGACGGGCTCGCGGGGCTCAAGGACTCCAGTAAGGACGTGCCGTGGCTCGGCCAGGCCATCGACGACAATCCCGACCTCACCTTCCTCGTCGGGTCGGATTCGTTGCTGAAACCTGGCCTCGACGCGGGCTGCACGGGGATGGTGTCGGCCGTCGCGAACGTCTTTCCGGAGCTCGTGGTCGACCTCTACGAGGCGTACGACGCCGGCGACCGCGAGCGCGCAGATGAGCTCCAGAGCCGGGTGTACGACGTGCGCTCGGCGCTCAAGCGCGGGCCCTACATGGCCGGCGTGAAGGCCGCGCTGTCGCTTCGCGACGTCGACTTCGCCGTCGGATCCTTGCGGGACCCGCTCCGTGGGATGGATGACGCCGACCGCGAGGCGCTGGAAGCCGACCTGCAGGACCAGGACCTCGTGTAAGCTGGCCGGCGTCGACGACGCCGGGTCTACGAAACTTTTACTTCAATCGTAGTTAAACATGGAGGTATGAGCCGCGACTACGAGAGCCTTCACGACCCGAACGCGGAGTACACGATGCGGGATCTCTCCGCCGAGACCATGGGCGTGACGGCCAAGCGAGGCGGCGGTCGGGACGTCGAGATCACGGACGTACAGACGACGATGGTCGACGGGAACTTCCCGTGGACGCTCGTCCGCGTCTACACCGACGCGGGCGTCGTCGGCACGGGCGAGGCGTACTGGGGAGCCGGCGTTCCGGAGCTCATCGAGCGCATGACGCCGTTCCTCGTCGGCGAGAACCCGCTGGACATCGACCGCCTCTACGAACACCTGATCCAGAAGATGTCGGGTGAGGGCTCCGTCGAGGGCGTCACGGTGACCGCGATCGCGGGCATCGAAGTCGCGCTCCACGACCTCGCGGGCAAGATCCTCGAGGTTCCCGCCTACCAGCTGCTCGGCGGGAAGTACCGCGACGAGATGCGCGTCTACTGCGACTGCCACACCGAATCCGAAGCCGACCCCGAGGCCTGTGCGGACGAGGCCGAGCGCGTCGTCGAGGAGCTCGGCTACGACGCCCTGAAGTTCGACCTCGACGTCCCCTCCGGTCACGAGAAGGACCGCGCGAACCGGCACCTGCGGCCGGGCGAGATCCGGCACAAGGCCGAGATCGTCGAGAAAGTCACGGAGCGCGTGAAGGACGAGGCCGACGTCGCCTTCGACTGTCACTGGACGTTCTCGGGCGGCAGCGCGAAGCGACTCGCGGCTGAACTCGAGGAGTACGACGTCTGGTGGCTCGAGGACCCCGTCCCGCCGGAGAACCTGGAGGTCCAGGAGTCCGTCACGGAGTCGACGCTCACCCCCATCACGGTCGGGGAGAACCGCTACCGCGTGACGGAGCTCCGCCGGCTCATCGAGAACCAGGCCGTCGACATCGTCGCGCCCGACATGCCGAAGGTCGGCGGCATGCGCGAGACCCGGAAGATCGCCCAGGTCGCCGACCAGTACTACGTCCCGGTCGCGATGCACAACGTTGCCTCGCCAGTCGGCACCGTTGCCTCCGCCCACGTCGGCGCGTCCATACCGAACTCGCTGGCGATCGAGTTCCACTCCTACGAGCTCGGCTGGTGGAGTGACCTCGTCGAGGAGGACGTCATCGAGGAAGGGTACATCGAGATTCCGGAGGAGCCCGGTATCGGCGTCACCCTCGACATGGACACCGTCGAGGCGCACATGGTCGAGGGCGAGACGCTCTTCGACCCCGTCTAACATCGATGCGAGAATCGCACCCGAGCCACAACGAATGACAGCCACCCAACCGGTACCCCGGAGAGTCTTCACCAAGGGCGGAGAGGCGCAACCATGACCGACCTCGTCACCTTCGGCGAGTCGATGCTACGGCTCGGGACACCGGACGGCGACAGACTGGAGACGGCCGACAGCCTCGACCTGCACGTCGGCGGCGCCGAGAGCAACGTCGCGGCGGCGGGCGCACATCTCGGGGTCGACAGCGCCTGGCTCTCGAAACTCCCCGAGTCGCCACTCGGACGGCGGGTCGCTGCCGACGTGCGCTCGCACGGCGTCGACCCTGCCGTCACCTGGAGCGACGACGGCCGCGTCGGCACCTACTACCTCGAAGACGGCGGCGAGCCCCGCGGCACGAACGTCGTCTACGATCGCGAAGGGGCCGCGGTCCGAACGGCCACGGCCGACGAACTTGCCGTCGACTGCGTCCGGAACGCCGAGGTGTTCTACGTCAGCGGAATCACGCCCGCGCTCTCGGAGACGCTCGCGGAGACGACCGCCGACCTGCTGGCCGTCGCGCGCGACGCGGACACGACGACTGTCCTCGACGTCAACTACCGCGCGAAGCTCTGGACGCCGGAGGAGGCTCGCGAGACGCTCACGCAGTTGCTACCCGGGGTCGACGTTCTCGTCGTCGCGCGTCGCGACGCGGAGACCCTCTTCGACCTGACCGGCGATGCGACGAAGGTCGCGACCGAGTTCCGCAACGAGTTCGACCACGAGACGGTGATCGTCACGCGCGGCGAACGCGGCGCGACAGCGCTCCACGAGGGGGCGGTCCACGAGCAGGAGTCGTTCCCGACCGAGACGCACGACGCAGTCGGCACCGGCGACGCCTTCGTCGGCGGGTTCCTCGCTCGACGGCTGCAGGATGGCTCCGTGCCAGAGGCGCTGGAGTGGGCGGTTGCCACCGCGGCGCTCAAGCGGACTATCGCCGGCGACGTCGCCGTTGTCACACCCGCGGAGGTGCGGTCCGTCCTCGCCGACGAGGCTGACGGTATCTCTCGGTAGCGATGCCGCCCAGCGCACCGATGGAGTAGCAACGACCGGAAGCCGGGCAGGTTTTAGGAACTGCCCGTGCCACGACCAGATATGCACCCGTCGATCCTCGTCGCCGGCGAGACGCTCGTCGACTTTCTCCCCGGCAGTCGAGGGCCGCTCTCGTCGGTGGAGACGTTCACCCGTCGACCCGGGGGCGCGCCGGCGAACGTCGCCGTCGCCCTCTCCCGGCTCGGCGAAGTCCCGTGGTTCTGGACGCGCGTCGGCGACGACCCGTTCGGCGATGACCTCCTCGAAACGCTCGTCGACGAGGGGATCCCGGAGCGATACCTCGTCAGCGACCCCGACGCGAAGACGTCGCTCGCCTTCGTCGCCCACGACGAGCAGGCCGACCGCGAGTTTTCCTTTTACCGGAACGGTACTGCGGACACCCGATTGGAGCCCGGTACCGTCCCCGACGCGGTACTCGCCGACCTCGACTGGGTGTCCGTCGGCGGCGTCGCGCTCGCGTCCGGCTCGTCGCGGGAGGCGACGCTCGACCTCGCGGAACGCGCCCGCGAGCAGGGCGCGAGGGTCTGGTTCGACCCGAACGCCCGCCCCGAACTCTGGGAGGACGATTTCCCGGAGCTGTTCGCCGAGATGCTCGGCCACGCCGACGCGGTGAAGGCCTCCGACGAGGACCTCGCCGCAGCCGGTATCGATGGCGATTCCCCGGCGGACCTGGCCGAGTCGCTCCACGACCTGGGCCCCGACACGGTGTTCCTGACGATGGGCGCATCGGGCGCGTACGCGTCGGCGACGGCGGACGCACTTTGGGGACCAACCACGGTGAGCCACGACGGTTTCGACGTGGATCCGGTCGACACCACCGGGGCCGGGGACGCCTTCACGGCTGGCGCGTTGCTGGCGCTGCACGAGGGCGAGTCGCTCGCTGAGGTGCTGGCGTTCGCCAACGCCGTGGCTGCTGTTACGACGACCGGCGAGGGAGCGATGACGGCGCTCCCGGACCGTGAGACGGTCGCCGAGTTCCGGTCGTAAGGCGTCGCCAGCGATCCGGGGCGCGGGTGAGTCGACGGGACCCGGGACAGTGACCGTCGCCTCCGCCGGACCCCACCAGTGCGAGGCAAGTTTCATAGCCCCGTCTCCCGAATCCCCGAGCATGTCGATCACGCTGTTCGCGCTCGACGGTTGTCCGTGGTGTGAGAAGGTACACGACGCGCTCGAGGAGGCCGGCGTCGAGTACGAGACGGAATGGGTGGAGGCACTGCACTCGACGCGGAACGAGGTTCGTCGCGTGAGCGGTCAGCGCGCGGTCCCGGTCCTCGTCGACGAGGACCGCGGCGTCACGATGGCGGAAAGCGCGAACATCCTCGAGTACGTGGAACGCACGCTGGCATGACCATCTACACCGGTCGCGGCGACGAGGGCCAGACCGACCTGCGGACGATGGAGCGCGTCTCCAAGACCAACCCCCGGATCGAGGCGTACGGCACCGTCGACGAGGCGAATGCCGTCGTCGGGACAGTCCGACCCTCCGGCTACGACGACGTCGACGAGATCCTGTCGGCGATCCAGAACCACCTCCACGTCGCGCAGGCCGACCTGGCGAACCCGGAGCCCGAGGAGGGCGACCCCACCATCGAGCCGGCACACACCGAGCAGCTCGAGGACTGGATCGACGAGTTCGACGAGGAACTCGAACCGCTCCAGTCGTTCATCCTCCCGGGCGGCAGCGAGGCTGGGGCTGCGCTCCACCAGGCGCGCTCGGTCACGCGCCGCGCGGAGCGCCGCGCCGTCGCCCTCGCCCGCGAGGAGGAGATCAACGAGGAAGTGGTCGCCTACCTGAACCGCCTCTCGGACGCGCTGTTCACCATCGCCCGCGTGGTCAACGCGCGCGACGGCGAACCCGAGGAGTCTCCGACGTACTGAACCGCGTCGGGTGCTATGTCGATGGCGCGTGACCTGGGTCGAGTGTGTCGGATCGGGCGGGATTTCGCCGGTTCGTGACGAACCGGAGCGATGGGCGGGACGCACCCGACAAAGCAACCCTTAAGTCCGAACGTCGGATACATGTAGGCGAGCGGGTCGGTGGTCTAGTTCGGTTATGACGGCTCCTTCACACGGAGCAGGCCGGCGGTTCGAATCCGCCCCGACCCACTCAGCTTCTTGGTGGACCGCAAAGACAGGACGGCGGTCAGTCGTTTATAAACCGCCTGTCCAAGCGGTACCTCATTCGGCCAAGTCATCGTTTCGACTCTCGCGAGCGTCTCACTTTGACAATAAGCAGGCTGGGTCAAAAAGGTTTGAGTGAAACGCTACGAGGGAGCTTTACAGGCTTTATTATTCGCTAAGAGACGCTCTCTATCCTACAGCCCCCCACGAGAGAGCAGAATCTCGCGTACAACCTGAATTTACTCCGACTTTGCTTCCTCGAACTCTGCTTGTTTCTCACCGAGCTCCACAATGAGCCTGACAAACCGTGTGAGAGAGAACAACATATAGACGAATAAGAATAGGAACACGAAAAACGTCCATTTTGGGGTAGTGTATGTTTGTAGCACAATCCCAACGATAGCAACAGTCATTGCGAGATATAGCGTGAATTGAAAACTAAACATAATCTCATCGTATATCTCCAGTTCTTTTAGCAATTTTAAAAATTCTGCATCAGAAAAAGAAGCCAATACAGCTAAACCAGTGAGGATGAACGCAATGAGGGAGAAAGAAAGCTGAGTTGAAAGACTAATGAGCTTGCTATTTACAACCGGCCACTCTGCAGCATACTCACCGATAACTGAAACAAGTAGAAGAACCAACGATAGAACAAAATCTAAGTCTGTAAACAGATTTCCGAGTCCGTAGTTTCGGGCACCCTGCCAGAAACCGTCTGTCATTCAATCCAATAGTTGCTCTGCCCGGTTGATAAGGGGCCGTGATTTCGCTATCAGGTCTTCAAGATCAGAGGGTTCGGGTATACGGGTACTCGCCGGGACCCCCTTCGTGTTGAATTCGTGCGTTTCGTTGTTCTCGTCATAGACAACTTTCACGTCACCGTACTCCGTCTCAGCGAACGCAAGGGCGGACTGTAGTAGGTCGTTCTCTGGATTCAGTCCACCATCTGCCTCTGCGTCAATTTCGACTTCTTCGGCTTTCATATCCTTGATTTCTTCGTCAAGCTCCTGCATACCTTCTTGGGGGAAAGGGTTAGTCGGCTCAAGGTCGAAGTTCAGCACTCGAACCTTGGTTTCCTCTATGATTCGCTCCAACTCATCGGTCGGTGTGATGAATGGGAGAGTCAACGCCTCAGGAATGCCCGACCACTCGTTGTAACCCTTCGAGAAAGCCTCCACAAACTGGTTGTAGCCAATTCGCTGACGTTGCGTGAATGCAATAAATTTCATATCATAGTGTACAAGAAACATAGATGCTTCAGCGACTTGCTCAGCATCCTCTGTGACGAACTCTCCCCGAGATTCATTGTAAGTCGTAGACTCATCCTCGAATAATTTGCCGAAGTTCCCAACCATAAATTCGTCATTGTGGTCAAGCGTGGCTCCAAATCGCCACTCAGCCCCGTCACTTTCAACTACCAAATCATCTGCATTAAAGAATTCATCAAGAGTTTGCTGAGTCTTCGCTTTCCCACCGACTCCCGTCGCATCGGTGGCTGACGTGACCTGTGCATTGAAATCCAACTTTGCGAAATAAAATCGTCTGGACATTTCGTTAGAAAATGACTAACGGATATGATATATGCTTTATGCTGTTTTTCTGTGTTATTTATAATTTCGTCGCCTGCGCTGCGCGACGGCGGTGCGTCTCCGCTCCGCTCCGGCGTCAGTAAACATACTGCTTCCCGGTCCCCTCCGGCCCAGGCCTTTACGGGGCGGCACCTGCCGGGGACGGGGTGTGTTTACTGCGGTCACTCCCGGAGGGAGCAATGGATGCTGGCTCTTTGCGGGGGTTAGCTCCGTCAACTACCAACTGGCGGACTCTGACGTATGGGTTACAACCCGCTTGTCGGAGGGCCACCTACTGTTCTTCCGCAAGTACTCGATCCTTACCTGTCTGTCCACAAACTCTCAGTTTGAAAAAATATTAATCTGCTTATAACAGGGCGTAGCTATTATCTTAAGACTTTTTCTACAATTCAGTTGAGTCGCGTAGTTCTTTGGCCCACGATGGAACATCGTTGAGACGAGCACTGCCTATCGCTGGGGCGAAGTTTGAATTGTGCAGACTGGTATTTTCAAATGGGGGAATTTCTGGAGCTCTATCATCCTCATAATATGTTATTATCTCTGAGAGGTTGTCTATATGACTCTCAACAGAAGCACTCGCAAATGGGCCAACTTTTTTGGTTTCTTCCTCCACGTGCTCTGGTTCACTTCTTTCTTTCATATCCTGTATGTTTTGGCCTGTGTCCAGAATAGTATCGTACAACGGAGAGTTTTCCAATTTCTGGAAAGAGGCAGTCATATCAGAATCCATTGAATATCTATATTTCGTAGATATTTCATTGATTTTTGTTTAAACTCCTGAACTTCACTCATACTATAGGTAAGCCAATTTTGCTCCTTAACAGCAGGAGCAGAGGCACTGAAGTCCATATTCTCAATGGTTTCTGGAAAATCATTTTGTAGAAATTCCTTCCACGAAGATGGCATCTCCTCTGGTCTTTCAGCACGACTCGCCGTATACCACTTGGCAAGAAGATTAAGATGTTCGTGTAAAGGAGAACGGAGCTCCTGTAATGCTATGTTTTTTACTCTCTCCTTCTCTTTTCGCTCTTGCTTTCTGAATGATTTATCCACTACTACTGCAGTTAGATATGAACCCAAAGTTGCCGCAGTTAGTCTACTGAACCAAGTCGCTATATCCTGATTATCCAGAAACACAATAGAAACTGTATATATTATAAAACATACTCCTGATATGGCGAGTAGTACAACATATGGCCACTCAAAGAAATCAGATATTCTGTTAAGACTTGTACCTGACATAGAATCATCCCCCGAAGTGTCCTTAGACGGCAATCCGGTGCTGTCTACCTTGCAAATATTATTCTTCCCTTATTAATCTTCACTGCCGCGACCAAAATAATCAGGAATGGACAGATCGCTTCACAGTCTACTCTGACTAAACCACTTTCTCTACCACAGCCCTTTGCTGGGGCGGTACCTGCGGGGGCGGAGTGTGTTTACTCCCTCTGTTAATCGAGGCCTTCACCCACTGTAGAAGCGCGGTTATCAATGCACAGAGCCGGAGAGTCTCGGACGGATAAGGACAAGGCGGTTTCCTCGAAGATTCACCTCTCGGGAACCGTTTGGCCTCCCGTCCCCCAAGCTGGAAGCCTGCGAGGTATATTGTGTGCCGTGGTCCGCTAAGAGCCTGGTTGATACCTCTTTCGCCTGATTACCCTTTACAGATAGTTGCCACTACACACCCCCCGCACACCGAAGTCACAGGATGCGCCATTAGCACATCTTTCCAAATGCTGTAGACTTCGGTTCCTTGCAAGTACCATTTGGCGTTCGTCCCGGTTATAGCGCGGCAGCGTACTTCGTACGAGTCGGAGAGCCATCGCAGGGCACGACATAACGGTTCGTTCCCTCTCCCTGTGGTGAGCAGTTTGAGACCGCTGAACCCAAGTTGTGGGCACCTTGCGGTCATATCAGGCCCTCAAAAGCGTACCTGTCCTACGCTTGCAATAGATGATATTTTAATATCAATCCCACCGATCCCAGGTCGTTCTGCGTCAAACGGTCATGCAGGAACGGCAGTAAGTGGCCAACGATTGATTCGGCTGACTTCAAAATAGGACCCAGAAACCCATTACGACTCCGGTACTGTTAACTCGAACCTCATCCCCTCACCAACCTCGGACTCGGCCCAGATATCCCCGCCGTGGCACTCAACAATGCGCTCACACATCGCGATCCGATACCGGTACCACCGTTCTCGTCGGCGGTGTGGAGGCGCTCGAACACATCGAAGATCGGGTCCTGATTGTTGGCGTCGATCCCTTGCACCTCGCCACCCCTTTCGCTCCGAGAACATACGACCATCCCGTCGACCGTCTCGCATATCCTTCTCTCGCCCTCCAGCTCGAAGTCGATGAATTCTCGAGCCACTGCGTCCAGTTCATCCCGGTACCGTTAGGGGCCGGCGAAAATTAGAGACCATCTCATTGTCGGGATCGGTTTGTCCTTGTGAACCGATCAGATCCAGTCCTGTCGCCGGAAGTGGACCAGCATAATGCCGGCGAGCGCGATCATACCGAGCATCGTCGCGGGGTAGCCGTACGTCCAGTAGAGTTCCGGCATCGCGAACGGCGTGTCGGCGAAGTTCATCCCATAGACGCCGACGACGAACGTGAGCGGAATAAAGATCGTCGCGACGACGGTGAGCGTCTTCATCACGTCGTTCGTCGATTGCGAGACCGCGTTCAGGTAGATGTCCCGCGAACCGCCGGTCAGGTCGCGGTACGTCTCGATGAGGTCGACGACCTGCACGAGGTGGTCGTACACGTCCCGGAAGTACTTCTCGTTCTCGTCGGCGACCTGCGGGATGTCGCCCCGGGAGAGCGACGAAACCGCCTCGCGGGCGGGCCAGGCCACCTTACGGAACGCGAGGAGGTCGCGTCGAATTTCGTTGAGCGCCTCGAGCATGTGTGGGTCCGGACTGGTCAGGACGCGCTCCTCGACCGCTTCGATGTCGTCCTCGATCTCGTCGAGCACGCCGAAGTAGTCGTCGACGATCCCGTCGATGAGCCGATAGGCCAGGAAATCCGCGCCACGGTCGAGGCTCCGCTCGCCGTATTTCTCCCACTTCGGGTCCGTGGGGTCGATCGCCTCGTTCTCGGTCGGCGACAGGGTGACCAGCCAGTCGTCCCCGATGAAGAAGCCGACGGAGTGGGTGCGAACTTCCTTCTTGAACTCGACCTCCTCCCGCTGACTCAGCTGCGTGGTTTTCATGAGGACGAACGTGTGGCCGTCGTACTCCTCGGTCTTCGGCCGCGTCTGGTCGTCGAGCACGTCCTCGACGGCGAGCGGGTGAATGTCGAACCGCTCTCTGAGAGCCCGCATCCCCGTCGTCTCGGCTTCCTCGGCCTGCCGCCACGGCTTCCCGGCGACCGCGCCCGCCACGGATTCGACGTTGACGTTCTGGTGCCGTTCCATGCCGTTCGGCGTGTAGACGATGGCGTCCAGGGTCATTTGGCCACCTCCGTCTCCATCTCCGTTGCCTCCGCCTCCGTCGCGTCCGCCTCCGTTGCCTCCAACTCCGACGCTTCCGCCGCCTCGGGGCTGCCGATCGCGGCCAGCGCGACCCCGATCATGAGTGCCGTGATCGAAAACGCGCGACCCGTGTACGGAACGTACACCCCGATCGCGTAGCCCACGACCCCGGCGCCGCTGAGGACGAAGCCCGCCAGTCGTTGCCAGTGCATATCCCGACATGCGACTCAGACGAGAAAGGTGTGCGGGTCAACGCGTCTCGGTCGCTCATGTTCGAGTGCCCCACGAATCCCGACCGCTGGTCAGGTAGCCGGCAGCGTGAACTCGAAGGTCGTCCACTCGCCGGGCTCGGACTCGACTCGAATGTCGCCGCCGTGGCGCTCGACGATCCGCTCACAGAGCGCGAGCCCGATGCCGGTGCCGCCGTTCTCGTCGGCGGTGTGGAGCCGTTCGAACACCTCGAAGATCCTGTCCTGCTTGTCCGGGTCGATGCCCTCGCCCTCGTCCCGGACGCGCACGACCCACTCGTCGCCGTCGCGCGCAGCCGAGACGTGAACGCGTGGAGCTGCGTCGCCGCTGTACTCGATCGCGTTCTCGAGGAGGTTCTGGAGTACCTGTCGGAGCTGACTCTCGTCACCCTCGACCGTCGGCAACGGGTCGCTCGTGACCTCGGCTGCTGACTCCTCGATCTGGAGCTGCAGGTCGGCGAGAACGGCGTCGAGGACCTCGTCGAGGTCGACCTGCTGGAACGGGGCACCGCCGGTTTCGACGCGGGAGTACTCCAGGAGCCCCTCGATCATCCCCCGCATCCGATCCGCGCCGTCCAGCGCGAAGTCGATGAACTCCTGTGCCTCCTCGTCGAGGTCGTCCTGGTAGCGGTCCTCGAGCAACTGGAGGTAGCTCGACACCATCCGCAACGGCTCCTGCAGGTCGTGAGAGGCGGCATGGGCGAACCGTTCGAGCCGCTCGTTCGACTCCTCCAGTTTGCGCTCGTACTCCTTGCGCTCGGAGATGTCGCGAATGATGCCGACGAAGAACGTCTCCGCGTCGAGTTCGACGTCGTTGAACGAGATCCCCAGCGGCACCGTCGACCCGTCGCGATGCTGGCCCGGCATCTCGATGTAGTCCCAGTCGAGGGTGCGCTCGCCAGTCTCGAGGTAGCGTTCCAGCGCCTCCGTGTAGCTCGTCGCGAGGTCGTCCGACATCAGCGTGGTCAACGGTTCGCCGACGAGTTCCGGCGGCTCGTAGCCGAATATGTCCGATATCGCCGGGTTCACCGACTGCACGATGCTCCGCTCGTCGATCGTGACGATGGCGTCGTTGGCCGCCTGCGTAAGCGCCTGGTACTGCTCGAGTTCCCGTTCGTGCGCTTTCAGGTCGGTGATGTCCTGGGACATCCCCATCGCCGCGAACACCTCCCCGTCATCGTCCGTGACCGGGAAGGTGTAGATCCTGGAATGCCTGCCGGCGTGATCGACCTCGATCTCGCTCCGTTCGCCGTCGAGCGCGGCTTCGTATCGTGGTTTCAGCACCGCTTCCAACTCGGGGGAGATTACCTCGTCGACCGGCTTCCCCTCGATGTTCTCCGCGGTGTCCAGTTCGTGGTCGACGGGCGTGCCACCGACCGTCTGATAGGTGAGGTCCGCGTCGACGAGCGCGACGGCGCCGTTCGGAAAGTTCTCGACGAGTGCCTGATATTGCCGCTTCGATTCGGCGAGTTCACGCTCTTGCTCCTTGCGTTCGGTAATGTCGCGAAAGTACACCGACACGCCGGTATCGGAGGGGTAGACTGTCGCTTCCACCCAGAAATCCAGGGGTTCGTAGTAGAGTTCGTACTCGGCCTGCTCCTGGGTTTCCATCGCGTCGTGGAACGCGTCCCAGACCTCGTCGATATCCGCTGCTTCGGGAAACACGTCCCAGAGCTTCTCGCCGAGAAGTTCCTCCTGTGGCGCTTGGAGAAGTTCCTCAGCCCGGTCGTTCAGGTAGGTGAACCGGAACTGCTCGTCCAGGGCGTAGAATCCGTCGGAGATCCGATCGAGGACTACCTCCTTGGAGTCCGCGGCGGGGTTCCCGACATCGCTCGACTCCCGGGACATGTTACTACTGTAAGGAAATGTTCTATATAAATCGGCAGGGTCGAAACGCGGCAAAGTAGCACTATCTTCTTGTGCCTACGCCCGCCTGTTTCGGACATGAATCGGGACACAGGTCCGGGCTCCGGCGTCCTTCGCGTTGCGGGTACTCCCCCGTCCGACGACGCGGCCCGCCTCGTCGACGCGGCGAGATCGTTGACAAGACGGAGGTGACCGACCGGGTCGGCGTCGGCACCGTGTTCATCCCGATGTACTTCGCCGCCGGCGCAGTCAACGAGCTGACCCAGGAGGCGTTCGACCCGACCTCCGGGATCCCGGAGTACAAAGTCGCGAGCGTCCCTATCGAAGGGATCGACGAGGACGGAGCCAGCGTGGATGTCGACACTCTGCGCCCGCCGGGCGCCGACGACGGCGCCGGCAACGGCGCTGACGGGCTCGACGACTCGGACGAGCTCGACGATTCGGACGGGTTTGACGACTCGGACGAGCTCGACGATTCGGACGGGTTTGACGACTCGGACGAGCTCGACGACTCGGACGGGTTCGACGATTCGGACGGGCTCGACGATTCGGCGACGTCGGACGACTAACCGGACACGCACTTTCCGGTGGCAGTCCCCACGTCGCCTGGGCTTCTTTCAGAACGCGAGAGTAACGAGTACGTACGCCACACCGCTCGCGACGACCAGGTACGTCCCGACCACGGCGACGGGCACGAGCCCGGTCTTCCGCATCGCTGTCAACGAGATGTCGAAGCCGAGGCCGGCGAACGCGAGCAGGAACAGCACGTCCGACGTCGCCACGACGGCGCCGGCGACGGCCGCGGGCAACACGCCGAGCGTCGTTATCGCCGCGAGCAACAGGAACCCGAGGAGGAACGTCGGGAACTCCGTCCAGATGCGGCGGGCCCGCGGCACGCGTCGCCGGGCGTCGCCGGCATCGCCAGCGTAGCGGACCGAGTAGCCCACGGCGACGAGGCCGATCAGTGCGTTCCGGGCCAGTTTCGTCACGGTGGCCCACTCGCCGGCAGCGGCCGAGTGCGCGAATCCCGCGGCGGCGACGGGGCCGGTCGAGAACATCGAGAGCCCGATCCAGACGCCGTAGACTTTCGATTCGAGCCCCAGGACCTGGCCGATCCCTGGGAAGACGAGCAGCGTCACCGCGTCGAACAGTAGGATCGTCGCCGCGGCGTGAGCGACCTCCGAGTCCTCGGCCTCACAGATCGGGGCGACCGCCGCGATCGCGGAGATGCCGCAGATGGTCGACCCGGCAGCCAGCAGCGAGCCCAGTCGGTCGTGCAGGCCTGCGATTCTGGCGAGAGCGGTGACGGTCAGCAGGCCGAACCCGACGATTCCGAGCACCAGCGCGGCGAGGCGCGGCCCCGCGGCGACGATAGCGTCCAGCGATAGGCGGGCGCCGAGCAATACGATGGCGACCTCGAGGAGTCGCGAATGCTTCGCGACGCCCGGGCGGCAGCGACGCGGGACGCCGACGGTGTTGGCGATCCCGGCACCGAGCCCGATGGCGAGCAACAGCGGCGTCACGACCGGCACCACGGGACCGACGACGGCGGCAATGCCGGCGACGACGGCGAGGAGCGCGAGCCCCGGGAGCAGCCGTCGGATGGCTGGGATCACGGCGTTGCCCCGGCAGCGCGACGGCTCCCGGCGTCGCCGAATCAGCCGCCCTGCCACGTTGGCGAGTCGGGACACGTTCGTGAGCCACGAATACGTGAACGTGGCCGCGTCGGTAGTTTATAACCCGCTGTTCGCCTCTCGTCCGCGGCTGATCCGTGTCGGCAACGCGTACGTGTTTAGCCCCAGATCGATTTCGGTAGTCTCTCGTAGGGACCGAGAAAC
>JBDGPU010000061.1:0-27723 GCA_042219525.1 Halopenitus sp.
TCGCGGAGCTGCTCCTCGCTCTCGCCGTAGTACTTCGACATGATCTCCGGGCCGGAGATGTTGTGGAAGCTGGCGTCGATCTCGTTGGCGACGGCCTTGGCGATGAGGGTCTTCCCCGTGCCCGGCGGGCCGTGCAGGAGGACGCCCTTCGGCGGGTCGATGCCGAGGCGCTTGAACAGCTCGGGGTGGCGCATCGGCAGCTCGATCATCTCGCGGACCTGCTCGAGCTCGTCGTCGAGGCCACCGATGTCCTCGTAGGCGACGTCAGGACCTTCCCCACTGCCCTCCGGACCGCCGGTGGTCTCCTCGACGATCTCCTCGGCCGGCTTCTCGGAGATGGAGATCTCGGTGTCGTCAGTGACGACGACGGTGCCGGACGGCGTCGTGGAGGCGATCTTTAGCGGGACCGCCTGCGACTGGCCGCCCATGAAGCCGAAGCCCAGCGGGAGCTGGACGTTCTGACCGGGGGTGACCGGCTGGCCGCCGAGTTCGCGGCGGATGAGCGCGTCGACGTTGCCGCGGATCCCCAGTCGCTGCGGGAGCGCGATGGTGACCTGTTCCGCTGGCTTGACGTCGACCTTCTCGACCTCGACCTGGTCGTCGATGCCGACGTTGGCCTCCTGCCGGAGGTTGCCGTCGATCCGGATGACGCCGGTTCCGTCGTCCTCGGGGTAGCCGGGCCAGACGCGGGCGATGGCGCTGCCCTCGTCGCCGCTGACGCGGACGAAGTCACCGCCGGAGAGGTCCTTCTCCTCGGCGGCGACGCGGTCGATCGCGGCCAGACGTCGGCCGGCGTCCTTCTGCTTGAGGGGTTTGACCGTGAGCGTCATTTCCCCACCTCGATGGTGAGGACGCCGTTGGTCACCGACGCCGAGTCAGCCGTGTCGGGCAGGTCGAGTTCCGCCTCGGACACGTCGTCCCCGTTGTCGACCACGACGATGGCAGTCGAACCAACCGTGTCGACGGAGACGTCGTCGTCGTCGACACCGAGGTCGGCGGCAACAACCCACCGGTCCTCGTACTCGTAGCGACGCAGCAGACTTTCGCCGCCGATTGATTGAGTTGAGTTCATTTTAGTGCTAACTACAAGTTAGGTTCGAGAATATATAAACTTGTCGCCAACAAATCGCACGAGGGCTTCGGGTCAGGCCCACAGGATGATGTAGCGGTACATACAGGATTGCTACCATCTCGCAAACACCGTTGTCCACGAGGTGGGTCGTCGACGTGGGACTCCGACCGTGTCCGGGCGACGGGGTCCCCACGGGATTTTTGCCCGTTCCCTCGGGACGGATCGTATGGAGCGGGTGTCACATCACGGCCGGGAGACCGCGTATCGGCTGTCGGACCGCGGCGCTGACGGATCGACGGTGCTCTGTATTCACGGCAGCGGCGGGTCTAGCGGCGTCTGGAAGGCCCAGGCTCGCATCGCCGACGAATACCCGGTGGCGGCGCTGGACCTGTCGGGCCACGGCGAAAGCGACGACATCGAGGCGGCGGCGGGCTACGAGACACTCATCGCGTACGCGGACGACGTCGTTGCCGTCGCCGAAGACGTCGACGCCGACGTGCTCTGCGGCAACTCCCTCGGCGGCGCGGTCGTGCTCTGGATCGCCCTCCAGCGCGACCTCGATCCCGACGGAATCGTCCTCGCCGGCACCGGCGCGAAGCTCTCGGTGCTGCAGGATCTGCTCGACTGGCTCGCCGGCGACTTCGACCGGGCGATCGAGTTCCTCCACGGCGAGGACCGGCTGTTTCACGACGCGCCCGACGAGTACGTCGAACTTTCCGAGGCGCAGATGCGCGAAACTGGCCGGGCGGTCACCGAGCGCGACTTCCGAACGTGCCATCGGTTCGACGTTCGAGACCTGGTCGCCGACATCGACATCCCGGCGCTCGCGGTCGTCGGCGAGTACGACAAGCTCACGCCGCCACGCTTTCACGACTTCTTCGCCGAGGAGATGCCGAACTGTCGGCGTGCGCTGATCGAGGACGCGGCCCACCTCGCGATGTTAGAGCAGCCGACCGCGTTCAACGCGGTGCTCACGGAGTTCCTGGACTCGGTCGACGTCTGAGTGAGCGAGTCGGCTGCGCGTTCTGCGGTTGCGTCTTCTCGGCAGCGTCTGCGCTGGGAAACGACGCGTGCGCTGCAAAACGACGCAGCCCCCGCTACGCGGTGAAACTTCGAAGAGCAAAAGATCGGAAACGACGCGTCAGTTGTCGCCCGTCTTCGACTGCCAGCTGTACGAACGTCGTTTCGCGGACTTTCCGAAGCCACACGAGGAGCACCGCTCCTTCTTGGTGTGGTAGGATGCTTCGCCACAGCGGCGACACTTCACGTGAACCGTCTTGTTTTTCTTCCCCTGAGAGGGCGTTCCAGCTCCGGTCATGCTTTGATAGTTACGACGTTATCGCCGCGTATAATCGTTGTGTCTTCGACTGCGACGGCGAACTCCTCCTCGACGTCGAACCGCTCTTCGGCACCGTCCTCGGGTTCGATGACCACGTTCATGTGCTGGTCGTAGCCGGCGAGGATTCCGTAGTACGTCGTGCCGTCTTTGAGATGGACCGTCACCGCACCGTCCAGTGATTCTTCGAGAACGTCGAGAGGTCGTCCAGGCATATCCGGGAAGCCGCGCGTCGCACTATTAAAAATACCGGGATGGCAAAGGCAGCACCGGGATTCGGTCGCCGATCGTTGGAGGGAATCCTCGTGAACAGCGAGTAGTACGCCGCGTGCGACGACAACCGATATCGGGAGCAGAGCCAGCAACGTCGCACGCGACGGCGGAAAACTCGCCAGCGAGGACCGCCACACGTCGCCAGCGAGGACCGCCACACGTCGCCAGCGAGGACCGCCACGCCACGAGCGGGCCGGAGGACCGAGCTCCCAATGTCTCGCCAGGCGAACGGTGGTTTCGATGGCCGAACCCCTGTAGTTTTTAAGAGACGGGCGTGTAGGCGCAACTACCACACTCCCGCGGGACACGGTGAGCCGGTGTCGGCTCGACCGCAGCGGGGCCCATCGCCGACGTGCTGCAAGACGCCGGGGCTTTGGCCCCAATTTGCGGGTTTCAGTGAGTAGCATCACCGCGTTAGCGGCTTCAGATGCTCAGCAAAACCATGGAAATCGAAATCGCAACAATCGGCGGATACGAAGAAGTCGGTCGACAGATGACGGCCGTTCGCGCAGGCGACGACATCGTCATCTTCGACATGGGCCTGAACCTCAGTAAGGTCCTGATCCACGACAACGTGGAGACCGAGAACATGCATAGCCTCGACCTGATCGACATGGGCGCCATCCCGGACGACCGGGTCATGTCCGAACTCGAGGGCGACGTGCAGGCCATCGTGCCGACGCACGGCCACCTCGACCACATCGCGGCCATCCCGAAGCTCGCCCACCGCTACGACGCGCCCATCGTCGGCTCACCGTACACGATCGAGCTGGTGAAACAGCAGATCCAGGGCGAGAGCAAGTTCACGGTCGAAAACGACCTCGTGAAGATGGAGGCCGGTGGCACGATGGCCATCGGCGACTCCGAGCAGGTCGAACTCGAGTTCGTCAACGTCACCCACTCGGTGATCGACGCGATCAACCCGGTCCTCCACACGCCTGAAGGCTCCGTCGTCTACGGACTCGACAAGCGGATGGACCACAACCCGGTCATCGGCGACCCCATCGACATGGACCGGTTCCGTGAGATCGGTCGCGAGGACAACGGCGTCCTCGCCTACATCGAGGACTGTACGAACGCTGGCCGGAAGGGCCGCACTGCCTCCGAGTCGGTCGCGCGCGAACACCTGCACGACGTGCTGACGTCGATGGAGGACTACTCCGGCGGCATCGTCGCCACGACGTTCTCCTCCCACATCGCTCGCGTGAAGTCCCTCGTCGAGTTCGCCCGCGAGATCGGCCGCCAGCCGGTCCTCCTCGGGCGCTCGATGGAGAAGTACTCCGGCACGGCCGAGCGCCTGGACTTCGTCGACTTCCAGGGCGACGTCGGCATGTACGGCCACCGCAAGTCCGTTGACCGCACGTTCAAGCGGATCATGAAGGAGGGGAAGGGCAACTTCCTCCCCATCGTGACGGGCCACCAGGGCGAACCCCGCGCCATGCTCACGCGCATGGGTCGCGGCGAGACCCCCTACGAACTGGACGACGGCGACAAGGTCATCTTCAGCGCCCGGGTCATCCCGGAGCCGACCAACGAGGGCCAGCGGTACCAGTCCGAACAGCTCCTCCGGATGCAGGGCGCCCGGATCTACGACGACATCCACGTTTCCGGCCACCTGCGCGAGGAGGGCCACTACGAGATGCTGCAGGCCCTGCAGCCGGAGCACGTGATTCCGGCCCACCAGAGCATGGAAGGCTTCGCGCCGTACGTCGATCTGGCCAAGTCCCAGGGGTACAAGCTGGGGCGTGACCTGCACGTGTCCGAGAACGGGAACATCATCCAGCTCGTCGAATGAGCGACGAAGCGATGGAGGCACGGGTCCTGGACGCCATCCGCGAACGGCGGGAGCTCGTCAACGGCGCTATCGACGAGGAGCTGCCGATGGCGGAGCCCGAGCGGCTCTACGAGGCGTCCCGCTACATCATCGAAGCCGGCGGGAAGCGCCTCCGCCCGACGGTGACGCTGATCGCCGGCGAGGCGGTCACCGACGTCGCCCCGGGCTCGGTGGAGTACCGCTCGTTCCCCGCCCTCTCGGGTGAGGAGATCGACCTCATGCGAGCGGCGGTCGCGCTGGAGGTCATCCAGTCGTTCACGCTGATCCACGACGACATCATGGACGAGGACGATCTCCGTCGCGGCGTGCCGGCCGTCCACGAGGAGTACGACACGGCGACGGCGATCCTCGCCGGCGACACGCTGTACTCGAAGGCGTTCGAGATCCTGACGGAGACGGAGGCCGACCCGCAGGACGCACTGGAGAGCATGCGGATGCTCGCGTCCACCTGCACGAAGATCTGCGAGGGGCAGGCGCTCGACGTCTCCTTCGAGGACCGCGAGGACATCCTGCCGGAGGAGTACCTCGACATGATCGAGCTGAAGACGGCGGTGCTGTACGGGGCCGCCGCCGCCATCCCGGCGCTGCTCGTCGGCGCCGACGAGGAGACCGTCGATGCCCTCTACAAGTACGGCATCGACTCCGGGCGCGCGTTCCAGATCCAGGACGACGTGCTGGACCTGACGGTCCCCTCCGAGAAACTCGGCAAGCAGCGCGGCTCCGACCTCGTCGAGGGGAAGGAGACGCTCATCACGCTCCACGCCCGGCAGGAGGGCGTCGACGTCGACGACCTCGTCGACGCCGACACCCCGGCCGAGGTCACGGAGGCCGAAGTCGACGAGGCGGTCGCCGCACTCGAGGACGCGGGCTCCATCGAGTACGCCCGGGGAAAGGCCCAGGCGCTCACGACACGGTCGAAGGAGCACCTCCAGGTGCTTCCCGACAACGAGGCCCGCTCGCTGCTCGAGGACCTCGCCGACTACCTCATCACCCGCGGCTACTGAGGCAGACGGCGGCGACTCGGTCTCGCTGACGACTCCCTCGAATCTGTTACCACTTCCCCCGGAGTGGCACCACCGGATCGTTTCACCGGAAACGTGGTGTGGTGACGGCTCACTAGCTCGTCGGAGTTGGCAGGTCACAGGAATCGGTGCCGTTGGAAAATCGCGGGCCCGTGACGCGTCCCAGCGGAGGCCTGGACGAGCGCCCGCTGGTCGAAGCACCGGCGAAGGCGACCCGAACGAACAACGCTTTATCCGATACGGTCGTGGGTCGATCCGTGTCTCGTTACCGGAACGCCCTCCTGTTTTTCACCCTCGCTGCCCTCTGGGGCGGCTCCTTCGTCGCTATCGAGATCGGGCTGAAGTTCTACCCGCCGGTGCTGTACGCGGCCTACCGGTTCGACTTCGCCGCGGTCATCCTCGTGAGCTACGTCCTCCTGACGCGCGACGCGCCGCTGCCGACGACGCGGGCCGACCTGCTCGCGATCCTCCTTGCGGGCGGCTTCACCGTCGCCGCCAACAACTCGCTGCTGTTCGTCGGCCAGCAGTACACGACGAGCGGCATCGCGGCAGTCACCTACAGTCTCGTGCCGATCATGACCGCCGCCGTCGCCGGCGTCATCGCCCAGGGCTCGGGGCTCGACGCGCGGGGCGCGCTCGGCGTCCTCCTCGGCCTCGTCGGCGTCGCCTTCGTCGCGCAGCCGGACCCCGAGAACCTCACCGGCGGGGTCACGATCGGGGTCGCGCTCGTGTTCCTCGGGGTCACCGCGGTTTCCATCGGGAGCGTCGGCCTGCGCGAACTCGAGACGACGTTCTCGAGCATCGAAACCACGGCCTGGGCGATGCTCGCCGGCGGCTTCTTCATGCACCTCTTCAGCATCGGCCTCGGTGAATCCCAGAAACTCCCAGTCGCGGAACCGATGGCCATCGTCGCACTCGGATTTCTCAGCGTCTTCGCGAGCGCGGCCGCCTACTCCATCTACTTCACGCTGCTCGACCGCGTCGGCGCCTTCCAGATTAACCTCGTCTCCTACGTCGTGCCAGTCGTCGCGACCGTCGCCGGCTGGGCGCTGCTCGGCGAATCCGTGACGGTGTACACGGTCGTCGGTTTCTGTATCATCGTCGTCGGCTTCGTGCTCCTGAAACGGGCAGCGATTCGCCGCGAACTGCCGAAAGTGCGTGGCGCAATCGGGAACTGGTTCTGAGTTTTTCGTGTGGGCTTTCTTTGGGTGATTGGGAGTCGTCGCTTGCGACATCATTCGGTTTGTTCCGAGAGGCCCAGCCGCTGAGACGGTCGCTTTCCGCGTCGTTTGATCGGTTATTGTCGCTGGCGACACCACTCGGCACACCCAGAAAGCCCCAGCCGCTGAGGCGGTCGCGCTGCTTGCTGCGCTCCTCACCCGGCTCTCTCACTGCGTTCGCTCGCCGGGATTGCGGTGCTAGCGTCGCAGGGCGTCCCGCTCAGCGGCTGCCCCTTTCAGTCCCGCCCGGGAGTGGTGGCCCGAGCGTCGCGTGCGGCGGCCACCGGGCCAGCGTCGTACGCCGGCCACCGGGTGTGCGGTGCAGTTGCGGTGGCGGTGCTGTCGCGTTGCCGTCGCCGTCGCGGGTGCTGTCCTGGCGGACTGAAAGGGCGACGGCCGGTCGCGCCGAAGGGGAGTCGCTGTCCCGAAAATCGCAGATTTTCGGGCTCCGAGAAATCTCCGATTTCTCGCGAAGCCGACCCCTATCCGCGGCGGGCGGTGTCTTCGTGAGCAGCGAGAGACCGCAGGTCTCTCGGACAGCCGGCGTGCGGCGCGCGCCGGCGACGCAGCGAACGAAGGCCAGAAAGTCGCAGCCCGGACCCGTCCGTCGAAGACGCAACGGAAGCCCGGACCGTCTTTCGCGGCGGAGAGCCGCGGATATGTCGCTCAGTCACCGCGAGCGGCCGAGGGCTTTCTGGGAGTCTGCGGCGCTGTCAAGCGCAGGAGCGTCTACATCTTTAAATACAGTTTATAAGAAAGAGCGGCCGAGGGTTTTCTGGGTGTTTACGTTGCCGTCGAGCGCAGCAGCGTCTGCACCTTTAAATATAGTTTAAAAGTAATAGCGGCCGAGGGCTTTCTGGGAGTCTGCGGTGCCGTATAGAGCAAGACCATGTCACCTGTTTAAACCAGTATATAAAAAGCAGCCGACACCGTTCCGAAGATAGCCGACGCTATCCAGTACGACCAGCGAAACGCAAAACGAAGGAAGCGCTAGTTAAAGACGACCGACGCTTTCGACGGAGACGGACTCGATGTCCTCGAGATCGGAGAACGCTTCTTCGACGGCTTCCGTCCCACCAGCATCGTCCGGAACGATAACCGTCGGCAGGAGGGCGACGAGGCCGAACGCGACGTCCTCGCGCTCGAAGCCGCGGATCTTCGCGCCCTGGGGGAGCGTGGCCTCGAGTTCCTCCTGCAGCGAGTCGAGGTCGACGTCGGGACTGTTCGGCATGACCTTGATCTTGGCGGCGACGTCACCCATCGTTCAGGGCCCTCGGAATCCGCAGTCGGGACACTCGTAGAGGTTGCTCTGCTTGCGGCAGGTCGCGCAGCGGTTGATCTGCGTGCCACAGTCCGGGCACTTGAATCGAGCAGCGTTCGTCCCGGACACCTTGATACCACAGGAGACGCACTTCTCGTCTGCCTGCTGGTGGGTTTCGCTCATACTCTGTAGAACCGGCGCGCGACTTTTAACCGTTGTTCTTTGCCCCCGGGCTCAGGCCAGCAGAATCGGCCCGATCAACACCCCCATCAGGTGAACGCGCCGGGCCCCGACACGAGGCGGAACCAACCCCAGCATCGTCGCCCCAGCGAACGCGACGACGCCGACAACGCCCGCGAACAGATACGAGACGGTGACCAGCAGGAGCAGGACCGCGACCGAGAGTCGCGCGTAGTTCACGGCACCGACGAGTCGGAGATAAGCGTCCCCGACGAGCAGGAGCAGACAGAAGCCGGCAACAGCCCCGAGCGTCGCCGCAACGAGCAGGATCGGCAGCGCGAACGGCACTTTCGCCCGGTCGAGCGCGACCATCACGCCGGTCCGGGGCGTACCGAGGGCGACGAGCGCGAACAGCGCGAAAATGGTGTTCGCCGTCGACGCGCCGCTGGTGGCGACGACGAATCCTCGGTCCGCGTCGTCCTCCGGCACCGCGGGCAGCGCGATGATCGCCGCGATCGCAGCCGAGACACCGGGAATGTAGCCGACGATCGCGCCGGCGACCGAGCCGGCGCCGGCCGTGATCCCGAGGGCCCGCGGGGCCATCGCGATCCGCGCGTCGGCCTGCGGCGGAATTCCGGATCCGCGGACGGATTCGACGACGACCGGGGCGCCGAACAGCCCCGCGAACAGCGGGACGAGCATCCCGCCGGTGTCGAGCGGCGCTGCCGGCGACACGTCGAGCGCCACCACCCCGAGCGCGGCGCTTGCCACGAAGGCAACGAACCCACCGACCGCCGCACGACGCGATGATTCCGTGAGGACGAGAAAGACGACGACAGCCCCGAGCAGCAGCGAGAGGTGCGCTCGAACGACCGGATAGAGCCGGATCATGAGCCAGGTCACCGGCACGGCGAGCGGGAGCGCCAGCGCGACGGCGGCGCCGGACCCGAGCGCGGAGAGCCGGAGCGCCTCCCGTCCGCGTCCGGCGATGACGAGACGATGGCCCGGCAGCGACGCGACGGCCATCGCGGCGTCCGGCACGCCCAGCGCGAGCGCGGGGACGACGTCGAGGAAGGTGTGCACGACGCCGGCGCCCAGCATCGCGACGCCGACCAGCAGCGGATCCGCGGGGGTGCTCGGCGCGAAGCCGGCGAGCAACAGCGCGAAGTTGTTCGCGTGGAGCCCCGGCAGGAGGCCGCTGATAGTCCCGAGCGCGGCGCCGCCGAGGAGGAATGCGAGCGCCGCGGCTGCGAAGCCGGGGTCGATGACGGGACGGACGAACGGCTCCATCCCGTGGTCTTGGCCCCGGCTTCCCGGGTAAACTTACGGCGAGAAAGCGACCGAGTTACGAGGCTGTCGGCTGCCCTTTCTTCGTCGTGACGTAGCCGGCGATCCGGTTGCGGACGCCCTTCGATTCGACGGTCGTGAGCTTCTCGACACTCTCCTTGTTCGTCTCGAAATCCGTGTTGAACGCGTCGGGGTAGCGCTCGAGGAGCGCGTTGCCAAGCTGTTTGATGTACTTGGGTTTGATAGCCATACGGAGCGATACCCGCGGCGCAAACTAAAAGGGTTCGTTCCAGTTCGGCCCGATGCACGGATTCAGCGACGCTCCCGCCAGTTCGTTACCTCGTCGATCCTGGCGAACGCCTCGCGCTCGCGGGGCCCACCGCACCGCTCGACCGTCTCCGCGAAATACGCCAGCCGCGAGAGGAGTTCGCTTTCGTCGAAGTCGGGAACGTCGAGCCGGGAAGCGGCTACCGTCGCGTCGACGACGGCCCCGAATCCACGGTTGATCGTCGGCACGCGCTCCTCGAGTATCTCGCTGTCAACCGGCGAGAGCTCCCACGTAACGATCTCCGTGTCCCCCTGCTGGTCCGCATCGACGCGCGTCGCGTCGACCTCGACCCACGCGTCCACGCCGGGGAGCACCGGCTCGGGCTCCTCCCGGACCGTCAGTGCGGCGTCGACGAACTCCCGTGGGTCCGAGGTGAACTGGACGACGCCCCCACCCCGCACCTCGAAGTTGCGTCGCGTCCGCGTCCGCCCGTACGTGCGAGCGGTGGCCCCCTCAGCCTTATCGCCGCTTTCGGGGGCGTGAACCCCCAGCGCAGCCATGTTCCACAGGTCGTTCGGTCCGAGCGTCGCGACCACCGTCTCCGTGACGCCGCGGAGGTCGACGGGCCACTCACCCGAATCGCTGTTCGCTTCGGCGTCGTCGTGTCCGTCTCCCCAGCTTCCAGTCATAGCTCGAGCCCCCGTTCGAGCGCGATGAACGTCGCCGCGCAGGTGAGATCCGCCGTGGTTCCCGGATTGATCTCCTCCTCGCGGAACTCTTCCGCGAGTTCCTCGGCGGCGCCGAGATCGTCGCCGACCGCATCCGCCCGATGCATGACGTCGTGGGCCACGTCGGCGTCGTGGTGCGTCGCAACCAGCGTGTCCGGCGCCTCGGCGAGCAGTCGGAGGAACGCCCGCGCGACCCTGTCAGGGGCCGCCCCGGCGTCGGCGAGGATGTCCTCGGCGGCGGCAAACGAGCGGCTGAACTCGCCGACCCACTCCGTCGCGTTCGCGTCCGAAACGCCCTCGTCGGGCTCTGCGGAAAGCGTCATCACGTCGTACAGGGACAGCTCGCGGTCGCGGAGCGCTGGCTCCGCATCCGCCCCACGCCGGACGTCGAGTGCGGGCGCGTCGCTCGGCGGGTCGCCGACGGCGACGTCGACGTGCTCGAACGCCCGGTAGAAGTCGACGGCGTCGTCGACGGTCGTCGACTGCACGACGCGGTCGACGGTCGAGGGCGACAGCGTCGACTCGGTTGCCACGGTTCGAACGAGTGGCGCCAGCAGCAGCAGACAGCCGAACTGCGTGTTGCCACCGCCCTGCTGGCCCATGCCGGCGACGGCGCGTTCGAAGGCGTGACCCACGCGAGCGCCGGACGCGGCACGCTCCAGTCCGTCGCGGGCGCCGACCGCGCCCGTCAGGAAGTGTTCGAATCGGAGGTCGTCGAGGTCGCGCGCTCGGTCGACGTTACCGGGCTTCGGGGTACCGGCGACCTCCAGCAGCAGCGCAAGCTGGGCGTTATCCACGGGCGAGCGCTCGGGAGCCGGCAGTGGTCCGGACGGTGGCGTCACTGGCGGACCTCCTCCGCAGCGCTCGTCGATTCGACGCCGTCTCCCGCCGACTCACCGACGTCGCCCGCCGACTCGACGGCAGCCGCGACCCGCGAGAGCACCCGCGGGTCGTCGCTCGGTCGCCCGACGCTGACGGCGTCCGCGCCGTATTCCAGGTACTCCAGCACGCTCTCGCGGTCCCGGACCTCGTTGTTCGCGACGACGTACAGGTCGGCGGCGCTCGCAACGTCGGCGACGACGGCCTCCGAGTCCATCGCGTCGACGTGGATGAGGTCGGCCCCGGCCCGTTCGACCGTCCGGGCGACATCGGGGAGGTCGACGCCAGCGACTTCCGTGCGGATCTTCACGCTCACCGTCGCGTCCGTTTCCGCGGCTGCCGCGACGTGGTCCGCGAGCCGGGCGGGCTCCTGGAGGAGCGACTCGCCGCAGCCGACGGCTCTGAGCTCCGGCTGGCGACAGTGTGCGTTGATCTCCGCGATGGCGTCGTGTTCCGCACAGATTTCCGCAGCCTCCCGGATCGGACCCGGCGTCGCGCTCCGGAGGTTGACGCCCGCGCGGAGCGGTTCGTCCGCAAGGGCTTCGAGCTGGGCGTCGATGAACACCAGGGGCTGCTCGGGCAGGAACTCGTCGCGGTCGCGCTCGACCAGATCACGAGCCGCGGCACGGCTGGCGGGGTCCAGCGAGACGCCGCCGAGGAACGCGCAGCCGACGTGCGGTGCCGCCCGTCTGGCCCACGCAGCGTCCGCCTGTCCGCTGAGGCTGGCGGCCGCGACCGGTGGGTCGAAGGGAGCATCGCGACCCTGGTCGGCCGCTCCGGCGTCGGGCGTCACGATACCCCCTCCAGCGCGGTCCGGCACGCGCGGGCCACGCGCTCCGCGTCGTCGGCGTCGTCGATCCGGGTGTCAGTCCGGACGACCGGACGGTCCAGATCGGTGCCGTCCGCGTCGTCGAAGACGAACGCGTCCGCAAACGGGTACGCAGCCGCGACGCCCGCGGTGGTCGGCTCCTTCCCGACGCCGGCCATCAGCTGATTCGCCGGGCCGGAGAACACCTTGTCCTCGACGAACGGGGAAACGGCGACAACGGGGGTTTGCCGCAGTGCGTTCTCGACGCCCGGGAGCGCGAGCATCGGGCCGATGCTGGTCACCGGGTTCGATGGACCGATGACGACCGGCTCCGCGAGGGCGTTCATCACGGCGTCGGTCGGGGCGGCCTGGTCCGCGCCGCGGAACTCCACGTCCTCGACGGTCGGCTCCCCGCGGCGTGCGACCCAGAACTCCTGGAAGTGCATCGGTCCCTCGTCCGTGTGGACGATGGTCGCCACGGGGTCGTCCGACATCGGGAGCAGGTCGAGGTCCACGTCGAACGCGTCCGCGAGGGAACGCGTCACCTCGGTCAGCGATCGCCCCTCGTCGAGGAGACTTGTGCGCGTGACGTGGACCGCGCGGTCGCGGTCGCCGATCTCCATGAACTCCGCGACGCCGGAGAACCGTCGCCAGCGCGCGATCTCGCGGCCGCTCGTCTGGGCCTCGTCGTCGAGGTAGCGCGGCCCACGCTCGAGCCCCGCGTCGTCGGCGAGTCGGAGCAGCTCCTCGTGGGTCGCCGTCGTATCGTCGGCGATCCCCCACCACGTCTCGCGGTCGAGGACGCCCCCGCCGTGGAAGAGCACGGTGTCGACGTCGGGACAGACGAGATGGCCGCCGAGCTCGACGTCGTCGCCCGTGTTGCCGACGACCGTCACGTCGGTGGGGTCCCACAGGCGCGTCGCGCCGTCGAGCAGCTTCGGCGTCCCGGTCCCGCCGGCGAGGAACGTAACCATGTATTCGGTTCGTACGTGGGCGGAAATGTAAGTAACGACGCAGGGACGGGTATCGGCCGCAACGGTGCAAGGGGTGGAACAGCGCACGCAACGGTGCACGTTTTTACCGCCGACCAACCAATCCCCTCGCATGAGCGACGTTCGCCGCCGACTGCTGCAGGAGCTCGCCGAGGGGCCGGTCTCCGGGCCGGAATTCGCCGAGACCGAGGACGTTTCTCGGGCCGCCGTCTGGAAACAGATCGAGGGCCTGCGAGACGCCGGCTTCGCCATCGAGAGCACCGACGAGGGGTACGAGGTCGCCGACACGCCGGTGTTCGGCGGCGACGCCGTCGCCTTCGGCCTCGACGCGCCCTACGACGTCGAGTTCCACGAGTCCATCGGGTCGACGAACGAGCGCGCCGCTGAGTTGGCGGCCGAAGGTGTCGCCGACGTCGCGGTCGTCGCGGACGAGCAGACGGGTGGCCGCGGCCGACTCGACCGTGAGTGGTCGGCACCGTCCGGCGGCGTGTACGTCTCCATCGTCCTCCGGCCGGACGTCCCACCGGCGCACGCGCCGATATTCACGCTCGCCGCGGCGGTGGCGACGACCCGGGCCTGCCGCGAGGCCGGCGTCCACGCGACGATCAAGTGGCCGAACGATGTGCTCGTCGTCGGCGACGGGAGTGGGGACGGCGGCAGCGATGGTGAGGGCGACGGTGACGGCGGCGGCGACGGCACCTCGGCGGACGGGGAGCCGACGCCAAGCCGCGGCGGCCACAAGCTGGCCGGCATCCTCACCGAGATGGAAGGTGAGGCCGACCGCGTGAACTGGCTCGTCGTTGGCATCGGCGTCAACGCCAACGTGGACGCCGTGGCCCTCCCGCCGGGCGCGACGAGCCTCCGCGAGCAGGTCGGCGACGTCGACCGCCGCGTGTTCCTCCAGCGGGTGCTCGAGGAGTTCCACGACCTCGCGGAAGCACCTGAGACGGTGCTGGACGAGTGGCGCGAGCACGCCGAGACCATCGGTCAGCAGGTCAGGGTCGAGACGGGAAGCGGCGTCATCGAGGGCGAGGCTGTCGACGTCGAGTTCCCCGGCGCGCTCGTCGTCGAGACGGACGAGGGGAGAGAACGGGTACTGGCGGGCGACTGTGAGCACGTTCGTCCGACCTGAGCAGCTCTGGTCGATCCCTCTCAACTGGTTCCGGTCGGCTCCGATCGACTGATTTCGGTCGCCCTCGAACGAAAAGCGGTCCTGTGGCGACGCTGGTTCCGGGTCGGCTGTGGTTTCAGGCCTCAACTACTCCCGGACGCTTCCGGGCCGGTCGACTCCGAGATGCCGGTTTCGTCCTCCTCGGCCGAGCCGGACGCGACCTCCGTGTCGCCGAACTCCGGCGATCCCTCCTCGCCCAGCCGGACCGTGAGCACGGGGACGCTCGACCCCCGAACGACCTTCTCGGCGACGCTGCCGAGCAGGAGCCGGTCGATGCCGCCCCGGCCGTGGGTCCCCATCACGACGATGTCGCAGCCTTCCTCCTCCGCGTAGCGGATGATCTCGCGGCTCGGCGACCCCTCCACCACGGCGGTCGTCACGGCGACGTCGTAGGGTTCGGCTACCTCCTCGACGCCCTGGACCGCGGCGTCCGCGTCCGAGCGCAGGAGGTCGTCGATGCCGTCCCACGAGGACTCCATCGGCAACCCCGCGTAGCTCGCCGTGTTGATGACGTACAGCGCGTGGACGCTGGCGCCGTGGGCGGCCGCGAGCTGGAGCGCGTGTTCGACGGCCTGCTCCCCCTCCGCCGAGCCGTCCGTCGGAACCAGAATCCGATCGTACAGGACCATGATAGTATATGACAGGGTATCCACTACGCTTTTAAAAAGCCTCCGCACGGATTGCCGCTTCTTGCATGCGACTCGATAGTTCGCCACGGTTGCGAGGACGCGGTCGGTCGAGCAGGATCCGGAACCGGAGTTCCCTCAGAGGCGGTCCGGGTCGATCTGCCGTCCTACGAGGACGAGGCTCCCGACGAGCAGGAGGCCCGCGAGCGGCAGGAGCCACTGGAACGCCGTCAAGAGAACGCCGGACGCCTGGACACCGACGGCGATCAGGACGACCGGGCCGCAACACGCCGTCCCCGAGAGCACTGCCGGGAGGCCAGCGAACAGGCCCGCGGACGACTGCCCGATACCGCAGGCCTTCGGCTGGCGCCACGCCAGGTAGCTCACGGCGAGGTTGAGCCCGACGAGGCCGGCGAGCGCGACGCCGATGATCGTGTTCAGCGAGAACAGGTACGTCACCGGCCCGGCCGCGACCCTGGCGACCGGTCTGAAGGAGAGCGGGCCGAGCGCCGATTCGAAGAACGTCCTGAGTGGGGCGTCGACGACCGTCACCCCGTACTCACCGAGCCCCGGAGCGAGGTGGCCGATCGCCCGGAGGTACACGAGTGCATATCCGACGGCAACGACGCAAAAGACGGCCCGCCCATCTCTGCGGCCGAGTGCTGCCGCCGTCGCCGTCCACGTTCGCGACACGGCAGTCCTGACTGGCCCCGTTCGGGGTTCAGCAGAGTGGTTACGCATAGACGTTCGTCTCCGGGTAGTAGCCGACCCACGCGAACCACATCGCGTCGAACGTGTGGATCCGCGAGAGCGGGAGCTTATCGGGGTCGTACACCGAGCCGTCACCCTCGGCGTCAACGACGTCGCCGTCGTCGTATTCGAACGTCCGGTCCTCGGGATTTCGGTAAGCGAAGGCGGTGTCGTAGCGCGGGTCGTACACGGCGAGCACCGGCTCGTCACCGATCGTTCCCGCCACGAGCTTCGCCTCTCGAAGCGTGTCCTTCAGGAACGCGGCGGCCCCGTCCGGCGTTCGCGCGCCCATGACGATGCGCTTCTTCTCGAAGCGGTCGTCCGTGTTGAGCGCGGGGAACAGGAGACTGTCCGAGGCGTAGTAGCCGCCACGCGGGTTGTACGACCCGTACGGGTCCCGACCGTAGTTCCGCGCGTAGCCCGTCTTCGTCGACAGCACGGCTGTCTCGGGATGCTCGGTGCGCCACGCCTCCCACGTCGTCCAGATCAGCCGGAACTCGCGCAGCGAGGCGATCGGCGGGTCCTCGTTCCACGGTCCCGGAATCGACGTCGCGAGCAGCTGTGGCCACCAGGTCTCGGTGGCGCGGTCGTACATCACGAGGTTGTTGTTGATCAGCCGGCCCGACACGCCGAACGTCGTGTCCCCGCGCTGGAACCCCTGGACGGTGCCGGTGAGGGGGCAGTACGTGACGCTCACCGGGTCGCCGGCGAGTTCGTCGTTCACGATCTCGTGCTGGGCGAGGATCTTCTGGGGGTAAGCCTTCGCCGTGCCGTCGCGGACGACGCCGAAAACCGGGTCTCCGGGATCGAGAAAGTCGACCTCCTCGGGCGCGATAAATTTCGGGTCGTCGATGGAGGGGATCCCGTCCTTCGGCGGCCCCCCTGACTGAGCCGCGTTCCGTAGCGATTCGGGGGTCCCAGGCAGCGGGAGCTGCTCGTCCGCAGTGGGCACCGCCGGCTCGGACGACCCACCGCCGTCGGCGCCGGCTGTGCCGGCCGGCGTTCCCTCAGCCGGCACGACCTCCTCCTGGATGCCGCTCCCGCTACAGCCCGCGAGCGACGTGATACCGGCTGCTGCGAGGAACCGACGGCGGGAGGTTGGCGCCATTATGCTAGCAAAATCGGCCGGGATCGGATTAACCCTTCAGCGACTGTGCGAGAGGTACACACACCGCAGATCGACGAACGCGACTGCCAGTCGCCGAGGCGGTTGTTATCGACGGAGTCTGGCCACCTTCTCGCCGCCGTCGTCCTCGTCGACCGTCACAAGTTCGTCGTCGGCGAGGTCCTCGACGAGCCCGCTGAGCCACTCCCGGCCGTACTCGCCGTTGGGCGCGTAGTCGACGCGAATCCGGGGCCCGAGGTCGTCCAGCGCGAGTTCGTCGAACTCCTTCAGCGTGGAGATGACGCGCCCGCGGAACTGCCGGCGGCTCCCCTCGAAGCTGGGTTGCTCGGCCACGTCGGGCGCGGTGAAGTCGCCCGACTCGTAGGCGTGACACCACTCGCGCCAGGGGCAGCCGGCCGTGTCGCAGTCGGGGCTCTTCCCGCAGGCGACGCCGCCGAGCTCCATTATCGCGTTGTTCCAGACGCGTGATTCCCCGTCAGGCATCACGAGCGAGGCGACGCGCTCGAACGCGTCGTCGTCATCGGGGACGTCGAAGGCGCGATGCAGGACGCGCTTGACGTTGGTGTCGACGACGGCCTCGCCGTTGTTGAACGCGAAGGAGGCGACGGCGTTGGCGGTGTACGGGCCGACGCCCATCAGCTCCGAGAGCTCGTCGGGCGTCTCGGGGAACTCGCCGTCGTAGTCCTCGACGATCTGCGTCGCCGCCTCGTGGAGGTACTTCGCGCGGTTGTTGTAGCCGAGCGAGTGGCTCGACCAGAAACCGACGACGTCGCCGCGCTCGGCCGCCGCGAGGTCCGCGGGGGCCGGCCAGCGGTCCAGAAACGCCTCCCACGCGGGGACGACGCGGTCGAGTTGCGTCTGCTGGCTCATCACCTCGCTCACGAGGATCTCGTAGGGGTCCTCGGTCCGGCGCCAGGGGAAATCGCGGTGGTCCGCCTCGTACCACTCGACGAGCGCCGTCCGCACGGCGTCGCGTTCGTCGGGGTCCGTCGGCAGCGCGGGCGCGTCGCCGTCCTCGATCTCGACGCCCTCCTGAGTCATGTCCCCGACTGAGGACTCGGGCCGCTTAGCGGTGATGATTGCGCGGCAGGCTTTGGGATAGTTCGTCGGGGGCCGCGCTGACAACGCGAGCGCGTCGAAACCCGTTTCCGCCCGGGCGACGAGACATCGCCCATGTCGCTCGACGAGCTTTCGGCGGACGTAGAGGACACGTACAGCGACCTCGGCGACGAGGTCGAGGTCGAACTCCCGCGCGAGGCGCGCACCGAGCTCGCGATGCTCGCGGCCGCGTTCGGCACCGACCCCGAGGAGCTGGTCCGGCGCGGGATCCACGCGCTGTTCCGGAACAGTGTCGACACCGGCGACCTCGACTTCCAGCTCCGGAGCGCCTACGACGTGACCTACGACGAGTACCTCTCCGGCATGACTTACGACGAGATGACCGGCGGGAGCCCGCCGCCGCGCGACGACGAGCGTCGGTATCAGATGTAAGTGGGAGCTCAGGTGGTGGCGGGATAGTGCGGATCGATCGTCGTTGGGAGTTCTCGAGATGTTTCTCTCGGACAAGTCCGGCTGTCGAGCGGTTATACTTATAAATAAAATCGGCTGTCGTCGCTTGCGAGACCACTCAGCATGCCCAGAAAGCCTCAGCCGCTGAGCGAGATGGATCCGGATGGACGGGTGATCAGGCTACTGTAACCACTCAGCATGCCCAGAAAGCCCCAGCCGCTGAGCGGTTGCGCTGCTCGCTGCGCGCCTCGCCAGCTCACTCGCTTCGCTCGTTCGCTGGCTCAGTGCTTACTTCGCAGGGCATCCCGCTCAGCGGCTGCCCCTTTCAGTCCCACCCAAGAGTGGTGGCTGGGGTGTCGCAGGCGGCGGCTGTCGAGCGGTTGCGGTGCGGATGCGGTGGCGCGCGCGAGCAACGCGTGCGAGGGAGGCCGGGGCGCGCCGCGCGGTGCGGGGCCGGCGCGCCCCGGCCGAGGCTGGGGAGGACTGAGGAGTGCAGTTGCGGGGCGGTGTCGGTGCTGTCGCGGTTGCGGCTGCTGTGGCTGTTGCGGTTGCGGACGCCGTCGCCATCCTGGCGGACTGAAAGGGCGACGGCCGGTCGCGCCGAAGGGGAGTCGCTGAATCGACCCCTATCCGCGCCGGGCTGTGCTGAGAGGCGCGGATATGTCGTTCAGCGACCGCGAGCGGCCGAGGGCTTTCAAGGAGTCTGCGTTGCTGTCAAGCGCAGCAGCGTCTGCACTTTTAAATATAGTTTATAAGTAAGAGCGGCCGAGGGCTTTCGGGGAGTTGGCGGTGCTGTCAAGAGGAGTAGCGTCTGGACCTTTATATACACTTTATAAACAAGAGCGGCCAAGGGTTTTCGAGCTGTTTGCGTTGCTAGCAAGTCCAGCGTCGTCTGCACCTACCCCTTCTACTTATAAACAAAATCCACCGAAAATGGCTCCCAAACCTCCCGAGGTCCCTCAGTTCACGTCCTGCACGGCCTTCGTCAGCAGGTCGATGCCGAGTTCGATCTCGCGTTCGGTCACGTCCATCGGGGGCAGGAAGCGGAGCACTTTGTATCCACAGGAAAGCGTCAACAGCCCACGCGAAAGCGCGGCGTCGACGACGTCGTCGCGGAGCTCCTTGGACTCGAACTCCGCGGCGAGCATGAGTCCTTTCCCGCGGACGTCGACGATGCCGTCGAGGTCGGCGTCGCGGAGCGACTCCTGGAACTGGCGCCCGCGCTCGGTCGCGTTCGCCATCAGGTTCTCCTCCTCGATGGCGTCGAGGGTGAGCACGCCCTGCAGGGAGGCGATGATGTCGCCGGCGCCCCATGTCGAGGAGAGCCGGCTCTTCTCCTCCGGAAACACGTCCGAGCGCGACACGGTCGCGCCGACGCGGAGCCCCTTCGCGCTCGCGATGACGTCGGGCTCGATGGCGTAGTGGTCGGAGGCCCACATCTCGCCGGTCCGGCCGACGCCCGACTGGATCTCGTCGGCGATGAGTGTGATGTCGTGCTCGTCGGTCAGGGCGGCGACCTCGTCCATGAACGCCTCCGAGGGGAAGCGGTAGCCGCCCTCGCCCTGGATCGGCTCCATGATCAGGTACGCGACCTCCTCGGGGTTGACGTGGCCGCGGTCCGGGTCGAGCTTCTTCCGGAGCCGGGATTCACCACCGTCGCCGGCGAAGAAGCCGCAGGAGCAGCTCTCTGGCGAGCAACCGGCGTCGTCACAGAACGGCACGTCGTGGATGGAGCTGATCTCCGGGAAGTTGCGCCGGTAGACCTCCTTCGAGCGATTCAGCGAGAGCGTGCCGAGCGTCCGGCCGTGGAAGGCACCCTCGAAGGTGATCCCGTACTTGGCGCCGTCGGACTCGTCGTAGGCGATCTTCAGCCCGTTCTCGACGGCCTCGGCGCCGGAGTTCGAGAGGAATACGGTGTCCATGTCGTAGTGGCTGGTCAGGTCCGTCAGCCGGTCCATCAGGTCGGCCGGGCCGGGGAGGGCGTCGTCGCCGCGCGGCTCGCCGCCGCCGGAGACGTAGAAGTCCTGCCCCGCGATCTTCAGCGGGTCGACGAGGTCGAACTCCTCGAGTTCGTCCATGATGAGCGGGTTGTTGTAGCCGAGCGGCGCCGCGGCGACGTGACTCGTGAAATCGAGGAGGACGTTGCCGTCGACGTCGGTACAGAACGGTCCCTCGGCGGGGGCCGACCGGTCCCAGACGAAGTCGTAGACGTACGTGCTCGGCGCGGCCGACTCTTGATGGTACTCGACCCACTCCCGAGCCCGTTTTCCGGGGAGGTCGTCGACCTGGGGTTCGACGGTGTCGCGATCCATATCGGGTTCTCACACCGGGGGCAGTTAAATCCAGTCTCAGCCCTCGCAAGTTGGAGATATCTCCAAGCCTGCTGGGGGTTTCGCGGGAGAGGGCGGCAAGCGCCCGTTGTGGTGACGGCAGCTTTCGCGACCCAGCATCCCTGGCGGGCCCGTCGCGACCGCTGCAGGGGGGTCGGGCTACACGACCTGCATGAGCGCCGTCGCCAGGAAGCCGACGCTGAGCGTGACGGCGCTCCAGACCGAGACACGCCGGAAGAACTCCTTCGTGCCGCCGGCCGCGAGGAACGCCTTGACGACGATGCTTGCGGTCGTGGCGAGGAGGATGGCGACCGTGGCTGCCGTCGCCCCGACGGTGCCGCTCCGGAACAGGAGGACCGTCGAGGTGGCGACGCCAGCCGAGGAGACGAGCCCGGAGATGAACGCGCCGACGTACAGCCCCACCGTGCCGAACTCCGCCTGCGCGATGGCCGAGCCGGCGAGGATGAAGAGGAACACCGAGCCGAACGCCAGCGCGTTGCGGAGCGAGAACGGGTTCTCGATCTCCATCTCGATCGTCGTGTCCCACTCCGCGACGAGGTAGGAGACGACGACGCTCGCGACCGCGATCGACCCGAGCGGGATGGCGATGTCCCAGAGCATCACGGTGCCGGCGGTAACCGTGAACGCGATGGCGATCCCGAGGTTCCGGAGCGCCATCGCCGCGTTCGACAGCAGGACCGCCGCGACGCCGTAGTTCGCGCTGCCCGGGTGCTGGTTGATGTGGTCGATCATCGCGCCGACGACGGCGGCCGACGACGCGAGCCCACCGAAGAATCCCGTCACGGCGATACCGTGGCCGCCGTACGTCCGGACGAGGACGTAGTTCACGATACCGATAGCCGCCACCGTGACCACCATGAGCCACGCGATTCGCGGTTCAAGGACGACGCTCCCGACCTGGACGCTTTCTGCTGGGAGCAGCGGGTAGACGACGAACGCAATGATGGCGAACTCCGTCGCCGACCGGATCTCGCGCCGTGAGAGGTTGCCGGCGAAGGAGTGGAGCTCGCGTTTCAGCACCAGCAGGAGCGACGAGAAGACGGCGACACTGACGCCCTCGACGATACGGCCGATCGCGACGAGCATCCCGACGCCGTACGCGACCATCAGGGAGACGCTCGTCGTCAGCGCGAGCGCCCGCGGGGAATCCGCGAGCAGCCCGTCCACTGCCAGGAGGACGCCCATGACGATGACGAGGATGGCCCCGACGACGACGAGCAGGTCCGTGAGAAACGGCGTCTGCATCGCCAGCATGGTGAACACCGCTCCCAGAAGCGCGGTCAGCGAGAACGTTCTGATGCCAGCCGGCTTGTCCGACCACTCGCGTTCGAGGCCCAGGAAGAGACCGAGGGCGGTCGCTAACGCGAGCCTGACGACCGGCTCCTCGAAGGAGACGCCGACGAAGGTCTGGACGATCGACGGCGAGAGGTCCGCAGTCAACATGCCGTTGGTATACAGCAGGGGGTCGTAAAACCTCGGGGGGTCGCACTGGCATCACGGAGGGGTTCACGACACGTTTTTACTATCACGCCCGCCGGTTGTAGTATGACGCTCGAGTGGGACCGCGGCCGGCTGGCCTGGTGGCTGTTCGGGGCTGTCCTCGCGGTCGTCGTCGGATTCGTCGCCCTCTCCTTCCTCGGCACCATCGTCTTCGCGGTTTTCCTCTACTACGCGACGCGACCGGTGTACCGTCGGCTCCGCCTCCGTATCCACCGGCCGAACGTCGCCGCCGCGGTGTCGATATTCGCGCTCGCGCTCCCCGCGCTCCTGCTCGTCGGCTACACCGTCATCGTCGCCGCCAGCCAGTTCCAGCGCCTTACGGCCATCCAGCTCCCGGAACTGGACGACGAGCTGCTGCGGTTCATCGCCGAACCAGGCGCCATCATCACCGCGGACCTCCGCTCGTACATCTCGCCGCAATCGCTGGGACGGCTGCTCGACACCCTCAGTTCGGCGGCGGACACGCTGATCCTCGTCGGCGTCGGCGTCGTCCAGCTGTTCCTGGTCATCGCGCTCGCGTTCTACCTGCTGCGGGACGACGCGAAGATCGGGCGCTGGTTCCTGGAGACCTTCGACAGGTCCGACGGCGTCGTCGTCCCGTTTCTCACCGCCGTCGACGACGACTTCCAGAGCATCTTCTTCGGTAACATCCTCAACGCCTTCATCATCGGCGCCATCGGCGCCATCATCTACTCCCTGCTGAACCTCTTTGCCCCCGAGGGGATGATGATTCCTGCTGCGGCTCTCATCGGCCTCCTCGCCGGCGTCGCGAGCCTCGTTCCCGTCGTTGGAATGAAGCTCGTCTACGTGCCCGTGGCGATCTTCCTCGTCGGTCGCACGTCTGTCCTCGGCGAGATCGAGTCGCTCTGGTTCGTGGGGCTGTTCTTGGTGATCTCTTTCGTCTTCGTCGATTCGATCCCGGACTTGATCCTCCGGCCGTACGTGTCCGGCCGCTCGCTCCACGTCGGGGCCGTCATGGTGGCGTACACCGTCGGCCCGCTGCTCTTCGGCTGGTACGGGATCTTCCTCATGCCAATGCTACTCGTCGTCGTCGTCCGCTTCGCTCAGATCGTCCTGCCGGAGCTGGTCCAGACCGGAAGCGGCTCAGAAAAACTGGACGACGCCGCGGCGAACCAGCCCCACCCCAGGAAGGCTCACGAAGCGGCGGACGCCGGGCAAACTGACGGAGAAGCTGCGACCGAGGAGGAGCGAGACGTCGACCGCGACGAAGACACCGTCGCTGGCACCGATGAAAGCACCGTTGCCGGCGAGGATCAAATCGCCGTCGATGGCGACGAGCCGAACCGTGCCGGCGACGACGACGGGCCGAACCGTGCCGGCGACGACGACGGACCGAACCGTGCCGGCGACGACGACTGACCGAACCGTGCCGGCGACGACGACGGACCGAACCGTGCCGGCGACGACGACTGACCGAATTGTGCCGGCGACGCTATCGGGTAAGACTGAAAGAGAATTGCTGGCGGAGGAGCCACCGCCGCTGTCACATTCAGCGGACGGTGGCCCCGGGGGACGTTACTCCGTTTCGACGTACTGCGCTTCCCACTCCTGACGGGCTTCGATCTCGCGGCGACCGCGACTCGTCAGCGTGTAGTAGTTCGTCCGGCGGTCGCGCTGTCCCTTCTCGACGAGCCCCTTCTCGACGAGCGTGTCGAGGTTCGGGTAGAGTCGACCGTGGTGGATCTCCTTTTCGTAGTAATCTTCGAGTTCGTCCTTGATCGCGAGCCCGTGGGGTTCGTCGAGCCCAGCGATGACGTACAACAGGTCACGCTGGAAGCCTGTCAGATCGTACATTGGTCGGATCTACTTCTATATTACTGTTGAGAGAAAATAAATATGTCGCTATTATCTCTGACTATGCACCAACTCACCCCGATGAACGCACTATACTGGCGAGAATCGTTGCTGTCAATCTCGGAATACGACCAGGTGCCTATCAGCTGCGATAGCTGTTCGTGTCTGTTTGACTGAATTATCACGCGCGAGTTGCAGTCGCCACATCTCCTCGCTGTTCGGCCAACCGAGGGGTTGATTCCGACGTCAGTCAGCCGCGAAGAAATCCTCGCCGAGAACGGCGGTGCTGTTCGATCTCAAGTCGAAAGGAAAACGAACCACGCGGAAACCGCGTGGTTGCTTGCCGCCCTGAATCAGTCCCCGCTGACGCTTCGGCCCTCCAAGCGAAGCGTCATTCGAGGCTTTCGCGTGGCACATAATAAATTCTTGGGTCATGGGAACACGCGACAGGGTGATCCGGACGGCTATCGGAGCACGTCGTCGCTGGCGGGCGGTTAGATGTGCTCCTCTTCGAGCACCCACCCGAGGGCTCGCTTGTAGTAGGTGAACATCTCCTTGATGCCTTCGTGGCGCATATTCTCGTCGTCCAGCTGCTCCTGAAGGAACTCGTACTGCTCCCGAATCTCCGCTTCGTCGCGCATGTACGGGTGTTCAGGAGCCCTGGAATAAGAGAGTGTGGTCGAGTGTCGTACCGGCCCACGCCACGGGGTGTCGCCGAGAGGTGGTCTCTGACTTTCGCCCGGCAACAGAGGGCCAGCCGCCGTCCCGAATGCGGTACGAACGACAACGCCTTTAGTCCGGTCGACAATAGAAACGGAGAGCGATGGACGACCGCACTCGTGAGTATCTCAAGGGTCGCTTCGGCGATTACTACCGGAGCACGTCGCTCACGCCGCCGCCGGAGGCCAACGAGCGCGAGTGGGGTCACATTCCGTGGACGCCGGGAGCAGAGACGACGATGATCCGCCATCAGTCGCTGTACGACCTCGGCGACCTCGACACGTTCTTCGAGGAGACCGCCCCGCGACACGCCTACTTCTCCGCGGCGCGCTACGACAACCCCGGCGCGTCGACGATGTCGAAGAAGGGCTGGCGGTCGGCGGACCTCGTCTTCGACCTCGACGCCGACCACCTCCCGAGCATCGACGCGGAGGACGCCACCTACGCGGAGATGCTCGCGGCCTGTAAGGACGCCCTCGACCGACTGCTCGACTTCCTCCAGCAAGATTTCGGCTTCGAGGACCTTCAGATCGTCTTCTCCGGCGGACGCGGCTACCACGTCCACGTTCGCGACGAGACGATCCAGGGGCTCGACAGCGACGCGCGCCGCGAGATCGTCGACTACATTCGCGCGATAGACCTCGACACCGACGACCTCATCCAGACGGTCTCCGCGAGCGGGACCACCCAGCGCGTCCTCCGGACCAACGGCGGCTGGGGCGCACGCGTCCACGAGGCGCTCGTCGAGTACGCGGACGAGCTCCGCGAGATGGACGACGAGGACGCCATGGAGCAACTGCAGGAGCTCGACGGGATCGGCGAGGGCCGCGCGGAGACGATCCTCGGCGCGTTCCGCCGGAATCCGGACGCCGTCAGCGAGGGGAACCTCGAAGCGGGCGGCCCCGGGGTCCGCCGACTCGTCGACGCGCTCGCCAGTCGCGTCCGGGCGAACGAGACCTCTCCCATCGACGAGCCGGTCACGACCGACACGCGCCGACTCATTCGACTTCCGGGCACGCTCCACGGCGGAAGCGGGCTCCGCGTCACGCGGATCGACCCTGACGACCTCGCCGACTTCGACCCGCTCGTTGACGCCGTCCCCGAGCGGTTCGTCGGCCGGGACATCACCGTCGCGACCGACGAGCAGCGGCGAGTCGAGCTTCGCGACGATACTTTCATTGTGGAGCCGGGAGAGAACTCTGTACCTGAGTTCGTGGGCGTGTTCCTCATGGCCCGCGACGAGGCTCGCAAGGTGCCCGAAGCATGAATCTGGACGAACTCCGCTCCGTGCAGGCGAAAGAGCGACGGAAGGACAGCCTGCAGCATCTCCGCGACGACTTCTACGACGACGTCGCGGCGTACATCGCGGACCTGAAGGCCGCCCGCGACCGCCGCGCCGAGGAGGTCGAGAAACCGTTCGCGGACGACGACGTGCGCCGCCTCTCAGACGAGGTCGAGACGGCCGAGGAGATCGCCGAGGCGCTGTACGAGCGGCGCGTCGGCAAGGTCGTCAAGCTCGCCTCCTTCGAGGCCGCGGACATGCCCGTCGAGCAGGAGGGGATGACCAGCCAGGAGCGCGCGCTATTCGACGACCTCGTTGCGCGCATCAGCGAGAACAAATCGTCGGTCCTCGACGTGCTCACCGGCGAGGTGGAGCCGACGAACACCGGCACCGACGCGGCCGCCGCTGCTAGCTCGTCCGGGAAGTCGACCTCCTCGTCGGCGACGGAGCAGGGGCCCGAGCCGGAGCCGAATATCGCGACGGACCAGCCGGCAGCCGTCGACCCGGCCGACGGAGCCGGCGAGGCGGACGAGCCGGACGATGGCACGCTCGCCGACGCGATGGGCGTAGGCGGGTCAACCGACGACCCACAGGACGGCGAATCGGGTAGTGTGTCGGGATCGGACCCCTCTGAGCCGGCTCCATCGCCGGCGAGCGACGAACCGGCCGAGTCCGCACCCCCTGGCCATACGCGAGTCGAACCGGACACCGCGCCACCGGGAGCGGACGACGCCGCGAGCGACGAGCCGAGGGATTCGACGCCGGCAGAAGAAGTATCGACGCCGGCGGACGGACGAGCGACGTCGTCGAATTCCGAGTCGAGTGAGGGTGACGAGTCGCAGGCGACGGGCGAGGAGTCGCCAGCGACGACGGACGAAACGGAGCGCACGACCGTCCGTATTACCGCCGACGTCGGCGACATCTTCGGGGTAGACGAACGCGAGTACGACCTCGCGAGCGAGGACGTCGTGACGCTCCCAGAGGCGAACGCCGAGGCACTGCTGCAGCGGGATGCCGCGGAGCGTCTCGAATAACGGTCAGACGAGTCCCGACGCAGGGAAGTTGTCGCCGCCGACGCGAATAGGGACGCTTTTGCGACGCCGTGCCAACCACCAGCTATGCTCGAAGTCGGCACCCAGGCACCGGCGTTCACGCTGCAGAATCAGGACGGCGAGGACGTCTCGCTCGACTCGTTCGACACCGACTACCTCGTCGTGTACTTCTACCCGCGGGCCGACACGCCCGGTTGCACGACCGAAGCCTGCGGCTTCCGCGACAACTGGGAGGCCTTCGAGGACCACGACGTCGCCGTCGTCGGCATCAGCGACGACCCGGTCGAGGACCTCGAACCGTTCGCCGAGGAGTACGACCTCCCCTTCGACCTGCTCTCCGACGAGGACGGGTCCGTGTCGAGCCAGTACGACTCCTACGGCGAAAAGCAGATGTTCGGCAACGAGTTCGACGGCGTCTTCCGGAACACGTACGTCGTGGGCTCGGACGGCGAGGTCCTCTTAGCCTACGAGGGCGTCGACCCCGAACAGCACGCCCAGGAGATCCTCGAGGACATAGAGGCGCTTTAAATTTCGGTATACAGACACTTTGTATCGGACCGGACCGCGAACCGGCGGAAAGCCCTTGGCCGTTCTTGCTTATTAACGGTATTTAAAGATGCAGTCGCTGTTGCACTTGCCAGCAACGCAGACACCTCGAAAG